>JAZRYI010000106.1:0-37386 GCA_045600665.1 Bacteroidaceae bacterium
TTCCTTGCAGACTTCACAAAAAATGACAGTTCTATTGTAAAGAATGTGAACATCAAGGTTCTAAATAGTGATGGAACTGTACGCACTTTGCCTGCCACGTTCGATGGTAAGCAAGGTAAGTGGGTGGCAACAACAAAGTACTCAAGTGCAAGTAGATTGCCTCAGAATGTAAAAGTGGAGTATGATCATGTTCCTCAAGAAGAATTTGACAATGCAGAATCTATAGAAGAACAGATACAAATATTATCTAATTGTGCACAGGCATTCTATAATTATTCAGAAGAGCATTATGATCTTGAATATATAAGTGATGATATAAATACAGTAAGTTTGAATCTCATTGATACTGGCACTTCATTGGGAACAGTAACAATTACACAGTTGGATTTGGACGAAACAATAAAGTATCTTGATTCGGTAGATTTTGATTATTATATTGATGATGAAGGAAAAGCACATTGTCATCATATAGATATTTCCGAGTCAGCCCTGAACATTAGTGTAGTAGATTTGGCAGATAGTGTTGCGTACGAACTATCCTTTGACTTCTCTAAAAAGAATCAAAGGAAGGCTCCGATAAATATACATATAAATCTGCCGTTTGATTTTCTTGATGTTGTTAATTGGGGGCAGACGTTAGGAGGGTTTATTAAAACTGCCATACCTTATTTGAACATAAAGAGTGATTTGGATTGTATGCATGATTTGCGTAAGTCATACGCTTGGAATCTGAATGAAATAAATAATACTACTCGTGACCATTTGTTTGTTCGATGCAGTGATGGCTCTCTTCGTTTGTCTGAAGGTGTAATCAATCAATTCCTCACAGAAATAGAAATGTATAAGGAGGACGATGAAAAGTTTGTTGAGCAATTATATGAGTATACAAACATATATAAGAGAAAAATAGCATATAGTGCAATATTCGATGCAGCTATTACTGCTGTTGGATTGAAAGGACCTGCAGTTCTTGCAAGATATTGGAAGTTAGGGCCTAATACCAAAGTAATTGCTTCATTGGTGAAGCGGACAAATGAAATAAGTTCTAAATTGCTGAAGCAGACAAATGAAGTAAGTTCTAATATGATGTCAAAATTTCTAAAAACCTTTTTAGGAATCTCATTTAGTACCGTCTTAGACGGTATGAGTAATACAGTAAAACGTGTTTCTGATTTTGGCGACTTTCATGGTGAGTATGAGGAATTCACGCGCTGGGCACCAATGAATTATAATTTTAGAATGAACAAGTATTTTACATTGCTGGATGATATAGAATTAAATTATAAGAAATGTACAAGAGATAATGACCAAGATGACCAAGATGATGAGCCATTAGATGAAAAGTCTGACAACAAACCTGATTTTATTGGTTCTGGTTCTACAGGTATAATTGATCCATCAGGCTACGTCTATGAAGCTGTTCTCAGCAATCGCCTTGAAGGTGTAACTGCAACTTGCTATCAGAAAGTGCAGACAGAAGACATGTATGGTGACATTAACGAAGAAGCGGTAATCTGGAATGCAGAAGACTATTCGCAGCAGAACCCACTGAAAACAGATAAGGAAGGTTTCTATCGCTGGGATGTACCTCAGGGTATGTGGCAGGTGAAATATGAAAAGGAAGGTTATGAAACTGCTTATTCAGAATGGCTTCCTGTTCCTCCTCCACAGCTTGATGTGAACATTGCAATGAAGCAGAGCACGCCACCAGCAGTAAAGCAGATGCGTGGCACTGAAAGCGGCATAACAATCGACATGACTAAATACATGCTGCCAGCTACGATGATAGAATCCAACATCACCGTTACACGCAATGGTGAAGATGAGCAAGGCACGATAGAATTGATTAATGCAGAGCAAGCTCCTCTGAGTGGTGAAACGTACGTGCAGAAGGTTAAGTTTGTGTCAGGCACCAGATTCAACACATCTGACGATGTGGTGGTTACCGTACACAAGGAAGTGGAAAGCTATTGCGGTGTTTCTATGACTGCTGATCATCAAGAAACTGTGAAGATAGAGCCTGAAATTTCCGAAATTGTTGTGGATGCCACTGTGACTGTTCCTTATCAAGGCGAAAGGGCATTACGCATATTGGTTTTGCCAAAGGAAGCTTCTGCTGGCAGAAAACTAAATGTAAAGACTTCTTCGTCTATGATTGCATCAATCAGCGCTACTGACTTAGAAATCGAAGAGGATGGCTCTGTTGCATTGACAATAGAAGGTGAATTGCCAGGTGGAGCTATGATTGAGTTTGACGTTGAAGGCTCTGATGTTTCTGCTTCGTCGAAAGTGCAAGTTAAGAGCGTGGGAGATTTGGTTGCTGCGCCTGTAGCAAGCATTCCGAATGGCGAGACAGTATCAAAAGGCACAACGGTTGAACTTTCGTGCGAGACGGAAGGTGCTACAATATATTACACCCTCGATGGTACTTGTCCATGCGACGAGGCTCATAGAATACAATACACAGAGCCAATTGCCATAAATGAGAACGTAATCATCAATGCAATTGCTGTTGTTCCTGGCTTGTATGATAGTGATGTGGTAGAATACAGATATATGATAGATGATAGCTACGAGATTGGCGATGCTAACGACGATGGCAAAGTGAACGTGTCAGATATCTCTACAGTCATCAGCATAATCATGGGATATCCACAAGGTAAAATAAACATGAAGGCAGCCGACGCTAATGGTGATGGTAGTGTAAACGTGGCAGACATTTCCGCAATCATCAGCATATTAATGAATCAAAAACAATAATCGTATATAATAAACTAAATATGAAGAAATTAATTATCATTTTGCAACTGCTCATGGCTTGCATAGTATCAAATGCACAGCAGTTCAAGTTCTCTGCCGATAATCTCACTATCAATCGCGGAGAGATTAAGGCTTTGAATATTAGTCTTGACAATTCCATTGACATTGTATCGTTCCAGTTCGATATATGTGTGCCAGAGGGTATAATCGTGATAGACGAAAACGATGATGATTATGCCCCAGAGTACACAGAGAGAACAAAAAAGTATGTATTCTCTGTTGGTGCACAGGAAGAAGGCAAAGCGTACCGAGTGATTGCTTACCACAACAGCAATAAAGTAACAGCACCAGGAAACGGAACGGTTGTGACGCTTTACCTGAAAGCAAACGAAAGTGCCCCTATAGGAGAGTATAGCCCTGCAATCAAGAACGCTTTGGTGACTGACGCATCGAATGCGAGCATCCAAATAGATGACAATACCACTTGGAACTGCACGGTGTGCGGAAAGTATTCACGCACAACAACATCTGGCAACTACGGCACAATCTGTCTTCCTTGGAACGTGAAGCTTAGCGACGTTAAAGGCGCGGAGATTTACAGCATCAATGGCAAAGTAATGAGTGGTGCTAATCCTTCATCTATCATTGCAGAAGCAGTGGAGGATGAACTAGTTGCAGGCGTTCCTTACATATTCAAGGCTACAGCAGACAAGATTACTGCTACATACAGCACAGAGCCTGTTAGCATCGCTGGCAGCAGCAATGGTTTGGTAGGCACATTCACAGACCTTAACAATATTGCTGGTAAATATGTGATTGCAAACAACAAGATTGGCAAGTGCGCAGCAGGCAGCAAATGCAGTGCGAACCGTGCATATATCGATATGGATCAAGTTGTACTCTATAACGCATCTGAGGTATCGGGCAAGCGTCTTGTCACTATCGGAGTGGGGGACGATGCGACTGCTATTGATGGTGTTGAGGCTGTAGATAGTGAATACGAGGTGTACTCAGTGTCTGGCATTCGCATGAATGCAGAGGCAAAGGGCATCAATATCCTCAAGAGCAAGCAGGGAACAAAGAAAATCATGAAGTAAAATAACCATAAAAAAGAAAGAATCAATGAAAGAGTATATCTCACCAGAAATAGACGTGACAAAAATTGCTGTAGAGCAAATGCTTACAGGTAGCATTGATTTGGAAATTGTTACAGATGCAGATGTTTTAGATGCTGAATAAGTCTTATTTGTGTTTATGCATGATTCTATAAGTGAATTTGTATTGGTTAGCAAATTCTAAGTGTATAAATAGTGTAAAGGATAAAAGTGCTTGTGTTGCAAAATGCAAGCACTTTTTGTTTGTTTTGTGGTAAAATGTAATATAAAAACATAATATGCTAACATTTTTGTAGTTTTTCTTTGTTTGTATATGGAAAAGTGTTACCTTTGCACCCGCAAACACTAACAAAAGGAAATAGAAACATAAATACAGAATAAAAACTATGTGTGGAATTGTAGGAATGTTCGGCATTAAGGAACAAACTCCCGAACTGAGAAAGAAAGCATTGAAGATGTCACAGAAGATCCGTCATCGCGGACCAGACTGGTCGGGCATCTACGTTGGCAAGACTGCCATCCTCGCTCATGAGCGACTCTCTATCGTTGACCCTGAATCAGGCGGTCAACCATTGTTTACTCCTGACAGAAAGCAGATTCTCGCTGTGAATGGTGAGATATATAATCATCGTGAAATTCGTCGCCGCCTATCTACCAGCTACGAGTTCCAGACTGGTTCTGACTGTGAGGTGATACTTGCGTTGTACAAAGAGACTGTGCTTGGTGCATCAGACAAGGCTGCAGCAATCAATAAGCTGTTTGAGACAATCAGCGGCATCTTTGCCTTTGCACTCTACGACGAGGAAAATGATGAGTTCATCATTGGTCGCGACCCTATAGGTGTTATTCCTTTATATATAGGTAAGGACAAAGACGGCAAGATGTATGTCGGCTCTGAGCTCAAGGCTCTTGAAGGCTTCTGTGACGAATATGAGCCTTTCCTCCCAGGACACTACTATTGGAGCAAGACTGGCGAGATGACTAAGTGGTACACTCGCGAGTGGATGAGCAAGATGCCTGGTGAATGCAGCGGTGAGACAGGAAAGACAGCGGCTCTTTCGTACAAGGAAAGCGTTGATGCTGTGCATGATGCACTCGAAGCGGCTGTGAAGCGTCAGCTCATGTCCGACGTGCCATACGGCGTGCTTCTCTCTGGTGGTCTCGACTCGTCTGTGACAAGTGCTGTGGCAAAGAAGTTTGCAAGCAACCGTATCGAAACCGATGGCAACGAAAAGGCTTGGTGGCCTCGTCTTCACTCATTTGCTGTGGGATTGAAGGGTGCTCCTGACTTGGCAAAGGCTAAGGTTGTGGCAGACTATATTGGAACAGTTCACCATGAGATAAACTATACGGTGCAGGAAGGCATTGATGCTATTCGAGATGTGATTTACTTCATTGAGACATACGATGTCACTACCGTTCGTGCCAGCACTCCTATGTACCTCCTTGCTCGTGTCATCAAGAGCATGGGTATCAAGATGGTGCTCAGTGGTGAGGGTGCTGACGAGGTGTTCGGCGGTTATCTCTATTTCCACAAAGCACCAAATGCACAGGAGTTCCACGAGGAGACAGTTCGCAAACTTGGCAAGCTCTATCAGTATGACTGCTTGCGCGCCAACAAGTCGCTCTCGGCATGGGGCGTGGAAGGACGTGTGCCATTCCTCGACAAGGAGTTCCTCGACGTGGCAATGAGCTTGAACCCAGAACATAAGATGTGTCCAGGCAAGGATATAGAAAAGAAGGTGGTGCGTGAGGCATTTGCCGACATGCTTCCTGAGAGCGTGGCTTGGCGACAGAAGGAGCAATTCTCTGATGGTGTTGGCTACAACTGGATCGACTCTCTCAAGGCTATGACTAATGAGCTTGTGACTGACGAGCAGATGGCACATGCAGCAGAACGCTTCCCTATCAACACTCCTATGAACAAGGAGGAATACTATTACCGTTCAATCTTCGAGGAGCATTTCCCAAGCGAGAGCGCTGCAAAGAGCGTGCCACACGAGGCATCGGTTGCTTGCTCTACTGCAAAGGCTTTGGAGTGGGACGAGGCTTGGAAGAACATGAACGAGCCATCAGGTCGTGCTGTGGCTGGTGTGCATGAACAGGCATATTGAAAATGAACAATAAAAAATGAAGAGTGAAACCTTGCGAGATTTCATTCTTCATTTTCTTTTTCCACATTTCCTAAAATAGTGGCGACATGTTCGAGAATTCTTTTATAAGGCGGAGCATCTTTATATTGGGTGTTTCGCCTTATCATTTGATCGGCAGGTGCTTGGCTGTGCTGATAGCAAGCCAGTTCGTTGTCCATCTGCTTGATGTTGGAACCTGCAAGCATTTTGATTTCTTTCTCGCGTTCTCGGCGAAGGATTGTGCACACAGGGTCGATGGCTGAGCCTACCACATTTTCCATCAAGTGATGTCCTTGTATGTACATATACGTAGTCTCTGGCGTCACTCCCAATTTCTCAAGCTCTGCCTTCAGCGGAGTGAGCTTTCCCTTTGCCGCTTGCACAGTGCGCTGCAGGTAGGCAATCTTGCGATTCACGTTCTTGCGCAGCTGTTCGAGGGCAGGCAATGGCTTCCATACGTTCAGCTGCTCGACGGAGCAGATATTGTTGAACGAAGAAAGTGGGAAATCGCTGAATCGTCCTTCTCTATGTATCCAGACAAGCCATACGAAGAGTTCGTAAACTATCACGGAGTACTGTTTCAGATATTCTTCGAAGTTGAAGATGTTGCGGTCGTTGAGGGTTGCCATCACGCACACATTGTGCAGCGAAGGGGCATAGCACTGGAAACTCTCAATGGCATAAGCATAGGTGTGAACGACATACGGATTGTCCAGCATTCGTGCAGAGTTCTGCGTGTGGCGCTGCAGCAGGTAATCGAGGTCGGCATCAACGCAGGCAATCATCCATGAACCTAAGTTCTCGCCCAGCTTATTCATCATTGCGGTCTTCTTGCCTCGGTTTAGATTTGTGCGTGAAGGCAACATGACCTCAAATTCCTGGTCATCAGTCTCAAACTCACTTAGCACACTTCGCCAGAAGAAAATATCGTCATACGATTCCACGTATGCCACAATCCTCTTCTTTTTCTTTCGCGGACGAAGCTTGTTCGCCGCTTCAAGATATGCCGAATTTATATTTGAAACTAACTTCTTCACGATTCTCTACACTCTAACCTCTCATCTCTAACCTCTAACCTCTCATCACTAACCTCATCTACTCACTTATCTCCTCCACTTCAGTCACGTTGCCGAGCCATCCATCCATGATGAGAGCAGGGGAGTGAGTGGAAAGTATGATTTGTGCATTAGGGTTGAGTTGGCGGATAAGGCTGATGAGTCTCTGTTGCCAATCGATGTGGAGCGAGATCTCTGGTTCGTCCATGATGAGAGCGCAATGCTCTCCATCTTCAACCAATACCGTGAGGAGTATTACCAGCATTTGCTTCTCACCCGAAGACAATTGGTAAGGTGTGAGAACAGTATCGCCTTGGATGAATTGTATCTCGTTGCTCTTGCGGTCAATCTTCTTGTGCGTGTCTTGCAAGAGATTGTCCATCATGTCTTGAAACATTTTCTTTGGCGCACTCACTTCGGCAGCCTTCACCTGGTCCTCAGGATCGCCACTTGTGAGCAACTCAATGATTTTGTTGCCAATGTTCACCTGATAGTCGAGGTATCGCTTCTGCAATCTGTACACCTGCCAGTCCAGTTCTGTCTTCACACGACTGTCGGCAAGCTTCTCAAGCAAGTCGCCATGCAGCAAGGGACGATCGAAAGAGCGAATCACATCATACTTTATGCTCGTAGCACCTTCTGGATAAAGCTTGATGCTCACCCCCGTAGTCACTTCGCCAGGCTTTAGCTCTCCGGTGTCAATTAGGCTGAGACCATGAATAGAATGGTTGATGATAGTGCTTTTACCCACACCATTTATGCCACTCAATATGTTCACATCAGGCTGCAGTTCCCACTTGACGTGTCTGCCGCCCTTCCACAAAGCTTTAATTTCGATACTCTGTATGTATTCCGCTCTTTTCTCCATAACCATGAGTCGTTATTTTGTTGCAAATATATGCAAAAAAATAATAGTCACAAATAGGTAAGCGAGAAAAAACGCTGCAAGTCGCTTTATTCTCGCTATTTCGTAGCCTTTTTGTTTTGTAGAAATGAAATATGCGAGCGAAGCGACCTTTAACGTTGTTCCTCCTCTTTTTATATTAGAATCTCACGTAAGTTTCTGCCCAAATCTCGTTATAGTCTTTGTCGGCAGAGAGACGGTCGTGAACGTGATTCACCTGCAACTGAAGCATGAGGTTCTTGTGAATCTGGATGTTTGGCGCAATGCTGTAGATTGTCTTTGCTGAAGCCCAGTCTGCCTGATCGCGGTAAGCGTCATACTTCACGTATGTCTTGAGCCAAGGAGTGCAAGGGATGCCTACTGTGGCGTACCAGGAATCAGCCTTGCCGGCGCCTGAGAATGTTTTGGTGCTGCTGTTGTAGTCGCTGATTTTGTGACCTGTGGAGTGAGCATATTCTGCGCGTACAGTCCAGTCGTTCTTGTCATACTTAGCGGAGAGCATGTAGCGGTTTCTGCCTACGGTGACGCCATTGCTTGTGAAGTCGCCTGTCCAGCCGAAGAAGCCGATGAAGAGTCCCTTGACTGGCTGCACCTGCAGCGTGCCAATGATGTCCTTCTTCTTGTTGGCATCGGCTGTGTTCACACCCTGACCGTTGGCAATCATAAGCTGATAGTGGAGGAGGCGATGCTGGTCGCTGCCTGTTGGGAAGAGATCGCCCTGCACCTGTATGCCCTGGTCGCGACCGCCAGAGCTTGAGCTTTCTGCACCAATATAGTCGTTGTGGCCAGTGAGCTTCTTTGTGAGCTGCGAATAGTCGCCAGCTCCCACATCCCATGGGTTCATTGGGTTCTCAAAACCGAAGGCGCGCTTGTACTGACCTATCTTCACCTTGAACTCTGGATATTTCTTCCACTCCACGAAGAAATCCTTCATGTGGAAAGAGGCATTGTTTGTCTGAAGCTGAATGCGGTAAGCGAAGTCGTTGAGGATGGTGCCATCGACATACAGGCGCACCAATCGCTGCGAGAAGCCCCCGCTTGTGCTCTGCCCCTCACGGTCAGTATAGTCGTATTTGCCTATGAAGTAGCCTCCAAACTTAGGTGCGCTGGCATAATCGGTCAGCTTGCGGCTCAGTTCTGGTTTGTCATCTGCTGGCATAGCGGCACTCTCCATGCCTGATGCAATTGCACTATTAATATAAGATGTGATGAATCCTTCTTCCAGTTTCTCGTCTGTTGCAAACTCTGATTCACTTGTTGCTTGTTCTGCCTTGATTGTCTCCTCATTTTCGTTCTCTGCAAATGCAGGAACTGCTACAAGCGAGGCAAGAAGCGCTAATGATGTGATAGTTTTTTTCATAATTGCTGTAAATGTAGTTTGAGTGCAAATTTAGTCAATTTTTCATGAAAGAATGGGCGTTTGTTAAAGATATTTTACATTTGAAGGGGAAATCTTTCGTGATTCCAAGGTTTTTGCGTACCTTTGCATTAATTTTTTGTAAATATTGAACAATATGAGGATTAAAACATCTCTTTTAGCAGCAATCCTGTTTAGTGAAACAGCATTAGCTGGTGGCATTTTGACCAACACGAATCAGAACATTTCATTCCTTCGCAATCCTGCTCGTGACGGTGCTATAGGCATCGATGGAGTGTACAGCAACCCAGCGGGCGTTGCCTTCATGCCAGAAGGATTTCATCTCAGCTTGAATTTCCAGAATGCGACTCAGAGTCGCTCTGTTCTCACCACAAACCCATTTTTCGCTCTTGGTGCCAAGAACAATGGCAATCCTGCTAAATTATATAAAGGTGAAGCATCTGCTCCTGTAATTCCTTCTTTCCAGGCTGCCTACAACACAGGTGACTGGAGTTTCCAAGGTGGCTTTGCCATTGTAGGCGGTGGTGGCAAATGTGAGTTTGCCGATGGTCTTGGATCGTTTGAAAGCTATGTGGGAGGCATTGGCTCTTTGCTTGGCGGCGTGGCATCACAGCTCGGAGCAAGCGGAATAAATGTTCCTTCAGTGAAGGGCTACGATGTGGATGGCTACATGCAGGGACGTCAGTACTATTTTGGCATCACAGCAGGTACCGCATACAAGGTGAATGACAATCTCTCTATTTATGGAGGTTTGCGCGTGCTTTATGGCGATGCAACTTACAAGGCAAAGCTTGAGAACCTCAAGGCGGTAACTGACATGGGCTCTCTCACTCTTCCACAGTTCTTTGGCAAGATTCAGGATGGCGTCTTGACTGCTGGCGATGCTATCCAGATGGGCATTGGCCAGTATGTAGGTGCATACATGGCAGCAGGCATGACTCAGGAACAAGCAATGCAGATGCCTGCCGTACAGGAACTTGTGGCAAAAGGACAAACTCTGCTATCTACAGCTCAGCAGCTCGAAGCGCAAGCTGGCGTGCTTGCTCCATACTCAAATGGCGTCAACCTTCAGTCTGATCAAGTTGGCTGGGGCATTGCTCCAATCATTGGCCTTGACTACAAGATTGGTCAGTTCAACTTTGGTGCAAAGTATGAGTTCAAGACTCGTATGCGCATGAAGAATAAGTCAACTGTTGAGGAGGCAAGCATCATTCCTGCAGTGAACAAGTTCAGAGATGGCTCTTACGTTCCTGAAGATTCGCCTGCGCTTCTCACAGTGGGAGCTCAATGGTCGCCAGTGGATAATGTTCGCATCAATGCTGGTTATCACCACTATTATGATACTGATGCTCATCAATATAATCATCAGGAGAAGCTTCTCGATGGTGGCACGAACGAATACCTTGGCGGCGTGGAATGGGATCCAACAGACAAGCTCACAGTAAGTGGTGGTTTCCAGATCACTCGCTATGGCCTCACTGATGAATACATGAACGACATGTCATTCGTGGTAAATTCATGGAGCTTCGGCATTGGCGCATCATACCAGATCTGTGACTGCGTGAAGATTCAGGCTGCATATTTCAAGACAAACTATTCTGATTATAATCGCACAACTGCAGCCCACGCAATCTCAATGGGTGGCGCATCTCTCCCAATGCCAGAAGTGAAGGATTGCTTCGCTCGCACAAATCACGTATTTGGCATCGGCGTTGACTTGAGTTTCTAATTTTTTGTGACCTACGTCAAAAAAGAGTGGCAGCGAATGAACTTTTCGCTGCCACTCTCTTTATTATTCGTGGAAAATGTTTACCTTTGCACCATATTACAATAAAACAAACACTACATCTTTATGGGAGGTTTCTTCGGAACCGTAGCAAAGGAGAAGTGCGCAGCAGATCTCTTCTACGGCACAGATTATCAGTCACACCTCGGCACACGTCGCGGAGGTATGGCTACATTTAGTCCAGAAACGGGCTTCTACCGTTCAATCCACAATCTCGAAAATACTTATTTCCGCACTCGCTTCGAGCCAGAGCTCGACAAGTTCAACGGCACTGCAGGCATAGGTATCATCAGCGACACCGACGCTCAGCCAATGCTGATGAACAGTCACCTCGGACGCTTTGCCCTCGTCACAGTGGCAAAGATAAACAACATAGAGGAAATAGCTGAGCATCTCTTGCAAGAGAACATGCACCTCAGCGAGTTCAGCAGCGGCAAGATCAATCCAACAGAGCTTATTGGCTTGCTCATCATCAAGGGCAAGTCGTTCGTTGATGGCATTGAGAATGTGTTCAAGATGGTGAAAGGCTCATGTTCAATGCTTCTTCTCACAGAAGATGGCATCATCGCTGCTCGTGATGCATGGGGACGCACTCCAATCGTGGTTGGACAAAAGGAAGGCGCAATGGCAGCAACAAGCGAATCTACTGCTTTCCCAAATCTCGGCTACGAAACCTCATACTATGTTGGTCCTGGCGAAATTGTACGTCTCCGTCCTGATGGCATGGAGCAGCTTCGCAAGCCAAACAAGAAGATGCAGATTTGTTCTTTCCTTTGGATTTACTATGGCTTCCCAACATCGAGCTACGAAGGCAGAAACGTGGAGGCTATGCGTTTCCACACAGGTTGCAAGATGGGCAAGGAAGACCCAACAGAGGTTGACTGCGTAGGCGGCATTCCAGATTCAGGCATTGGCATGGCTCTCGGCTATGCGGCTGGTCATCAAGTTCCTTACCAGCGCGGCATTTCGAAATACACTCCAACATGGCCACGCTCATTCATGCCAGCCAACCAGAACATGCGCAACCTCGTGGCTAAGATGAAGCTTATTGCAAACAAGGATATGCTCGAAAACAAGCGCTGTCTCTTCTGCGACGATTCAATCGTGCGCGGCACGCAGCTTCGCGAGAACACTAAGGTGCTCAAGGATCTCGGTGCAAAGGAAGTGCACATGCGCATTGCTTGTCCTCCACTCATCTATGCTTGTCCTTTCATCAATTTCTCAGCATCAAAGAACGAGCTTGAGCTTATCGCTCGCCGTGTCATCAAGGATTTCGAGACTCACAGCGACACAGCAACCATGCTTGCCGATGTGCAAGGCGAGGTGGACAACGTGGATGTTCCTGCAGATCGTCTGAAGGCATACGCAACAACTGATTCGCCAGAGTATAAGGCTATGGTGGCAGAGATTGCTCGCCGTCTCAACCTCGACAGCCTCCAGTTCAGCAAGCTCGAAACTATCGTTGAAGCTGTCGGCATGGACAAGTGCCAGATTTGTACTCACTGCTTCGACGGCAGCTCTTTCCACTCTTTGGAAGAGGACAACGAAATCAGCGAATAAATATAAATGAGAGGTTAAAGGTTAAGGGTTAAAGGTTAAAGAAATTATAGTTTTGTTTGACAGGCATAGCAAGCAATTTGCCACTCTTTGTCAATAGTATAATTTCTTTAACCTTTAACCCTTAACCTTTAACCTTTATTACTACGGCATCAACAACGATGAATCTCCATAGCTCAAGAAACGGAAATCGTGACTGAGAGCATAATCGTATATCTTGTGCCAGTCGCCATTGACGAAAGCAGAGACAAGAAGCAAGAGAGTGCTCTGTGGTTGATGGAAATTAGTCACCATGCGCTTCACAATGTGGTATTTATAGCTTGGCGCAATGATGATTTGTGTGCTTGACTGCAGCACATCGAGGTTGTGGCGATTCATGTAGCTGAGAAGGCTCTGCAAAGCCTCAACAGTACTCATCTGCATGTCACCCATAGCCTCGGCATATTCGTATGGCTGCCATTGCACGACGTGCAACTCTTCTGCATCGCCTGTCTCCACATTCTTCGTATTCAACTCCTCACTCTTCACTCCCATGTAGTAAAGACTTTCGAGAGTGCGCACAGAAGTTGTGCCAACAGCAATCGCCTCGCCATTGTGGGCAATCAGTTTCTCTATAGTTTCTTTTCTCACGGCTATATGCTCGGTGTGCATGTCATGTCCACCAATCTCTTCGCTCTTCACAGGCTTGAATGTGCCAGCTCCCACATGGAGAGTCAGTTCCTCGTGCTCTAAGCCTGCATCGTCCAGAGCTTTGAGGACACGCTCCGTGAAGTGAAGCCCTGCGGTTGGAGCAGCAACCGAACCTTTTATCTTTGAATAAACAGTTTGGTAAGTCTTCTTGTCGCTTTCCTCCGTCTTGCGGTTCAAGTATGGAGGTATCGGCAATTCGCCTACAGCGTCGAGAAGCTCTGCCCACGTGTAGTTGCCTTCCCAAGTGAACTCTATCACTTGCGATGTGCCATGTGTTCCCTTTCTTTCGCATGCAAGGCTGATGCTTTGTCCATCCTGCATCTCAATCTCTCTGTACAGCTTACCCTCTTTCCACTTCTTCGAGTTGCCCACAAGGCAGTACCACTGCACGCAACCCTTTGTGGAGAAGTTCAACTGATAGTCGTTAGGCACAGCTGGTTCAAGGCAAAAGATTTCAATCAATGCACCCTGCACTCCTGGATCAGTTTGTGCTTTTCTGAAATGCAAACGTGCCTGAATCACCTTCGTATTATTGAACACCATCAGCGCACCCTTAGGCAAGTAGCTTGGCAGCGACGTAAACACATCCTCCTTCACCTCACCCTTGTCATACACCAGCAACTTGCTGCTATCTCTCTCTGCCAATGGAAACTTTGCTATCCTCTCGTCGGGCAATGGATAGTTGTAATCTATAATATGTATGTTCTTTGGATTTTCCATTATAAAATGAATTTTACTTCTTTGAATTCATAGCGCACTGTATTGCCATTCTCAAACCTCAAAAGCAAGTGTCCCGTAGGTTCCACGTCTGCTATTTCAGCCATGAAGCGACCTCTCACATCCTCATATTCGTGCATGCCATCCTTGCGATACAAGCATTGCATGTATTCATCCCTGATGGCTTCTGCCTCGCCATTCTGGAGTCGGTCATACAGCGTAGTAAAGCGCTCCACAATATCTGCAAGTATTTCCTCGCGGTCGTAGTCCTTGCCTGTGAGCAGCTTCAACGAAATAGGATTTGGCGCATCGCTCACGAACACTTCCTGATTGATGTTCACGCCCGTGCCAATGATGCAGTTTGCAATGCTCTTGCCCATAAGGTCGCACTCAATCAGCGTACCGCTAATCTTCTTGTCGCCCACATATATATCATTAGGCCACTTCACCGTAACGCCTTCCACATGCTCCGCCAGTGCCCCCCTGATTGCCAAGGCTATGCACTGCGACAGCAAGAACTGCTGCGAAGCCCTCACGAACTCTGGGTGGCAAAGCAAAGAGAACAAAATGTTCTTCCCCTTCTCCGATTCCCACGAGTTGCCCTTCTGTCCTCGTCCTGCCGTCTGCTCTTCTGTCACAACAATAGTGAATCCCGGCAAGCTACTTGCCGAGATACACTGTCCTGTTCCTTCCTCCGCAAGCATCTCACGAACGAAGTTGTTTGTTGAGTCAACCTTTGGTAGGTTTATTCTTGAAATTGTTTCTTTCACTTATTTATTTCTCCACTTCTTGCAACTTTCCATCACTTGGCAGACACAGCCAACCCTTGCAAGCTGTCTTGTCGGCCTTGTAAGTCTTCCACTCAACCTTGCTCCAGTCAATCTTGTCAGTGCTCTGAGCCACAGGCACATGAGGAATGGCGCTGCCATCCTTCACGAGTATCACGATAGGAAGCTTGCCGCACTCTATGTGGTTCCATCCCGACGAATAAACCTTACCTGTCTGATAGTCAATCCACTTATCCTTGCCAGGAATATAGACGTCACGACCAGTGCCATCCTCAAGCATAGGAGCAACAAGCATCTGCGAACCGAAGAGGTATTCATCCTCAACAGTCCATGCACCTGGATCGTTAGGGTATTCGAGCAAGAGCGCGCGCTGCATTGGCCAACCATTCTCTGTACAAATCTTTGCTTGAGCATACACGTATGGCATGAGCTTATACTTCATCTCTGCGCACTCGCGATAGTAGTTGATGAAATCCTCGTTATACAGCCAAGGCTCAGTATCCACGCCATGAGCACGGCTATGGCTTGTCAGGAATCCGTATGGCAACCAACGACGATATAAGTTTTCTGGCGACTTAGTCACGAAGCCACCCATATCGTTGCTCCAGAAACTGAAACCGCTCAAGCCAAAGCTCAAACCGCCACGCAAATCACCATGAATGCCTGTGTTTGTTGTAGCCGCATCACCACCCCAATGCAATGGATAGCGCTGGCTGCCTGCCCATGCCGAGCGAGCCCAGATGATACCCTCGCCATTGTTTGTCTTCTTGATGATGTCGTAAGCTGCCTTGTTGTAACGCACTGGATAGAGGTTGTGCTCATACAAGCCACCCTTGCCATTATGGTAAATAGCCTTGTCGAATGGAGCAGCCTCACCGAAGTCTGCCTTAATCACGCCTACTCCCTGCTTGAGCAATCCGCCAAGCTTCTCCTGATACCATGTCACAGTCTCTGGGTTTGTGAAGTCGAGCACTACATCCTCGTATGGCAACTGTCCCTTCTCATTGTGAACATACATATCCTTCTCCACCAACTCATTGAAATATCTGTTCTTAGGAGTGAAATAAGGCAACTGCCACAAGCACACATGGAAGCCGTCCTTCTTCATGTCGCTCAGCATCTTTGTTGGGTTCTTGAAGCGATCCTTGGCAAACTGATAGTCGCATTGCCAATCCACGCCAAACCAACCAGTGTCGAAGTGAATGACATCAGTAGGAATCTTCAAGTCGCGAAGCTTCTTTGCCACCTCACGCCCCTCTGCCTCAGAGAAGTATGTGATGCGGCTCTGCCATGTGCCGAACGACCAAAGTGGCGGCATCTCAGGGCGACCTACGATATTAGTATATGCAGAAAGAATCTCTTTTGGCTCACCGAAGAAGATGAAGAAGTCCATCTGCTCGTCTGCCATGAAGAGCTTTGCAGCACCAATGTATGACTGACCGAAGTCGCAAGTCACAGGAGCGCTTGTGTGCATGAACACGCCATATCCCTTATTGCTGAAATAGAATGGAATAGGCTTATACATGTCAGGCGTCTCAGGTCCCTGAGGGTCTGCCACAAAGAGATTAACCTTCTGCCCAACCTTGTTCAGCGAAGTGAATGACTCGCCACATCCAAACACCTTCTCTCCTGGAGCAAGCGAGAACACAGGGCTGATAGCGCGGCTGTTGTCGCTGCCACGCTTGATGAAGCAGAATGGCTGCACCTTCACCTGAGTGCTGTCATTGTCCTTCCACACGCGAGTGTGAGTCAGTTCCTTGCCGTTCTTATCCTTCAGCACGATGCGCCAAGGGTAAGACTGGATAGTGATTGAACCTTCCTTCGACTTGTATGTCACACCCTCTGCTGTCTTGGTTTTCTGCCACAATGCGCTGCCATCAGCAGGCTTGCCCACCAGCATCACCTCGTCGTCATAGTTATCCTTAGGCACGATAGGCGAAGTATAGACTCTCACTCTCAGTGTGCGCTCATCCACAGGCTCGATGGTGAACTGAAGCTGCGGATCATTATCGTAAGCAGGAGTTGGGAAGTCCAGCATCTGAAGAGGCTGATGCAGATATGTATTAGCATTGAACGCCTGGCGAGGCTGCAGCTGATGGCGCTTCCACTTCAGTGTGCCCTTGCCTGTAGCCGTGTCGAAGTTCACCAAGCTATCGGCAAAGAAATAGATGTTGCTGAAGTCAGAGAAGTCCTGACTCATATCCTTTGGCTGGTCGAGCAGATACTGCACGCCAGCGTTTGTTGTCAACTGTGCATTCATAGGCATTGCACACATAGCAGCAACACCCATCGCCAAGTTTCTTAGTGATTTTTTAATTTCCATATTCATTATGCGGTTTTATGTATTTTATTCAACCATTACAAGTCTTTTCCCCTTTATTCATCAGTTCTTTGCAAGCTAAGAACCGACATGAGGGCAAAAGCTGAAATCTGTTTCGTTACTGCAAAAGTAAGGAAAAAAACACACAAACTTCGCCTAAAGTATAAAAAATCGCAAAAGACAGATAAAAAAATACCACATTATTTATTTATTAGATAACAAATCCTTACATTTGTCCGTCAAAAAAGCAGTCAAAACCATGAATATACGCCGTATCGCACACCTCATGCTCTCCGCTCCCTCACGAGCCGCCCATCGTCGCGGCTTCGGAGTGCAGTCGCCGTGGGCATACGAACTTGTGCGCGACGTACTCTTCGAGCGATTGCCATACTATGCCTATGCCGAGCAGGGGCTTACCACTCATCTCAACCAGCAGCTCTTCCGCATACGCAACCACTACCGCCATCAGCACATCATCATCATCGACGAGAAAGGCACTGACGCAGCCCTCCGCTACGAGGCTGTTATGGCACACGAAGTCACACCAGACACCGTACTCATCATCGAGCACACTCACGACTCCAATGCCGACCTCTGGCAAAGCGTCGTCCTTGATCCTCGCACGGTCATAACCTTCGACATGGGGCGCCGCGGCATGGTCATCTTCGACTCCAAACGCATAAAGCAGAACTACTTGCTTTAATTATTCATTTATGAATTAACCAAAATGAAAGTCTATACAAAAACAGGAGATAAAGGCCAGACCTCTCTCGTAGGAGGCCAGCGTGTCAGCAAATGCTGCGCACGCCTTGAGTCATACGGCACTATCGACGAACTCAACAGCCACATCGGAGTGCTCATCACATATTGCACCGACCAGCAAGACGCTGAGTTCCTAACTGATGTACAGTCCAAGCTCTTCATCGTGGGAGGCTACCTCGCCACCGACAACACACAGCGTGACATTCGTCCAGGCAACATTGTCACACCCGAGATGGTCGGCGAAGTAGAGCAGCAGATTGACCGTATTGATGCTATCATCCCTCCCCTCAAGCTCTTCATTCTTCCTGGAGGCTGCCGTGCCGCATCCTACTGCCATGTGTGTCGCACCGTCTGCCGCCGTGCCGAGCGTCGCATACTTGCCCTCATTGAAGAAGGCGCAGAAGTGGATGAAAACGTCACCTCCTACGTCAATCGTCTTAGCGACTACTTCTTCGTACTTGCAAGAAAATTGAACGTGGATGAAAATCATCCCGAAATTATTTGGAGAAGAGAAAAATAAATACTACTTTTGTGCCCAAAATTGGAGGATGCACCATATTCCCCAATAAAACATACCAAAAGGCTGATGCCTAACCGCTTTAATTCCAAACCCCTATAAGCGCTAAAACAGTAAATTGTAAATACTTAAATAGTAAATAATAATATGTATTGGACACTCGAACTTGCATCAAAACTTGAAGATGCTCCTTGGCCAGCAACCAAGGAAGAACTCATCGATTACGCCTCACGTTCAGGCGCACCACTCGAAGTAATTGAAAACCTCGAAGAAATCGAAGACGAAGGCGACGTTTACGAATCCATCGAAGAAATCTGGCCAGACTACCCATCGAAGGACGACTTCTTGTGGGACGAAGAGGAATATTGAACTTCAAGTGTTCAATACTCCTCCTCGGGGTGCAGTGCTCGCCTTGTGCGAGGCCAGGCACGCAGCCGAAGCGGAAGGCGCAAAGCACAAGGGTGGAGCAGGAGGAATATTGAACTTTTTGTAGATATGTAAATAACTAAAAGCCAAAGATATGAACAGCTTTTGAATGTTTGTATCAAGCAGAAAAAGTGCACTTGATTGTTGCGACTTTCATACTGCACTATAAAACGAACGTACGTGAGGTCTATCTTTCGAGATAGACCTTTTATTTTTGTAGTTTTCATCCTCAAATCTTGCCCATTTTCTTCTTGAAATGGTTGTGTTGTGTGTTTTTTACGACACAAACATTAAGTTTGTTCCCTTTTTCCATTCGTAGTTTGAAATAAATGTCGTACATTTGCGGGCAAATAACAAGAAGTTGAACATTAACACTTAGCATTATGGAAGAAAAAGCGTTGAGCGTCCCAAGTGTTGATTTCTATGGGGAGCGTCCAGATTGGCTTCCACCAGTTCGTGTAATTAAATGTAAGGATAAAAATAGTGCCAAAAGTAAAGATGATTATCAGAGACTCGTACGATCGAGTCTCTATGCGACAGAATCCACAGAGGCTGTGCTGTCAAATCAAGGAGGCATGACATCGTTTAAATATGGAAAGTGCAATGTCCGTTTCCGTACTCCTTCTAAACTCGTAAGATACACCGAAATAAAAGAGTGGGACAAGGGGTATCTTGTAGTCATGGTGGACTATGGCGATATTGGAATTGTCGAGGAATATATTGACCTCGTTCCGATACTTCGCAATTTATACATCAATCCAGATATTTTTCTTGCTAATATACAAACCGTAAAAATTGGAGGCTATGACAGTTGATGAATTGGAAAACGCACGTCATAATGCGGATATGATTGTTTGAGGCTATGCATGTACATGCAAGTGATAAACGACTCACGGAAGCTGGTTCTGCAAAACTCTTTGTTAGAGGCAATGGGGATACAGAGGTCAAGGAGCAGGGAAGACTTACGGACAAGGAGTTACGTATAATCAGGGAATTCATCAAAGACAACTATAAAGATATGTACCTTAAATGGTCAAGCATGAGTAACAAAGGTTTCTATCAGAGTGCTACTCCTGTTTCGGATTAGGTCTTGTGGATTCAAAAGATTAGTCTGCAAACTCCATGTTACAAATCGCCTCACATCGCCTCAGATGGTCTGGTTTGTTTGTGCAAAACTTAATAAAAATATGCAAAATGCTAATAATCAGCACGTAAGGGTGTCTGGGATGAGGAGGAATACTAATATCTTCTTGGCGATATTAAATGATTAAAAATCAGTAAAATGTATAATGGCGATTATTTTACGTTTTGCTGATTTTTGTCTTAATAACAAGCTAAATGCCCCTCTATTATTATATCTATTTTCCATTGCCTATTTGAAATAAATGTCGTACATTTATGGGCAAACAACAAGAAAATAATAAAGTCAATAAAAACCTTATGAATAGAATATTATTATCTTTTGCATTGTGTGCCATCACAATCATGGCTTACTCTCAGGGCATAAATTGGAATGAAGTCAAAGACTGGGATCAGTATGTGGAAGAGGCTGATATGGAAGAAATCACCGAATATGCTATCTTCGACATTGATGGCGACAATATTCCAGAAGCTTTTGTTCATGACTCTGAAGACGGATATGCTCTTCTCACTTGTGGCAGCGAAGGAGTGAAATGTGTGGTGAACTCAGCAATGACTACAGCACTGTCTATTGTGAAAGGTCAGCCATACGTGATTCATCAGGGCGGATGCGGCACAGGATGCTATCACTATGAGTATGTGAAAATAGAGAATAGCAACAGTACAACAAGATGCATCTGCCTCACAACTGCGGCTTTCGACGACAGCGACAAAGTAACCAACGAGTGTGAGATGTTCAAGGATGGCAAATCTAAAGAAATCAGCAAGACTCTTTTCGACAAGCTTGCTCCTAAGATTAAAGAACTCATCAGTATGGAGGATTTGGACTGGAAAGCGGTGCCTGCCAATCCAAACATCGTCACAGCCACTCTTCACACTCAGAAGGGAGACACGGTGATTGTGAAGGATGACAATGGATACTTGTATCAGATCATGTCGGACGGCACTCTCGGCGTTGCGCCAGGCGGAGCCTATTCGGGCGACATCACCATACCTGCCAAAGTGAACTATGATGGCACAAACTATGTTGTGACAACTGTTCGCAGAGGAGCAATGTGGAAGAAAGAGGGTGCTGCAAATATCGGCATAATCAATAGCATCACCTTGCCTTCATCAGTGACACTGGTGGGCGCAGATGCTTTCCGTGGCAACTCATCGCTGAAGAGCGTGAAATACTCCGACGAAACTCGCATTGAGGTGCGATCATTCTGGGGATGCCCTGCTCTCAGCTATGAGAAGATAGAGCCTTCGAATGCATACACAGAGAATCATTTCGAATATGACCGTCAGACGATTCCTGAGTCAGAGTTCTATAAATACTATGGCACATTCTATTTGCCTGAGTATGAGAGGTCGCAGTCTTTGCAGAAATACACTTGGGCATTCTTCAAATACAACCATTCGGGCATCACGTTCATAGACTGGATGAATTTTGACAAAGAAGATGCTATAGACTGCTGGTGTCCTAATCCTAAGTGCATCAGAGGATGCCAGTATAATATGAAGAACTGGGACAACATCCCATCTATGTTCAAGGGCTACATTGATGGAGCTTCGGTAAATGTTCTGCTTGCCGACAACGGATATGTTGCCACACATGAGTTCCCTATGTACTCTCGCTACACCTTTGACGAAGAAGCTAAGAGTGCTCCTCAGGCATTCATCTTGGCAATGGAAAAGAAGTATGGCAGAAAGGTGAAGTACAGCTATGAGGCGGCTAAGCTTCTCTATACAAGCAACGAGCAGCTCCTCATCACAGAGTTCAAAGTGAAAGGACGCGAAGCAAAGTACGTGCTCTCGTGGATGAAGGATGGCAGCGAGATATGCACATACAGCGACACAGCAGAGCTTGCCGACGGACAACCAGAGGACGATAGCGTCTGGAACGTAGATGACGATGGCGACTACGGCATTCCACAGGTTGTATCTATAGCAAGAGACGAAAAAGGCAATGTGGAGCTCTTCCTTTGCCACAATTCGCCTGAGGGTATGAATTATTCGCACCTTGTGCAGAAGGGAAACAAGTTTGAATCAGTTTCTTCCACCGATGTGTATAGAAGAATGGAATGTCCTGAAGAATAGAATTATTGACAAATGGCATTGAAAAAGAAATATACAGATGTGTTCATCGACTTCGATGACACTATCTACGACACGCATGGGAATGCAGTGATAGCTTTGTTTGAACTGTTTGAACAGATGCATCTTGCACGCTATTTCGACAAAATAGAGGATTTCACAGTTCCATATTGGAAAACAAACATAGAACTGTGGGGACAGTACAGCCGTGGCGAGATAGATCGCGACTACCTGATGGTGGAGCGTTTCCGTCGCCCCTTGTCGTGCGGAAAAGGATTGAACCCTACAAGAGAATACTGCTTGGAGGTGAGCGATTTGTTCTTGAAATTGTGCAGCAACAAGCCTGGAATAATCAAAGGTGCGCGCGAACTGCTTGAGTATCTCCACACTCGCTACCGCCTGCATCTCTGCAGCAACGGCTTTCATGAAGTGCAGTACAAGAAGCTGAAAGCTTCTGATACACAGAAGTATTTCACAAACGTAATCCTGTCTGAGGATGCAGGAGTGAACAAACCCAACCCAGCCTTTTTTGACTACGCTCTCAAGACGGCAAAGGCAAATAAAGAAACAACCATAATGATAGGTGACAACTACAACACCGACATCATTGGTGCTCGCAATTCAGGTATTGACCAGCTATATTTCAATCGCTGGGATTGGTCGCCAACAGAGAAAGCTGACAACTGCTGGGAGGTGAACAAGCTGGTGGACATTATAGGCATGTTATGAGATATCCCTGACTCGCAAGAGGAGATATAAAAAATGAAGAATGAAGTGTGGTTGGTGCTTCATTCTTCATTTTTGTTTTCTATACTAAGCTTTCAACGCTATTTCAGTTCAGGAATATCTACCCAACTCTCTTTTCTTCCTTTAAGATGCTCTGAGAAGTAATCGACAAGTCGCCAGTAGAAGTATTCGTCCATGTTTCCGAAGCTGTGACGCTGCTGTGGAAGAACAAGCATGTCGATGCGCTTGCCTGCACGAATGAGTGCTTCCACCACTCGCAGAGTATTGCCTGGGTGAACATTGTTGTCAATGTCGCCATGCACAAGCATCAAATGACCTTTCAGTCTGCTTGCTATCTGTGGGTTTGTGGCGATGCTGTATGAGAATGTGGTGTCGTTCTTCACTACGTTCTCCTTCACTCCGTGGTGAGTCTCCGACCACCAGCGGTTGTAGATGCTGTTGTCGTGATTTCCTGCACAGCTCACAGCAGTCTTGAAGAAGTCTGGGTATTGGAGAATTGCAGCCGTACTCATGAATCCGCCGCCTGAGTGACCATGAATGCCAACCTTGTTTATGTCTATGAAATTGTAGCGATTAGCAAGTTGCTCGATTGCTGCTTTCTGATCAGCAAGTCCATAGTCACGCAAGTTGCCGTAGCCATAGTTATGATACCACTTCGAACGATCAGGATGACCGCCACGGTTGCCCACAGTTATGACGATGAAACCAGCCTGAGCCAAGCGGTCAGTGCGCACGCTCATCTTTGTGAATGGATACTGCGTAGCCTCAACCTGTGGTCCAGGATAAACATAGTCAATGATAGGATATACCTTTGTGCTGTCGAAATTGAAAGGCTTGTACATCACGCCCCAGAGGTCTGTCACGCCATCAGCAGCCTTCACCTTAAACACTTCAGGATACTTATATCCATTTGCAAGCAACTGGCTCATGTCAGCCTCTTCCAGATCCATTATCTTAGCCCCCGAAGTCGAATAGAGAGCAGTCTTAGGCTGGCAATCCACGCGGCTGTAGTTATCCACAAAGTACTGAGCCTTATCATCGATGTATGGATCGTGGAAGAACTCACCCTTCGTGATTTCCTTAGGTGTGCCGCCATTGAATCCCACCTTGAAAAGATGCTGATAGTATGGGTTCTCGTTAGGATAATATCCATTTGCAGTGAAATACACTGTGCGAGTTGCCTCATCAATCTTCACAATGTCCATCACATGATAAGCTCCGTCAGTAATCTTGTTCTTCAGCTTTCCATCTGAATCATATAGATATAGATGTGCCCATCCCGAACGCTCGCTCCACTGTATGAGTTCTTTGCCTCCTGCCACAACACCAAGAGGACGCACCTCCTGATATGTGTTCATGCGCTCTTCTATGACAGGGCGAATAGTGTCTTCGCCCACCACATATTTGCAGATGTCTATTCTGTGAAGGTCGCGGCTGCTGCGAGTGAGGAAGAACTGGTCGTTATTGCCAAGCCACTCATACGACTTCTCATGCAAGTCGCGTTCCTTCTGTTCTCTTGGCTTGTAGCCAAGGCTGAGCGACTGATCCTTGAATGCTGCTGTGTTGATTTCCTTATATGTGCTTGCCTCCACGTCGAAGAGGTAGAGATGCGTCTGCGGAATATCCTTGTCGCCTGGCATCTCGTATTTGTATGTCTCAAGCGTTGGACGAGGGTTAGCCATGGAATTGATAACCCACAATTCCTTCACCTTGCGGTTATCCTCAAGAGTCACTGCAAAATGCTTTGAGTCAGGACTCCACACTCCCCAAGCACCCTTGCGCTCGCCGTTAGCGAGTGTGTCGGTGTTGAGATAGCTGTACGGCATTCCGAAGCCGAAATCCTTCTCGCCGAATGTGGTCAGCTGCACCTCAGTTGTGATGAGCGAATCAATCTTCTCTTTCTTGAGAGACTTCTTGTCGTTCTTCATCTCATTATCCTTCAAGCGCTCATAGTCCTCGCGCGACATCTTGTAGAGATTGAAATCGCGAGCAAACACAACGGTCTTGCCGTCAGGAGAGATGCTTGCCCAATATGGATACACCTGCTGCTTCCACTTGTTCTCTATGCGTGTGAGCTTGCGAGTGTCAGGATTGTATGAGAAAAAGAACTGTTCCTTGCCCTTTGTCGGTTTGTATTCCGAAAGCGTGTCCTCCACCACATCGTTCTTTGTGTTCACATAGAATTCAAATGTGCCATCCACCTTTGCCTCCAAGCCATAGATAGGCAGCTGCTCTGCGATGGTTGGGTCGTGTGTGATCTCCGACAGTTCCGCTGCCAGCTTCTCCTGGTCGAAAAGCGTAGTTTTCGATTTCGTAGCAGGGTTCACAAGATACCATACCGTGCCTTTGCCCGTCTTGTATGAGTACCAAAACTTATCTCCCTTTGGTGTCCAATGCGGATCCACCTTTGTAGAGAAAATCATAGTTGTCAGCTTGCCTGCTGAGAACTTCCTCGCCTGATTGTAGTCGTCAAGGTAGTCTGTTGTCTGAGCATTGCAGACTATAGCCAACATGCTCAGCATGATAAGAAGAATTGTTTTTCCCATTATATAAATATATGTGTAAATTTCTTTTCTGCTACAAATTTACGCTAATTATTGGGAAGATAATGCGTACTTGATGATAAAAACAATGATTTGAGTATGAAAGTATAAGTAAAAATGGTTAATTTTGCAGTCGAATAGCAGATTATGCTTAATCAATCGCATTCTCCATTCATCATTTTCTATAATATACATATTCCTCATGTCAATATCTACAAAACAAGATAATAGCGAAGAGATGTTCCCATTGGTTGACGAAGATGGCAACATCATAGGCGCTGCCACTCGTGGTGAATGCCACGATGGAAGCAAGAAACTGCACCCAGTGGTTCACCTGCACGTATTCAACAGCAAAGGCGAACTTTACCTGCAGAAGCGTCCCGAATGGAAGGACATCCAGCCAGGCAAGTGGGACACAGCTGTTGGCGGACACATCGACCTCGGCGAGAACGTGGAGATGGCACTCAAGCGCGAAGTGGAAGAAGAGCTTGGCATCACCGACTTCGATCCAGAGCGCATAGATCAGTACGTGTTTGAGTCTGCTCGCGAAAAAGAGCTCGTGTTTGTACACAAAACCGTGTATGACGGTCCCATAGCTCCCAGCGAAGAACTGGACGGCGGACGCTTTTGGTCGGTAGATGAGATTCGCGAGTCGATGGGCAAAGATATTTTCACTCCCAACTTCGAGTCTGAAATAAAGAAAGTAAACCTGATATGAAATTAACTAATTCCTTAAAAGTAAAAATGAAATCCTTATCCTTCACACCTCACTTATCATTATTCACCATCGTTCTGTTGTTTTTCATTTCCCCTGCTTCAGCACAGGACATCTGGCTCGACATCAACGGCGTGCGCGACCTCACAGCCGACAGCATCGACATCGCCAACCAAGCGCGCCCTGTGCCTGGCTCGTCACGCAAAGGCAGCAACCCCGTGCTTTTCCTCGTTGGCAACAGCACCATGCGCACAGGCACTCGCGGCAATGGCGACAATGGACAGTGGGGATGGGGATACTATGCTCACGAATACTTTGACGAAAACAAGATAACAGTTGAGAATCATGCTCTTGGCGGCACTTCGCCTCGCACATTCTACAACGACCTCTGGGCACCAGTCGCAGCAGCTATTCGTCCTGGCGACTATGTGTTCCTCGAGCTTGGCCACAACGACAACGGCCCTATCGACTCCATTCGTGCCCGCTCATCCTATCGCCCAGATGGTAAGCTTTCGCTTGCCGACGACTCCATCTCTATATATAATAAGGTGAAGAAAAAGCAAGAGACAGTCTATACCTTCGGTGGCTACACCAGAATGTTCATCAACGATGTTCGTGCCAAAGGCGGCATCCCAATCCTCTTCACGCTCACTCCTCGAAACGCCTACGAGGAAGATGGCAAGACCATACAGCGCAAGCTAGCAGACTTCACTCCTGCCATTTTCGCTTTAGGCAAAGAGATGAATGTGCCTGTCATCGACCTCAACGACATCTCAGCAAAGAAGCTTGAGGCTTATGGCCCATGGAAGACCGACTATCATTTCTACCTCGACAAGATTCACTCTTCGGCTTTCGGAGCAATGATGAATGCTGCCTCTGCCGCAGAAGGCATTGCGCTCTCTCCTGATGCGCGCCTCCTGCAGCTCAAGTATTTCCTCAATGACAAAGTCATCCCTAAGCGTTGCGACCAGAAGCGCCTGCCTGGCAAGCCAATGGTGTTCCTCTGTGGCGACTCCACAGGCAAGAACGAAGACAAGAATCCTGATGGCATGTGGGGCTGGGGCAGCCAGGGATATACAGTGTTCGATAGCACCAAGTGCGTGTTCCAGAATCAGGCAAAAGCAGGCCGCAGCACTCGCACCTATCTCGACGAGGGACGCTGGGATGAAGTGTATAACTCTCTCCAGCCAGGCGACTACGTTCTCATCCAGTTCGGCCACAACGACATAGGCGGCATCGACAAAGACAAGGAGCGTGGCGTCATCGCTTGTGCTCAAGACACAAGCCACGTCTATCACCTCAAGAGCAACGGCAAGAACAAGGTCATCTACTCTTTCGGCTGGTACATCAAGAAGATGGTGCGCGATGCACAGGAGAAAGGCGCCATCCCAATCATCCTCTCCTTCACGCCTCGCAACGAGTGGCACGAAGGCAAGGGCGAGGTGCGTGGCAAGTTCTATCCTGTCAACGAAAAGAAGGGCAAGTTCTATATTGAGCGCCGCAATGACAGCTACATTCCTATGTGGGACAAGCAGATAGCAGAAGAGACTGGTGCTGCGTTCATCGATGTGCACAACATCACAGCCGACTTCCTCGACAAGAAGTTTGCCAAGAAAGGCAAGGAAGCTGCATCGGTATATTTCAATCACGACCACACACACACTTCCCTCATCGGTGCACAGCGCAACGCTCAGAGCGTGGCAGAAGGTCTGAAGGCAATCAATCATCCTGCTGCAGCTCTCTTGAAGTGATAATTGCTTGACTGCTACCGATAACTCCCAAGACAAATAAAGGCTAAGCGAAAAAATGACCGACGACATAAAATACATGCGCCTTGCCATCGAAGAGGCAAAACAAGCCTTGGCACAAGACGAGATTCCCATCGGGGCAGTCATTGTTGCCAATGGCATGGTGATAGGCAAAGGCCATAACTTGACAGAGACTCTGCACGACGTCACAGCTCATGCTGAAATGCAAGCCATCACAGCTGCATCAGAATACCTTGGAGGCAAGTATCTCGATAAGTGCACGCTATACGTCACCGTCGAGCCATGCATCATGTGCGCAGGTGCCATAGGGTGGAGTCAGCTGGGACGCATCGTCTATGGAGCGAGCGACCCCAAGCGCGGCTACCAGACCTATGCCCCACGTGCCTTCCATCCAAAGGCACAGACCGTCAGCGGCATTCTCGAAGAGGAATGCAGCAAACTCATGAAAGATTTTTTTAAGAGTAAAAGATAAAAATGTACACGTTATTAAAGAAAATAAGTGATCTGCTGAGCAGCAAGGCAAGCGTCTTCATCATCCTTGTCGCCATCATCACCTTTTGTTTTCCAGAGTTATTTGTTTGGGTGAAAGGCGACACCCAAACCATCATCCTTGGCATCATCATGCTCACCATGGGACTCACTCTCACTCCCGACGACTTCAAGCTTCTTGCCAAGCGTCCCATCGACATTCTCATCGGTGCAGCTGCACAGTTCACCATCATGCCTCTCGTGGCATTCACCCTCACTTGGCTCTTCAGCCTCGTGCCTGCCTTCGAGCACTACAGCACCGCAATGGCTATAGGCATCATACTCGTCGGCTGCTGCCCTGGAGGCGTGTCGAGCAACATCATGTCCTTCCTCTGCAAGGGCGATGTGGCATATTCTGTTGGCATGACTTGTGCCAGCACTCTCCTCGCCCCTGTGCTCACCCCGCTTCTTGTCCTCTGGCTTGCCGGAGCGCAAGTCGATGTCGATGCTCTCGGCATGTTCAAGCAGATACTCATCGTCACAATCATACCTATAGCCATCGGCTTTGGACTCAATGTGTGGCTTGGCCACAAAAAAGTGTTCAAGAACATCCAGGGATGTATGCCAGGTCTTAGCGTCACATGCCTTGCCTGCATCGTAGGCGGCGTGGTCACTACCGTACACGACCCACTCGTCGAGAATGGCATCGTGCTCTTCATCCTCACCTTCTGCATGGTGCTGTGCCACAACACTCTCGGCTACATCCTCGGCTACTCTGTTGCCAGTTTCCTCCACTTCTCCACAGCGAAGAAGCGCACCCTTTCCATCGAGGTAGGCATGCAGAACGCAGGCCTCGGCACCAACCTCGCCATGACATTCTTCGTAGCCACCAATCCCATGGCTGTTGTTCCGTGCGCCATCTCATGCGCATGGCACAGCATCAGCGGCACCATCCTCGCAAACCTTTTCGCTTCAAAAGACAAAAAACAGAAATAACCCATGGTTCTCAACTATATCTGGATAGCCTTTTTCCTTCTTGCAGCCATTTGTGCAATAGCGCAGTGCTTCCTCGGCAACACAGGCGTGTTTGCCGACATTATTGGCTCAACATTCGACAATGCCAAGACAGCATTCGAAATCTCGCTCGGTCTCACTGGCGTCCTCTCCCTATGGATGGGCGTGATGAAGATAGGAGAGAAAGGCGGTGCCGTCAATGCGCTTAGCCGCATGCTCAGCCCTCTTTTCACTCGCCTGTTTCCCGACATTCCCAAAGGCCATCCTGCCACAGGCCACATCTTCATGAACGTAGCAGCCAACATGCTTGGTCTCGACAATGCCGCCACTCCGCTCGGTCTCAAAGCAATGGAGTCGATGCAAGAGCTGAATCCCAAGAAGGACGTGGCATCCAACCCAATGATCATGTTCCTTGTGCTCAACACCTCTGGTCTCACCATCATTCCTGTCAGCATCATGGTCTATCGTGCGCAGATGGGTGCGGCACAGCCTACCGACATCTTCGTGCCAATCCTTCTTGCCACCACCGTTGCCACGCTTGCCGGCATCATCATCGTCAGCCTCTACCAGAGGATCAACCTCCTCCAGCCAGTGCTTCTCGCAGCTCTCGGCGGACTCTGCGCCCTCGTGGCTGGCGTCATCTGGGCATTCAGCCAGATGGACAAGGACACGATGGACACAGCCTCAGGCTTGGTTGCCAACGTCATCCTCTTCGGCATCATCCTCAGCTTCATCATCTCTGGCATGCGCAAGCGCGTGAATGTGTATGAGGCATTCATCGAGGGGGCCAAGGACGGTTTCCATACTGCTGTGCGCGTCATTCCATACCTTGTGGCTATCCTTGTAGCCATCGGCGTGTTCCGTGCCAGCGGCGGCATGGACATACTGATGAGTGGCATCAACTGGATTGTGGATGCGTGCGGCGGCAACACCGACTTCGTCGCAGCCCTCCCAACCGCCATCATGAAGCCTCTCTCTGGCTCAGGCGCACGCGGCATGATGGTTGACACCATGACCACCTACGGCGCCGACTCCTTCGCTGGCCGCCTCTCCTGCATCTTCCAGGGCTCCACCGACACCACCTTCTACATCCTCGCGGTGTATTTCGGCTCTGTTGGCATCAAGAACACGCGCCACGCTGTCACCTGCGGCTTGCTTGCCGACCTCGCTGGCGTCATAGCCGCCATCGCCATCGCCTACATGTTCTTCGGATGATATTCCACATGCCAAAATCGTCCTCCTCGTACGTTTTTCGGCAGCTTCTTCGCATGCGTCTTAACGCAGTTTTGTCGCAAAAAACGCCATATTCATTTCTTACAATATACGGTATGAAATTGTTTCCGTCCATTGGGTACATTACAATTAGCTAATGTACCCATTTTTTATGCTCCGAAACAATTTGTACCCAAATCAACCCTTTTGTTAACGCACACAGTGCACAAAAACGTGCTAAATAGCATACATTTTGGTGCTTGAAGAAATGAAACATCGCCATTTTTCTGCTTGAAGAATATGCAACATATCCATTCCTAATTGTAACATCGCAAAAAATACCTTTCTCCAAATTTGCACAGTATTTACGAACCTCATACCTTTGCACCGTTTTCCAACGAACACTATTTTTCCGAACAATATTAAACATTTACATTTTTTTATCGTACTGACCCTGAAAAAGAAAGAGCCCCTGAACCAACCGAGAGACTAATTACATTATTTATAAGGGGCAATCAAGGGTAATTAACATTAACAACAAACAATGGAAGCTAAAAGACTGTTTCATCTATTGAGTGCGAGTGCACTTTCTGCGCTCGCACTTTCATCTTGCCAAGACTATGACTTCATGGACGAGGCTGCAATTCAAAAGGAGCTTACTGCCAACGAGTACACAAAAAACTTTGTGGCTCGCTATGGTGAGATTGCCCCAAATCACACATGGGGATTTGAGAATCTCACCGCATCCGTAGTGCCTTCCGCTCGCATCACTCGTGCAGACGACTATAGCGGCGTATCAGCAGGCGTTGTCAATGTTAATAGAAACCAGTGGGCTGCTATGCAGGGCGGCAGTTTCATTGACGAGGCTATTGCCGACGAGGTTCAGATACCAGGCTGGCCAAACGATGATGACTATTATTATTATGATGATGGCAGCCAGACTCTGCTTGGCGCATCGCAGAGCTGGCCTTCTGACGGCAACCTCAGACCAGTGGGCGACGTGACAGAATACGAGATACAGTATGTCTCTGCATGGTTCCGCTCTCACAAGATCACTAATCCAGAGCAGTATCGCGAGAACCTTCACCTGTCTGACTTCTTCATCCAGAACATCTCTGCCGACAACGACCAGTGGAACTACAGCTCACTCAGCGGCAAGACAGGCAAGAATGGCGAGAACATAACATTGGTGCAGAAGAGCAATCTTCCTGCTAATGTGACACTTAACGAGCAGACAGAGACCTACACCCTCCAATACAACCTTGACCACCTGTGTTTCAAGCCAATGGGTGCAAGCCGTGAGGTTGACGGCTCATGGACACACGTCAATAACTTCAACGCAGGCAACTCAAATCATGACCCAGAAAACAATGCGAACAGCAACAAAAACCGTGTGATTCAGTACATCACATCTTCAGGCACAGAAGACTTCGCATGCCATCCATCTTTGGATACAAACACAGAACTGGATTACATCTACGATTGGGTTCTTGTTCGCTTGGAATGGGACGAGCCTAACATGGCAGATGGCAAGACACATCATCGCGTAGGCTACTATCTCGCTTTCGACTTCGCAGCATCCAAGGACGAGGTTGCTGTGTCGGGCGACGACTACTACAGCAACTGGATCGTAAAGATCACTCCAGCACACTTCTCTTCTATGGCTGACTCGCGTCGCATCATGTGCGAAGACCTGGGCAACACTTGCGACTTCGACTTCAATGACGTTGTGTTCGACGTTCGCTACGAGACAACTGGCGACAAGACAGATGCCATTATCAAGCTTCAGGCTTCGGGCGGTACACTCCCTATATACATAGGCGTAGATCCTGCTTCCAATCCTATGTATGAGACACATCGCATGCTCGGTCAGAACAACAGCTCGCTCACTCCAATCAATGTAGGCTCTTCCGTATGTGCAGTGGCTATCTATCGTCTTGAAAATGTATCATCTACAAATCCAAACGACATTCCAATCTACGTCAAGTCGTCTGGCAATAGCGCCTCTGCCCCTACAAGCGGTGTGTATCAGATCTCGCCAGTGCGACCAGGCACATCCGAAGCTCCTCAGAAGTTTGCAACAGACTGTTCTGTTCAGTGGCTCAAGGAGAAGGTGTTCATCGAGAAAGGCTACCCACTATTCAAGAACTGGGTATGCAACAGCAACAATGCGAGAATGATGAGCAAGGCAAGAAGCATTGAGACTCCTTGGTACAATGTGATTGGCGATCCATCATCCATCTATTCGTATGTGAAGTCAGAATGGCATGAGAGCTATGCCGACTATCTTGCTAACAAAGAGCAGCCAGTAGTGGAAAAGGAAGAAGTGGTAGAAGAAGCAACTGACATCTTGGAACAGAAGGATGTGTATGAACATGCTTTCACATTCACAGATGGCTCATGCAACCTCTCTTCATTAGTACCAAGCACAGGTTCCGTATTTGACGTGGAAATTACGCTGAACATGACAGAAGGAGAAGGAGGCAGCGGTCAGATACAGTATGGCGAAAACAATGACTCCAGCAACGTCTTCAGCCTTTCAGCATCTTCAACCCAGACACTCACAATCAGCAACGTCACCAAAGCAGAGCTCACTTATCTTTCTTTGAGCGTCTATTACATGGCTGAGCGCATTCAGAGCTGCTCAGTGAAGTTCATAGTGAAACAGTAATATAAACCTATTTATAAACCCAGTCTTTTTGATCGGCACTCCCTCTCGGAGTGCCTTTATTCTTTGCTGCGTTTTTGAGTTTTGACTAATGATATACTTTCCCACAGATTGCACAGATTGCACAGATTCTCTCTCTCTTCTTCCTTTTTGGATGCCAAAAAATTTGAGTTCCTTTTTCGTTCAGCTTAAAAGTTCCTTTTTCGGGAAAAAATATAATGATGTTATTATATCGAGCAAAGAGCGAAAAAGCTGAACGAAAAAGAAACTCAAAAATTTTACGACCTGTACGGTTAACTTATGTGTAGCCCTCAGCGGTCTCCTGAACTGAAGATAATTTCCAATAATTCGCAATAATTGTTCCGATAATAATAAAAAAATTATCGGATAAATTATCGGTAATTGTCGGAAATTATCTTCAGTTCAGAACATTTTGAGAAATGTTCGTTTTAACCGTACAGGTAGAAAATTAATGTTTAAAACATCCCACAGAGGCACAGAGGCACAGAGCATTGCTGATGTTTGCCACAGAGATACGCCTTCTGCGTATTGAGCTCACAGAGCCATTCGGAAAGGTCAGTAATGCCGCCAAGGCACTCTGTTATCTCCCACTGTCCGCATGGCAAAAACTCTGTGGAAAACTCTGTGACTCTGTGCCTCCGTGGGAAAATCAGTAGAAACATTTTATACCGTTATAATGTATATTTTTGTACCAAAACATACAAAAACCAACCCAAAATCGTCATATTGTCCTTCTATCAGGAAACTTATTGTCTGCAACAGTATGCAAAGAATCCCATTTCCGCACAACAGCAATCCCCTCATCGCTTATATGAAAATGTGACAAACTTTTGCGATAATGTAACACCATCAAAAAAACTTATTTCTAAATTTGCACAACTTATAGTATAACTCTACCTTTGCACCGCAATTCAGAAATAATGTTCCTAATATGCATCACGACTCGTCAGAGTTCAGGTACTTATGTAGAATGAAATAATTATAGAATAAACAATATGAAAGCAAGCAAACTTTTTCTTTTTCTTTGCTTGGGTGTAACTATGGCACTCAACGTTTCTTCATGCTCTGATTATACCGAATGGAGTGAAAGCGAAATCAAATTAGATGTTGCAACAAAGGAATATAATGCCAACTTCGTTAAGGAATTTGGTGAGATGGATCCTAATCACTCTTGGGGATTTGGTGAAATGCCAAATGCTATTACTTTCGGAAATGTGCGTGCTACACGCGCAGATGATGATTATTCTGGCGTAGGTAATGTACACGTGAAGAGAAACGAATGGGCAAATCCAAATCCAGGTGTAGCAGAGCGTCTTGACGATAAAGTTGATATTCCAGGATGGCCAAACTTCAATGGAAAGTATTATGCTATGGAAGGCAATTATGGCTCACGTATTGTGGAACCTGGCAATATTAATGTTAGTTCTGATTTCCCTGCTGGTGACGTAACAGACTATGAGGTGTGGTATGTGTCAAAGTGGTTCCGTGAGAATGGAAACATCAAATCAAATATTAAGCTCCACCTCTCGGACTTCTTCATCCAAAATATCAGCTGTGACTATGACCGTGAGTCTTATCCAATAGCGACAGGTAATGATGCAGAGCCATTTGCAGCTCCTCTTGGAACACCAATCACCCAGTTTAATGCTACAACTCATCCTACTCACCATATAACAGGCGAAGGTAATGATGCAAGTTCACTTAACTATGGTATGGATCACTTGGTGTTCAAGACGCTTGAAAGTAACAATACCATTGATGATACTTGGACTCACATGAACAATTACAACAATGGTAACACAAACCACATGTATCTCTATGATGGCGGTCAGATTAAGCAGCAGTATGACCAAAGAGAGATAAAGTATGTGACTTCGTCTGGTACAGAGGATTTTGCATATCAATCATCTCTTGCTACAGGCGAAGAGTCTAGTGATGTTTATTATGACAACTGGGTACTTGTCAAGTTGGAGTGGGATGAACCATACGGAGGAGAGACATATCATCGTGTAGGCTATTATCTTGCATTCGACTACGAGACAAAGAAGGGCGACATCCGCATTAGCCCTGATGGTCATTATAGCAACTGGATTGTAAAGATTACTCCAGGTAACTATATTCCACAGGAGGAAAACATTGGTTGGCCACGTCGTATCATGTGTGAAGACCTTGGCAATACTTTCGACTTCGACTTCAACGATGTTGTGTTCGACCTCCTTTTTGAGCGTACTTCAGGGTCAAGCGATACCGATCCAGAGGCTAAGTTTGATGCAATTATTACACTTCAGGCTGCTGGTGGTACAATGGACATCCGTGTCGGCAATAATGCATCTCAATACGAAGTGCATAGCCTGTTCAATGCCAGTGTAAAAACACCAGTCAATGTAGGTGGTTTATCGCACATACCAGCTATCTATCGTGTGAAGAACTGTACCTCTAAGAGCGATGATCAGATTGATATTTGGGTTAATGGTATAGCTATGCCTCGTGTTCACAGAGCAGGTCTTGAAAATTACAACGATGGTGTTCAGCAGAAACCTGGAAATGCAGCTCCTCAGAAGCTCTGTGTTCCAAACACGGTACGTTGGACAAGAGAATTGAAGCATATTAAGAATCCTTATCCACATTTCAAGGACTGGGTTAATGACGAGCATGGTGCATACCGTGACTTCAAGAATGATCCAAAAAAGACAACAGAAACTTATAGCCTCCCTTGGTATGCCAACGAAAATGTTGATGACGCAAGTTATTTGATGAGCGGCACTGGTTTTGTAGGTGCGAATATGCCAGATAATGGTCCAGAAGAAGACCCAAATGCACCAGTAACTCCAGTATTTACATTTAAGATAGGCGATAGAACAATTGAAGATGGCGGTTCGTATTCGGTTGCTGTTGGAACTACCATTAGCGATTTAGCTTTTGATATAACTAAAGGAGATACAAACGAAATGGAGGTGACAAGTTCAAATACAGGCGTTGCAAGAGTAGATGGAAATGATGGTAATACCGCATATCTTCATAATATTGTAGCAACTTCTGTGGGAACAACGACTATCACTATTACTCATAAGGCTTGTGATAACTCTGCAAGCGGAGGTACAAGCTGGACTGCTTTGTCAAAAACTTTCACGCTTAATGTTACTGATGGTTCAACTCCAGCTGGTGATATAAAAGAGATTGATTTGACAACTCAGAACCCTTCAAGAAATAGAACAAGTTATAATGCAGACCAAGATTATTGCTATACATTTAGTTTGCAAGGCATAGATTGGACTGGTGTGAAATCAGCAAAGATTCATGTGGAATTAAATGAGGCGGTAACATTTAGTATTCAGCAAAATGAATCGTGGGACGGAATGGCATGGAATGTACAAAGTACTGATTACACATCTGACAATTTGTTCGATACATTAAAAGGTCTTACAAGCTTTACAGTGAACGCAACAAATAGCGAACTTAGCTTTAAGAAAGTAAGCATAATTGTTACAAAATAAAAAATACTAACAGAATGCCGTTAATATAGTGTTCTAATATAACTACTCTATAAACAATACTTAAGCACCCCAGTCATATCAACTGGGGTGCTTTATTTATGACCTCTTGCTTACAGACACATCACATCCACTTTTTTGTTTTTATCTATTTTTATTTATTATATTTCATAGCCCACGCCAACGCTTCACCCCGGATGTGTGCTCCATTCAACAACAAAAAATAGAGATTTTCCAAAAAATGGCCAAACACCTAACATCAAACGCATAACTCATTGTCAATTAACACACTAATGATGTTAGGTGTTGTTCAAACACCTAACACAACACCTAACAAAGACCTAACATACACCTAACATCGAGCCAACAGGTAAGATTGGCGTTTTTCTCTAACTAAAAATTACCGACCTTGAATGATAAATACTTGGCTATGTTGTATATTATGACTGATTTTCTTCCTCCCACAGAGACACAGAGTCACAGAGTTTTTCACAGAGATTTTTTGTGCCATGCGGACAGTGGGAGATAACAGAGTGTCGCAAGCGACATTACTGACCCTCGCCGAATGGTCTCTGTGAGCTCCAAACGCAGAAGGCGTTCCTCTGTGGCATA
>JAZRYI010000107.1:0-12603 GCA_045600665.1 Bacteroidaceae bacterium
GCCCTGCTCGTTCGTGCAATATACGTCAAACACTGCCTTGCGCTCTGCTGCCACCGCACCCATCTTCTCCACGTTCAAGTACGTCAGGTCCGTGACGACCTCAACGCCGTCAAACAGCGAGTTAAGGAAACTGATGAGCAGTTCCTTGTTCACTTCCGTTCCGAATAGTTTCTTGAATGCAAAGTCGGTATAGAAATTTACATATCTTTCTTGTGATTCCGTGAGTGGCATAGGCTTATTGCTTTAATTCGTATGCAAAAGTACATATATCTTTTGAAATATCCAAATAAATGGCTTGGGAAATTGAGGAAGGGAAAGAAAGATTTCCTAATATTTCCCATATTTCCCAAGAGACAATATCCTCAACAGATTTGTCTTATCAACGAATGACACGGATGTTTTCTAATACAGGTAAAACTCCTAATCGTTGCACTATTCATGGTGTCACATCTTCGGCAATAAGGACGGCTTTGGCAACAGATACATCTGGTAATTTAGTGGTCAAATGCACGAAGTAAGCGATATTTTGCAAAAAAGCTTAGTACGCTACTCTATCGTAAACGTGATTTCTACTGTGAGCGTTTTGTTGCCTTGGCCCAGATAGAGGAGGCGCACGGTATGTTCGTGTCCCTTGCGACAGTTGTCAGGGTGACATCCGAATGAGATGGTGTACATATCATCAGATTCGAGATAGACGTGGCCATTTACCCAATCGTTGGTGTTGCCTTTATTGTCAAACCAGGCGCCGTAGGTCTTGGCTGCCGTGTTTCTGCCCACAGAGCCATCTGCATTGAGGGCAACCAGATTAGATGGTTCGTCACCCAGGAACTCACGCACTTGATCGGGATTGATATTGATTCTTGTTGGCTGATTATAGTTCTTGGAAGCGAACACCTTCTGCGTTATTTTCATCTGGGAGTTATCTATTTCGTGTTCGGGAGCCTCTTCTTCGGGTTCCTTTTCCATTTCTGGATAATTATCCACCCATCCGTTCACCACTTCGAGGTGGCCTGTGAGCCACTCCTTCATCTTGCTGACTTCGGTGTCAATTTTCTTGCCACGAAGAGGCCATTTAGCGAAATCACGTTCGTAGGCACCATCGCTGCGGAGGTGAGCAAGATACTTCTCCATCTCATTCCACGAGTGAGAGAGAATTGTGTCGGACACCTCGTGCCAGAGCTGCTTGTAACGAGCAACAAATTGCTTGCTGTAGAACATGTCTGTAAAGAAATTGTTGACTGTATGGCCGTTTTCGTGAATGGCAGGATTAATGCCAAGCACAGATTTGTGTATGCTACCGAAGAAGTTGTGACCAGTATACATTGTACTCCAATCAAAATCAAAGCCAGCATCCCAATCCCAAGCAGGGCCAAAGGTGTATTTGCCATCTTTGTCCTTGTACATGTAAAGGCTGCGAGGTGCGGCAATCTCAACATTGTATAGATACTCGTGAAGCTGAAGAATGTGGATGAAGCTCTCCATGTCCATGAGCGAATCGGCCATGTCGTAGTTGTGCTTCTGTATGGCGCGCTCAAGAGCGGCAAAGTCGCTGCGAATGGACTCAAGCTTCTCTGCTGATGGTTCGTCAGGATGCTTCACAGTCATAGGCAAGTGGTATATCTTCGACCAGAAATTGTCAGTTGCGCTCGGGCTCAGTTCTGGACCATCATCCATGTCGAAACTCAACAGCACACCATCCTCTTCGTCAATATCCACGCGATTCTTGCCTACCTCAATCTTCTCTGTGAGTTGGTATAGACCAATGTACTCCTCATTGAGGAACACTTCTACAAATCGTGTATGATTCGTATGCGGCAAACTCATGCAGCGTGCAGCCTCGAAAGCAAAGGCATTCATGAGGTCTGTCACATCGCGATAGTTGGCAAGCAGATTCCAGTTCTTAGCCTTATCCAAACCGAGCAGCTTGCTTTTCTCTTCAAGTTTGAATCGGTATGGTTTCTTGTCATACCACTCCCAGGTGCTGTTGCCACGGCCGCGAATACGGCCTGTGCCAGAGAAGTCGGAGTACTCTCCCTTGCCATCAAGCGAGATGTGGCAAGGAATCCACTCTTCCTTGATGAGGAGCGGAGTTTCGTCTAATGTTGTGATATGGAGAGAGAAAACTCTGTATTTGTCGTGCCCTTTTTCATCGTCTGTCAGATCGTTAGCAAAACTTATGCTATCAATATACTCAACACTGAAAGGCACCGCAAACTGTGTCTCATCACCTAACTTAGTATATGCATTCAGTCTTTTCTGATTGCCAGAAAAATCAAATTCAGAGAACTTGCCAATATTCATTGGCACAATCCATTCGGCATCAGCATACTGTTTATGCACTCTGATCCATTCCTGTGCCTGAACAGAAATTATAGTACAGACAGCAAGGAGAAGGGAGGTAAATAGTCGTTTCATTAATACAGCATTTATCTATAACGCCGACAAAGTTAGCGATATTTTGCGATAAAATGCTAATCTTCTAATATTTTCTGTACATCGTTCTCTACTTTTGTGAGCTTATCCTTGCAAAATGCAACAAGCTGCTTTGCTTCTTTGAGGTTGGCTGTGAGGGAATCGATGTCCATTTCGCCACGCTCGATCTTCTGAACTATTTCTTCGAGTCGGCGGATGGATTGTTCGTAGGTTGGCTTTCTTTCCATGTTATTGTTGATTTGATTGTTCCTGATGCTAATGTTGTTTCTATCTCATCGCCAATGCTGAGGGTATCAGTGTCCTTGATGGCTTTGCCGTTGATGCGGGCTATGCTGAAGCCGAGACGAAGGATGCGGTCGGGAGAGGCGGCTGTGAGGTGGGCATTGAGGTGATCCAAGGCATTGAACTGACGCTCAATGAACTGAGGCACAGAGGATGTGAAACGCTGCTGGAGCATAGCGAGGGCTGTGCGGTGGCGGTCAATGGCTTGCGATGTGAGATGCTCGATGGTAAGGGACAGACGCGAGAGACGGAGCGTCTCGGCTGTCTTGAAATTGGCAAAGAGCGATGGCACCTTGGCTGTGAGGAGCTTGATGCGCTGCGACTCTGCCTGCAGAACACGAGAGGTGGAATCGGAGAGGCGAATGGCAAGATCCTCAAGATGGTTGAGCTCTTCTTCCTGATGATGTATGAGAAATTCGGCAGCTGCCGTTGGCGTCTTCACACGAGTGTGGGACACGAGGTCGATGACCGTGTCGTCGCGCTCATGACCAATGCCTGTGATGATAGGCAAGGGGAACTGCGCCACGTTCTCAGCAAGTGCGAGTGTGTCAAAGCCTGAGAGGTCGGAGGTTGCGCCACCGCCACGGATGATGATCACTGCATCCCACTCATCAAGGCGCGCTGCTATACTGTTGAGGGCAGAGATGATGCTGCGCTCCACATCGTTGCCTTGCATTGTGGCTTGAAAGAGTTCGGTGTGGAAAGCAAGCCCGCGCTTATTGTCGTTGAGCTGATTGCAGAAGTCGCCATAGCCTGCCGCCGTGGCAGATGAGATGACTGCTATGCGACGAAGAAGACGAGGCAAAGGCAGTTCCTTGTTCATTTCAAACACACCCTCTTCTTGCAACTGACGAATGATTTCCTGTCTGCGACGGGCTATGTCGCCAAGAGTGAACGTAGGATCAATCTCCGTGACATTGAGCGAGAAGCCATACAGCTCATGGAACGTGACCTTGGCACGCACCAGCACCAGCATGCCTGCCGAGAGCCGCTGCCCTGTGGTGCGCTCAAAGTAAGGACGAAGGAATGCCCAGCGACTTGCCCATATCTGACCACGAGCTTTTGCCACAATGCCATTGCCATACTCATCCTTCTGTATGAATTCGAGGTAGCAATGGCCACGGCTCTCACGCACCTCGCTCAACTCAGCACGCACCCAATACTCATCGGGCATCACCACGTCGATGGCATTGCGAATGAGATTGTTTAGTTCGAATAGAGAGAGGTGGGACATGAGGTTATTAGGAGTTGAGAGTGAAGAATACTGTGTTTACAGATGCTATCAAATGCTTAGCAAAAAGTTTCATTTTAGTTTTTATTCACACCTTCGGTCGCTTGCCGTTCAACACATGCAAGAAGGTGTCGTAGTTGCGATCGATGTAGTTGAGCTCATAGGTGTCTATCTTCAGTGAGAGCTGGCTCTTGATGTCAGCGAGGTCGAAGTAAGCCCGGAGGATGCTTGCCATATTGAACGAGATGTCGGTGTTGCGCTTCATTATATAGATACAGCACTTACGCCCCAGTTCCTGATTGTCTGGCATCACCTTCAGCGTCTTGAAAACCATATAGTAAGCAAGTGGCGATTCCACCTTGATGAGGTATGCCAGTCGGTCGCGCTCGCTGTCAATGCTGAACAATGCGAAGAGTTGCTCTATCTCGCTCTCTTGCTTGAGCAGCGGCAAGGTGATGTTTACAATCTTTGTCACCACTTCCGGCAACTGCTGGCGCACGGCATCGGCAAACAGCCTTGCTTCACCGCTATGCAAAGAGAAATCATCCCTCTGCGCCAAGCTCGCTATCGCCTCCACGCCAGTGACGAACGCCGCCTTGCGGAACAGCACGAGCTCACGCATGGCAATCCAATATACCGATGGTTCCAGGCTGGGCAGAATCGACTCGCGCACAATCTTCTCAGCCCTGCGAAAATCCATATTGCTCAGCTGCGAGAGGTAGCGGATGAGTCCATTCCAATCCTGGTCGTAGAAAAAAGGAAGTATGTGAAACTTGTTTATCATCGTGTGAGAGAGAATTTCATGCTTACGCCAAAGTCGGCAGTTGTGGTTGGATAAGATGACTGCGAAACGAGCGGCACATTCTTCTGCCAGTCAAAGAAGCCTGTGAGCGTGAGCAGGCGGCTGAATGTGTAGTCGGCGGATGCAGTGACCTTGTATGCAGTGCTGCCGCTTGTGGCAGTGGTGATAGCAGTCTGGATGTTGCGGTTGAGAGCATTCTGCATGCGGTAAGAGAACTCAGCGCGGATGTTGAGGTCGTGGCTCACCTGAGTACGGTTGCGATTGTTGGAAGCATTGCGGTTGTTAGAACTGTTCTTCGAGTCATCATTCTTGCCGCTCTTGCTGTTCTTCTTATTCTTCTTGCCATCGCTGCTCTGGATGGACTTGGCACCAAACAAGTTGAGATCCTTGATCTTGTAGCCCATGCCAAGCACGATGTCGTTGGAGAAGTTCTCCGTGAGAGCCACGCTCGTCATGGAGAGGTTGAGTGTACGTGTCTTCTTATACTCCAATTTGCCTGTCATGCCGCTGTTGAATGTCATATCCACGCCAAGCAATGGCGAGAACGACTCGTTGATGCTCACTGTCGACACATTATATATAGAGCTTGGAACAGGATTGCCAGTAGTGACATCACTGACGAAGCCCATATCGCCCATGTATTCCATGAAGCTGTTGAATGAATTGTATGAGCCAACCGAGAACACGCTCTTGTACGAGTGATTGATGTTGAAGCTCTTGAAGTGGTCGGCAAACCAAGGCGAGAGCTTTGTCAATCCGCCGTACCTCACACTCCAGTTAGGCAGCATGCGAGCCAAGGCTGGGAAGATGTCGAGCGGCGACTTCAACGCACTACCTCCGCAGTAGGCAGAAAGGAACGCAGGTACCATCACGTCCGATGAGTACATATCCACGCCGCCATTCTCAGGATTGAACTGCTTGCCGCCCCACTCTGCTCCAGCAGCCATTGGGTATGTGGCATTGGCATACTTCTCCTCCACGCGGTTGCGGATGATAGGGAGATTGGAGAGGAAACGCTCGAAGGATTCTGAATGGTAGTTATTGTTGATGTCGCCAGCCTTGTCGAATGCCGACGAGAATGAGATGACGGTCATGTTGAAACTGCCGCTTAATGTCTTAGGCATGCCGGCATACATGAACTGAACGCTGCTCGACTTGTTCACTGTGCGACTCGCATTGAGGTCAATCTTGAAGTCCTTCAGCGGCTCGAGAGTGAGCTTGAGCTGCAAGTCCTCCATGCCATTCGTAGTGGCAGGAGTGGTGATGTTAGAGTCGTTCTGCATCAGCCAGCCATTATGCGCTGCTGTCTGGATATAGTCCTCGCCCACTGCGCCGAACGCAAATCCGAGACCAGGCGAGAGCAAGCCATTGATGCGCTTCTGACCGAACGCATCGCCCACCTCTGTGCCGAAGCCTGGCAGAGTGAGCGCATAGGTGTTGCGGTATGAGATGCTGGCATTGCGCACCATCATCAGCGTGCGAGCCACCACCTGAGCCGTCTTGTACCAAGGCAGATCGTCGATAGGACGCTTTGCCACTACCGATATCTTGACAGGTATAGTGTCTTGGTTCTTCACCTTGATGGTGTTAGCATCCACCTTGCTGTATTTCAAGTCGTAGGTTTTTCCCTCAGCAGTAGTGGCGCGAACCACAATGCGCTTGCTGTTCTGACCGTGCTTCACTTCGGTTGAGGTAGAATCGTTGAGCGTAAATTCCTTTGTGAATCCCTTGTTCTTCTTTGCGTCCTTACCGTCCTTGCTGTCCGACGAATCGGCACCGCCCTTGCTGTCCTTGCCATCCTTCGACTTGCTGTCAGTCTTTGATGTCTTGGTGGTGGTTTTGCTGAGGGTCGTCTTGCTGGATGAGTTCTTGCTGTTAGAGTTTTTGTTGTTGCCAGAGAATCGCTTCTCTGTGTCAGCAAGGAACTTCCACTTCTTATATAATGTCTCGAAGTTCAAACGACCATTCAGGTTCACCGTGCGCTGCGACGAAGCTGTGTGGCCAAGCGACCTGCCGTCCTCAAGCTCAGTGCCACGGTTCCAGTTGTAGTTGGAATTGTACGATCCGTCGGCTGTAACCCAGTCAAGGATTGGTATCTTGTTGAGAGGCACCTGGTATGAGCCATTGAATGTGCTGCGATACGTGAGAGGACGTCCGAACGAAGCGATACTGCGATTGACGGAGTCTTTCCATGCTGTGTATTCGTCAGGATAGAGGTTCTTGTTGATGACGGTGTATGGCTCCTCTATCTCAGCATGTGTGGATGAGGTGTACGACATCTTGAGTGCCTTGAAGATGTCCCACTGGAAAGTGAGGTCGCGGTTCCAGAGGAACTGCTCGGAGAACACCACAGGCAACTGAGTGCCAGCATCGATGTCGCGCTCCTGGAACTCGTAGTAGTTGCGAGTGATGTCAGTGTTGAACGACAGCGACTGCGGCAACTGGAAATTCTGTGCCTTGGCGAGGTCGAACCACTTTGACTTCGACTTTATGTTCTTGAACGGCTCGAATGGCTTGAACTTTGGCGCATACCTATAGGCGAGGTTGAACTTCCAGTTCTCCTCATTCTCGTACACTGTTGTCTCGCCGCTCTTGTATCGCTGGCTGTAACTGTAGCTAAGCGTGAAGTTATTTGGGTCGTAAGGCATTGGCTTGCGACTCTGGATTCCTGATTTCCAGTTGCTGAGCGAGAAGTTCTTATTCTTCACTACGCTCTCCGTTAGGCTGCTCAAAGAGTCGCGCTGGAACGGATCGGCAAACTCATTCAGGGCATCGCTGAGGAGCATATCAGTGTCGAATGGATTGTACTTTGGCGATATCTTCTGCCACGAGTATGAGTAGTAGAGAGGCATAGCCATCTTCCACTTCTCAGGGAAGAACTTGCCAAGCTCGAACTGGGTAGTAATGCTCCATTCGTACAGGTTATCGTCGCGGCGCTCATTCACGTTCTGCTCCAAACCGCCGAAGCCTGCCGTCTCCAGATGACCAGTCACATTCAGTGAGCCAACATCGGCGAGCTGCACATTCAGATTGCCTTGTGCTGCATAACCGCCCTCGTTGCTGTAATCCTGCATGCGAAGCTCATTCACCCACACTTCCACGCCACCAGTGCGGCGACCATTGTTGCGCACACCAATCATCATCACCTTCACCTCGCCCAGCGATGGGTTGCCGATGATGCTGATCTTGTTGTTTGGCCTGGCTTCGTCATACTGGCTGAACAGCTGAGTGTAGCTTGCCGCCCCCAATGCACGCTCCTTATTGCGCTCGTGCTTCAGATCGGTGAACAAGCTGAAATCAATGTCGAGCATATTTTCCTCTGGCCACACAGCCTTGCAGCCTTGAGTGGTGTAGGTGTCATAGCGTCCCTCTGGAGTGAGGGCGAGCGGAATCTCATATTCGTAGTAGTTGCTCTTGTAGTCACTGCCCAAGCGCACGAAGAGGCTCATCTGGTTGTCCTGCAACTCATGGTCACCCTCCAAGGCATTTGCGTGAACGAACATCTGCAAGTGCTTGTAGTGGCGGAAGTCCATGTTCATTGTCTTGTACACGGCTCGCGCATCACCTGTGGCAAGATGCTCCACTGTGAGGGCGAGCGCCTGCTCGTTCTCCTGCGTGAGTTCGCGATGCTCTGGGTTGAGCACGCGCGACACGCCTGGAGGCAGAACATAGTTGACAGGAGTCTTGTCGTTATTCTCTTCAATGTTTACAGCAGAGGCAACAATGGATCCGCTCACGCTTGGCTTGTCGCCAGTGTAGAGTGTCTGAGTGTAGTTGCGCCACTGCCCCGTCACGAGGTCGAGGTTTGCGAAGCGAAGCACGACAGGTTCTTCAAATCCAGTCATATACATACGCATGAAGCGGATGCTTGAGAAGTCGTTGATGCTGCCCACCTTACCCTCAAACTCATCCACAGGGATGCGGAACAAGTACCAGTTCACATCTTCCTTCTTACCATTGCGGAGCGAAGCGCTGTACTTGCGCGAATCGACAATGAAGTTTCTGCCCACCTGCAAATCCTCTGGGCGCACGCTGACATGGTACTCGTAGAAGTTCTCATACTCGTTCATCGTGTAGTCGCTGTTCACGTCCTCAGCATCCGGCTGTGCCTTGTACGCCGTGCTGTAGTTCTCACGACTCTCGCTGGTGTTTGGCGAGTTGCCTTCCGAACCATTGATGCGCTTGTAGCGGTCGAGGATGGATGTCTGGGCAGCATCGAAGTCGCTGCCTCGGAAGTAGTGGTAGTCGTCGCCGGCAGGGTCGTCGAAAAACGTGCCGTATGCCTCTGGCGACACTTTGTCCTTTATGTTGCTGAGGTAGTCGGCATAGATGCCGTAGCCACGCTCGTCATTGTCCGAAAGACCATTGATGCCGATGTCCTGCTTCTGGCGCGCACCGCTCTCATTGCTGAACGAATACACCACCGACTTCTCTGAAGGGACGCGTCCCCATACAGTCTCTGCGTAAGTGGAAGCATTGCTCACTGGCATACCGCTCTCGTATGCCTTCTTGCCGTCCTTGAGCACGTCCTCGCTCAGGTCGCCAAGGTTGAAATAGAGCTCACCACCAAGTTTCTTGCTTGCATCTTTCTCATAGATGAACGGATCGAGCATCCAGAACTCGATGTACTGCACATTGCTTGTCTCGAAGTCGCTCACGTCTATCTTTCTCATCATTCCGCCCCAGCGCTTGGATGGGTTGTTCAGCTTACCGTCGTAGGTGAGGTCGGTGTCGAGGTTGTAAGGACCGCGCTCGTCTGGATAGTATGCCACGTTGAGCACGCTGAGCGTATTGCTCTCGCCGCTGTTGGTGTCACGGTTTGGATACACCTCACGAACATATACCTCGCGCACGTAGTGGTTGGAGAGCTGGTCGAGGTCGCTCTTGATGTGGCTTGGAGTGAGCGACGAGCTGCGGCGCGTGAAGAGAGGGTCGATGTTGTACCACGATATCAGGGCACGGTTGTAGCCGTACTTCACGTCATTGGTCAGGTTGCCATACTCAAGGTGAGAAGGAGTGGATGAAAGCACCCAGTCCTTAGGATTGCTGTAGTCGAGCAAGCTGCGCGTCTGCTCGAAGTTGTCGATGTAGGCAGCATTGCCTTGCACGCCTTGCGTCTCGCCCACGTCGAGCTGTGCATATTCGCCTGTGAACGAAATGCTTGACGGAGCCGAGGTATCGATGAATGGGAGTTTGTCGATAAGGTTGGTGAGCCACTGCGACTTCTGCTTCCAGTTGAGGTGAAGCCCCCACAGCATATTGTTCAGCGGTTCATTGCCCATCTCCACCTTCGTGGTGAGCGGCTTTTCGTTCACCTTGAGGAATGTACCGCCAAGGTTGAGGTTCTTGGTGAAGTCGTATTCCCAGTTCAATCCCACCATAGTCTTGCGCATCTCGGAGTAGCTGTCGGTACTCTCCAGGCTCACGCTCACATTGGTTCCTGCGTCTATGATGCTCTGATTGATGATTGTCACCAAGCCGTTATAGTAGTCGACGGTATAGTCGGACCCCTCCGTCAGTGTCACGCCGCCAGCAGTGACCACGACAGAGCCTTGCGGGATGCCCATGCTGCCAAGCTCTATCACGCTGCCATTCTTTGCCTTGTATTCGCCCATGAGGGTGAACTTATTCTTCTCGGCTATCTGCTTCGCCGTTGTCTTGGTGGAGTCGTAGAGTGCGTCGTAGCAATACTTGTCGGCTATGTCGTCGTTGCCAATCTTCTGACGCAACCAGTCGCCGAATGGTTCCACAACAGGGAAGATGATTCGTCCCTTCTGCGACTCCACGGTGTATCCTTCCAAGAAGTCGAACTTGCCATTTGGATTGGTCTTCTGATTGTCGTCCAAGCGGTCGAGGTTGAGCATCTTAAGGAGGGTGGTCTGCTTGAACTGCTCTTCTGGTATATAGCTGAGGTTCACGCCTGTAGTGTCGCTCAAGTACTTGATGTCAAGCTTAAACTTCTCTTTCTGCACCGACTGCGCATTGAGGCTGTACACGTTCTTCATCATCAAGTCCCAGTTACCCATCTTTGGAGAGTTGTTGGTGTTCTTCAGCAACTTGACATAGAGCGCCTTGTCATTGTCCTTCTGATCGGAAGAGAACTCGCCCACCTGGAATGTCTTGCCGTTGTAGGTGTATTCGTATGCCACTGCAAGCACCTGGTTGTTGTTGAGGGTGAGCAAGCTCACATAGCCTAAGTACTTGTTGAGAGTATATTCGTTAGAAGTGAGCAAGCGCGCATTTTCCACCTTTTCATAGTCAACGCCGCCTTGCATCACCTGGTCGAGCACATTGCTTGTCTTGTCCACGTTGCGAGCATCCACATATTCGCCCACCATCGCTGCATAGAGGTTGTTGCTGCCGTTGCTTGGGTTGGCAGAACCAGTACCAGACCAATTGCTGTTGCTGATTTTCTGACGCTCTGCAAGATCAACAAGACCGATGATGTTGCGCGTGTTCTCTGTTGCTCCTCCTGTGTTCGTAACCCAGATTTCGATGCGGTTGATGGTCACGCCACTGGTGATGTTTGGCAATGTGGCACACGCACGATCATAGTTGTCGCGGAAGAACTGAGCGAGGAAGAAGTGACGGTTTTCCTCGTAGTTATATGCTTGAATCTCAAATGTTGACAACTGACTGCCACCCTTGCTGCCCACAGTCTTCGACTGCGACTTTTTCTGGCTCACTACCGTCTGCAGGTTGAGTTTGCCAAACTGCAAGTCGGTGCGGATACCGAACAGTGTGCTTGCACCTCTGATGAGGCTTGAATTGGTAGGGAAGGTGATGTTGCCCGCTTCGAGCAGCTTCACTATCTCATCCTCCTTGCCTTCATAGCTGAGTTTCAGGTTCTTGGAATCAATATCCCATGTCGCCTCAGTATTGTAGCCAAGGTTGAAATCCATCTTGTCGCCCACCTTGGCATTGACATTAATATTGATTTTTTCGTCAAAGTCAAACGACTTTGTAGTACGGTTGCGCTCAGTGAGTGACGGATTGTCGGTGAACTTGTAATTATAGCCCATCTTCATCTCCGCACTACCCTGCGTCTTCACTTGCACGCCACCAGGACCAAATATTTTCTCTGCAGGGCCGAGGTCGAAGTGCATGTCGGTGAAGTCGAACTTATCCTTGCCCTTCGTTGTGAAGAGGGAGTCGTTGCGAATCTTGAAATACTTATTGATAGATTTTCTTTCCGACCACTTCAGATATTCCTCTGGTGTCATCATCCATGGCTGGCTGAGGAAATTGTCGCCAAGCATCGTACCAACCTTGTAAAGTCCTGATTTCACGTCATATATAGCAGTGTCAGGCTTCAAGTTCTCTGGGTCGTCCAAGTCCATCACAAATTCATCAGGATGCTGTCCCTGAGGATAGAAAGTCTTTTTCACCTTCACGGTATCAGCCACTGCGCTCACAGACTCAGCCTTTGCAGCATCTGCCACAGCACCTTCCACCACTGGCGAAGAGAGTACATCAAACGACAACATAGCCCCATTGCCCACAGAGGCAATAGCGCTAAAACTCATCATTATCAGTAATATATATAATATTTTTCGAAGTGTAGGCTTCAAAATCTTAGTCTTCTGTTACACATCCGGCACACGCCGTTCTTACATATCTCTACTCTATATAACGAAGACAATCGCATTTTATTGTGTTTAACACATAATATAAGTTACGGTGCAAAATGATTTTTATAATCTCGAAAACTCTGAAGGAAAATAAGATTTACTTTCCCTCCATTTTATATATTCCTTTGTCGGACATCCAAAGATAAAGAAGAACGCTTCGCTGAAGAAGAGATACCTATATTTTCTTCTTCCCTCTTCTTCCTTTTTGGATGCTGAAATTATTC
>JAZRYI010000108.1:0-13394 GCA_045600665.1 Bacteroidaceae bacterium
GAACAGAAGTCAAGGGGGTATCAGATTTACCGTTCTTTTTCTTTAGAGTATGCAAGATCTTTGGATAAGCTCTATCTTTGCCATCCCTCATCAGTTAGTGCTGCGAAGTGGGCTATCCACGGAAAAATGTACATGCGCCCAAAAGCTTCTTCATGCTTATCCAAATAGTATAACCTTCTGAAAGCAACTTCCAATGAATCAGAATTTTCTTTTATATTGTCACAATACAAGTTTTTAATTGCGTTTACATTGTTAGTCATACTCCACATTTTGAAAAAGAGAATGATTCCAAGAATTCCAAACACAATTTCAACAATTACGATAAATACTTCCATTTTGTTAGTTTGTTTTTTCACAGAAAAAGGCGTGACACCATCCGATGCTTGCCTTAATCCTTAGGCTGCCGCCAAGCTGCCTTTCCAACAAACAAGTACGAATAGTTCACACCTTACGGCATGAACCTCTTCGCTACCTGTCCTCGTTGGTTGAATATTTGGCGGCATTCAAGGATTAGAGAACAAGAGCTCAAAGCTCAATCAATATGTATTTCTTTTTTATCGAATCAAAATGTCAACGCTTCTTCCTTGGTTAATAATTAGTTTGTTTAACTCTGCGGAGCGACTCAGCCTTGCCAAGCACATCTCCATGATTAGGAATACACGTTATCAAATGTCTGTTTCTTAATTGTTCCTTTCTCTTTTAGAGGTTAATACTGCTTTTTTATTCTCGCTCAATCCAATTCTCTATCTTGATGTTTGGAATACGAGAGAGATGTTTTGTGTTCTCTGTGACAAGAGTTAAATTATGATGCACAGCTGTTGAACCAATCAGCAAATCAAAGTCGTCAATGCGACTGCCAGATTGTTCGAGAATAAACCTGTTGTCGCCATATAGTTCTAAAGATGAACGTATTGGCAGCACTTCAAACAATGAGGCTATCAAATGCACGTCTCTCATCTGTTCTGCTTTGCGCTTGCTTTTAGATGCACCGTAATGTAGCTCTGCAAGAGTAATCTCAGAGATGTAAAAATGCGAATTGGATAATTGATCCAGATGCTTTGCTATGCCTTGTTTGCCTTTTAATAGGTATATACAAATGTTAGTGTCTAACAAATAGCCTTGACTCATAGCTCAATGTCTTTTCGTGTAATACCGCTCTGACGTGCATTATAAATGTCAGCAATTTCTTCCTCGGCTGTCAATCCATTGTCTGCCCATGCTCCTGAAAGAGATTCTAAAGCATCTGTATATGAAAACTGTGCATGATTTTCAGGAGATGTCGAACTCTTGAAGAGTATGACGAGCTGACGCTTCACTTCGTCAGAGAGTTCACCCAGACGGTAAGTGTCATATATTCTATGTGCTGTCAGTTCTGCTGTGCTCATATTTTGTTTGTATTTATCAATTCAGGTGCAAATATACAACTTATTCTACAAACAACAAATTATTCGTCGTGTTTTTTCCAATGGGAGCGTAGCGGTCGGATGGACTCAAATGGAGGAAGAACAAAAAAGCTGATTTCCATTTGGAAATGTGAGAATAAAGTTGTTACTTTGCATTATGGAAGTAATAATAGACACAATAAAGACCGAAAGGTTTGAGATGGACTACTGCTGCTTTGGGCAGGGCGAACGGACAATGGTGATCATCCCTGGTCTGAGCCTCATGCCTGTCACGCCCAATGCGCGTGCTGTGGCAAGGCAGTACAAGTCGTTTGCGGAGCACTATCGTGTTGTGCTGTTTGACAGAAAACGCAATGTGGAGATGGGGTACACCATCGAGCAGATGGCGGAAGACACGGCTGAGGCAATGAGGGTGCTGGGCATAGCCGATGCCTGCGTGATGGGATGCTCACAAGGGGGCATGATAGCGCAGGTGCTGACTGCCAATCATCCTGAGTTGGTCAGCCGACTCGCTCTGTGCTCCACCACAAACTATGTGAATGAGTACTCTAAGGAGGTGTTCCGCCATTGGGAACAGCTTGCCAGGGTGGGGGAGCCTGTGCCTTTCAACCACGACGTGTTCACTCATGTATATTCCAAGGCATACTACGAAAGCCGTGCGCGGGCTTTTGCCATGGCAGAGAGAGTGGCGAGCCAGAAAGACCTTGACCAGTTCATTCCGCTGGTTCATTCGCTGTTGGATTTCGATGCCCGACAGCTGACAAGCAAGATAGCCTGTCCTGTTGTCGTGATAGGCTCCAACATAGACAATGTGCTGACTGGTGAGGGAAGCAGAGAACTGGCAGAGTCGCTGGGCTGTGAGCTGGTGATGTATGACGAGTATGGCCACGCAGCGTATGACGAGACGCCAGACGACCTGCAGGGGCATCTGCATCGATTGTTTGGGAGCTAAGGGAAGTCTCTATTGGCAATGCCGACTCTGCGCGTGGTGATGCCTGGAGGTTGTTCTCTGCTTGAATGTTGGCGACTGCTCTTTTACACGCCAAGCACTTTAGGCAAGTCGGCAATGTTGTCGATGATGTGGGTTGGGACAGATTCGTCTATCTCTTCATTGCCCCATCCGATGCCTTTGATCCACACTGTCTTGCAGCCAATGGATGTGGATGGGACGATGTCCTTGCTGAAGCTGTCGCCAATCACGTAGATGTCTTGGGCTGGCAGTTCCTCTGCGCTTTTGCCTGTGGCGCGGCGCAATGCATCTACGCCAAGCTGGAAGATCTGCGGGTCGGGCTTGCGAACGCCAACGACTGCGGATTCTACGATTTCCTTGAAGTACTCGAGATGGAAGTCTTTGAGTATCGTCTCGATGTTGCCATAGAAATTGCTGACAAGGACGAGAGGGTATTTCTCTGCCAATTGCGCTATAACGGGGCGGCTGATTTCAAGTATGCGAAGCACGTAGTCGTAGCAATACAGCGCCACGGCATTGCTGATTCGCTTGCGGTCTGATTCCTCCACTTGCCACGCAGAGCGTGCAGCGAGGTCGCCTGTTTCCAAGTCGCACTTGATGGTGAGGAGATCGAGGAAATTGTGCTTTGGCAGAATGTATGGATGCTTGGCAAGAGCGCGCTCTGCAAAGACATAGCTGGTGCGGAACTCTTCCTTGCTGACTGGTATGCCAAGTGCCTGATAGCCTTCCCAGAGCACTTCGCTCCAGTGGAGGGAATTGGTGTCGATGGTGCCTCCGTAGTCGAAAATGATACCTTGTATCATGTTTGTTCTTATTGTCTTTTTAGTGATAAACCTTATTTACTCATCATCGCAAAAACTCACTTACAATTCCTCGCACATCTTCTTGCAGAACGCTTCGTGCTTGCGATTCATGTAGATGCGCACGGCTGAGAAGACGAAGATCTCTATTGTGACAACCAGCATTGGCTGGTCGCACAAGCAGCTGATGTAGAGGAATATGGCACGCCAGTTGAAAGTGAGGAAGTTTGTCCATTTCAGCAGTGGGAAGCTGTTGCGGCGATACTCGTCGCGCCATTCCTGAGGTGGAACGTCGTTGCCGTATTTCTCCTTCAGCTTGGCAAGCAGACGCTGAAGCTGTGGGGTGTCCTTGGCTTGGTTCTTGCACCAGTTGACGTAGAACATCTGGAAGAATTTCTCGATGAAATTATCCTTCCACGAGAGCTTGTCGAATATCTCTTTCTGAACAGGATAAGTGTCCACCTCGCTGCCTTCCTTTCCCTTGAGGAAATAGAGGTGCATGTTGCGGTAATAGTCTGATATTCTGCACTGTGCTGGATGGCAAAGGAGGCCATCGATGGCTGTGTAGGCAAAGGCGATGAAGCCCCAGGTGATTTCGGTGAATGGTATCTGCTGATTCCATGCGCGGAACACGAGGGCGAAGTAGATGAAGATGTACCACACATCGCCTGCCGCACCGTCGAGTATGCGTCCCAGCTTTGTCTTCTTGCCTGTGAGGCGAGCCAGCTGTCCGTCGGCAGAGTCGTAGAAGTTTGCCCATGCCAGCAGGAGGATGCCGCAGATGTTGATGAGCAATCCTCGCTCAGGCGTCATCCATTCTATGCAGCTTTCGCCGCCAAGACGGTAGGATGGGAAATAGAAGCAGATGCCTGCCATTGCGCCAAGCACCATGCTGATGATTGTCACTGTGTTGGGGTGTACGCCGAGCTTAGCGAACAGGAGTGTCCACGCATAGCCGATGGGGCGCGTCCAGTATTTGTCTATATTTTCCTCTGTGTCGTTCGACTTGATTGTCGATTCTATCTTTTCCTTCATGATGTTCGTTTTATGAAATGATGCGCTGAGCGATAGCCTTTGCTGCCTCCTCGCGGCATGAGCCAAAGCTTGGGAAGTCGTTGAAGTCGATGAAGAAGAACTCGCCTTCCTCGTTGATGATGGCATCGCCGCCATAGATTGGCACATTGAGCTTCTTTGCCACCATGTCAGCATACAGCTTGATGCGCTCAGAATCGAACTTGTAGCCGCGCTCCTTGCCGTTGATGGCTTCAAGTCCAAACTTGCTGTGGCCTGCAGAGGCGTAGTTCCACGAGAAGAAGTTGGTGCCTTCCACGCCATAGAACTTGACGAGGTCGCCCGGCATGTGCAGCTGGGCTATCCACATGTTCACGTCGCGCTGCATGAAGTCGGCAAAGGCTGCATCGAACTGCTCCTTGGTGGTGCAGAACACTGTGTCGGCTGCTGTCTGTGCCGAGCCGTCGCAGTTCTTCAGCCACAGCGGCACGTTGATGTCGTTCTTGTCGCCAGTGGAGCAGAACAATAAGTTTCGCTGTTCGCCAACGAGGAAGTCGGGCTGTGGAATGCCTGCGTCGAGCAATTGCATGGCAACAGCAGCCTTGTTGGTGCATGTGAGTATGCCATCGATGCTGTTGATGAATTTCATCTGCGTTTCGACGTCGGTCTTTGTCTCGAGTTGCACGATCTGGAAGATGTCGCGCGCCATGGTGTACACCTTGCCGTAGGGGGAGTAGTCGTAGTCGAGCATCTCATCCTCGCCGATGATGTCAACCTCGTTGCCAAGGTTCTTCAGCTCTTCATAGACATCGAGGAAGATGGCAGCATCATTGCTCGACATGTTTGGCGAAAACTTCTCGCCTCTGCTAATACCTAATATCTTCATCTCAGAAACTCTTCTGCTTTAACGATGTCGCTTGCATGATCGACATCAAGTATCTTTGTGAATGGATATGCCTTGAGATGCAGTCCGTCATAGACGAGCTGGCGCTGGAAGTTGCGCATTCGCGACTTGCCTTCCTCTATACATTTATTTAATATAGGGAAAGCAGCATCGGTGAGACAGTATATGCCGCCTGAGATGTAGGTCTGAGGCTCTGTGTCGTGGAATGCCGTGATGTTCATCTCTGCATCGGTGGCTATGTAGAGCGGCTTCTCGTCGTCGATGAAGTCGGTGACGGCAAAGAGTCCGTCGCCGTCGAACGCCTCAAACTGCTGTATGTACTGCTTGAACTCGTCCTCGCGGAAGATTGTGTCAACGGTGGTGAGGCAGAACTTGCCTTTGCCAAGGTGAGGCATGAGCTCGTGGAATGAATGCATGGAGCTTGGGGTTGTCTTCACGATGAGCTTTATGTTTCTTCCGCTCTCCTGCAGCTGTCGCAAGTGGTTCTGCGTGAGGGGAGTGAGGTTGTTGGTGATGATGACAATCTCCTCTGCGCCGCACTCTGTGAAGATGCGAATGAGGCGGTCGATCATTGCCTCGCCATTCAGCTTGACAAGAGGCTTTGGCAATTCCACGCCTTCCTGTGCCAAGCGGCTGCCTTCGCCGGCAGCAAGTATTGCAAATTTCATTTCTTGTTTCCTATTTTCATTAATAATAGCCCGATGCTTGTCCACACCAGCTCGCGCACGCGACAGATGATGCTGACGAACATGCCTATGTTGCTTGTCATGCCCATCTGAGCCACCGACATTGCGAATCCGCCTTCTCTGCCTCCAAGCTGAAGCGGAAGGAAGAAGAGCAAGTTGGCGAAGAGGCTTGTGAATGCCAGTATCAGGAAAGAATACACGAATGTGATTATTCCTCCGTCGCCAGCATCGAAAAGAATGAGCATGAAGTATATTTCAAAGCTTTGGCACAGCCTTCCCACGTATTCGAGCATGAAGCTGATGTAGAAGCTCTTCTTGTTTTGCGAATGAAGCTCGCTGATCTGACGGTCAATCTTCTGCAAGTCTTCACGATGCGACTCTTCAAAGCCTGTTGCCCATTTCTTCAGGCCAGGAATCTTCTTCACCAAGCTGATGAGCTTAACTACCATTCCGTTCTTGTATCCTTTCATGAAGAGGTAAAGTCCTGCTGCACAGAACATTGACATGAGCACGAGAATGATTGCCATTCCTGTGTTGAGAGGCAAGTTGCCAATAGCCGCAAGAGCGAGGTAAGCAACGATGCTCGTCACCCAGAACCAGAAGTGAGAGAAGATGTGCATCATGGCAAACAAGAGAACGGACGAAGTGGCTCTTTGTGCACCAATGTATGGCTTCAGCTCCATGATCTTGTATGGCTCGCCGCCAAGAAGTCCGGCAGGTGTGGCATAGTTGAGCGCGAATCCCGTGATGGTGATCTTCATCAGTTTCCAGAATGGGATGGGGCAGTCGCCAGAGCCGAGAATGATGGTGCGCCATGTGAGCGTGTTCATCGCATAGAGCGGAATCCACAAGCAGAGGATGGCTACGAGCCACCCTCCGGCTTTGGTTATGTCTGCCCACAGTTCGGCAAAGCTCACCTTGAAGGTGAACAGCATGACGATGATGGCTGCGATGCCAAACGCGAAGAATATGTTGCGCGTCTTGTTATTCATCTCCTACCTGGTCCAGCTTCAGCTTGTCGCTGTCGTCGCGCTTCTCGAAGTACTGTTTCTTGAGAGGATTGCGGCGCGACTGGTCGAAGCGCGAGCGGTTGCGCACCACGTCGATGGCTGTGTATATTGCCTGGCGGAATGAGTTCTCGTCTGCCTTGCCGCGACCAGCTAGGGCGTATTCTGTGCCGTGAGCAGGTGCAGCCACGATGACTGGCAAGCCTGCTGTGTAGCTGAGTCCATCATTCATTGCCAGTGCCTTGAATGGTGCTATGCCTTGGTCGTAGTACATGGCGAGCGTAGCATCGAAGTTCTTGAAGTTGCCTGTGCCGAAATGCTCGTCGGCAGCGTAAGGGCCGAAGCAGCGCACGCCGCGCTTGAATAGCTCTTCAAGCACAGGAATGATGATTTCCTTCTCCTCTGTGCTGTCCTCGTTCTCTGGGTTGTACTTAGGATTGAGCGCAAGTACTGCGATGCGAGGGTTGTCGATGTTGAAGTCGCGCTTGAGTGTGTTGTGCAGCACCACGAGCTTCTCTGCAATGATGTCGCGAGTGATGCACTGAGCAATCTTTGCCACAGGTATGTCGGTAGTGGTGAGCGCAACGCGGAAGTTGTCGGAGATGAGCACGTTGAGCGACTTTCTTCCTTCTCCTGTCAGCTGGTCAATGTATGCAGTCTGTCCTGAGAAGGCAGCGTCGCCTTCCACCTTCACGGTGCTGTCGTTCATCGGAGCTGTGATGAGTGCGTCGATATTGCCAGCCTTGAGGTCTGCCAATGCTGCATTGAGCGATATGAGGGCAGCTGTGCCTGCCTCCTGAGTGGCTGAGCCGTACTCAATCTTCTGTTCCTCATCGCCGAAGCAGTTCACCATGTTCAGCTGTCCGTTCTTAGCATCAGCAGCAGAGTCAATCACTTGGAATGAAGTCTGGCAGTTGAACGACTTGCGGTGGTAAGTTGCCACCTTTGGCGAACCGTAAATCACTGGTGTGCAAAGCGAAAGCATCTCCTCCACCTCGAATGTCTTCAAGATAATCTCATAGCCAACACCATTGATGTCACCTTGTGTTATACCAATTTTTATCATATATATTATTGCTGTTATTTGTTTGCATCATCAAGGGGTCAGACCCCTTGATGACTCATTTGTTTCTGTATCATTTCTGCATCATCAAGGGGTCAGACCCCTTGATGATTTATTTCTTTTCATTTTCGTCTTCATCGCCAGGCACTGCAAGTGTGTAGAGCGCTGCTTCGAGACGGCGGATCATGGTGCGCTTCATCTTGTCGGGAGCATAGACAAAGCCCTCCACCACAATGACGCGTCCGTTCTTCTTGTCGATGCGCGAGTGGCTGATGAATGGACCACCCATAGCGTCGTTTCTCATTTCCCACAGTCCGCGAGCTTCCATTGCGTATTTGCCATTCACGGAGATGTTCTTTGTCCAGACAAAGTCGCCATTGGTCTGCATCCACATGCCAGGATGGCCGCCAGGGATGTTCTTCTTCATCACTGTGTCGCGAAGCGCAACGTATGGCTTCTTGGTGAACATTTTCTCGCTCACGTATGGGAGAGAGTAGATGCAGATGTTCTGAATGCTTGACAATCCGTCGTCGCTTGCCCAGATGAAGTTGTCGCCAATCTTCATGCTCTTGATGTCAACTGGGATGTAGAACTCACAGTCGAACATCTCTTTCACAGCCTTGGCAAACTTGATGTTGTGCTCGTAGTATAAGTCGTTCGCCTCGCGGTTGATCTCCTCGCTGGTGATGAGCGTTTCGATGTCCTTGGTGTGCTCGGTCACGTATGTGGAAATCTCAAACTGGTTAGGTCCTTGCACCGTGATGATGACCTGAGGTGTGGAATGCACATCCTTCTCCACCTTCATCTTGGCTTGGGTAAACTCCTTGCCAATCTTGATGCGGATGATGTTGCGGAAAAGGTTTGTGATCTGGTCGAAGTGCTTCTCTGTGATGTGGCTCTTGTGGAACTGTTCCTCATCCTGTGGCAAGCCAATCAAAGGCTTGTTGAGTATCTGCTGAACCGCTTTTCCTGCCCATCCATCCCACACGGAGTCGTCGGCAACAACCATTACTTCGTATGGGTTGCCACTGCTGACAGGCGTGAGCAAGTTGCCGCTTCGCTTGTGCTTGCCCATCGCTTTTGGATTGTCGCTGCACGATGCTGCTGCAAGGGCAACGATAGCCATGATCACAAATAAGTACTTCTTCATATTATTGGTTTTCTAATTGATTCTTAGTTGATAATAGCCCGCAAGCAGCCCAGATGTCCTGTCCTCGGCTGGCGCGGATTGTGGTGGTGATGCCGTGGGCATTGAGGTAGTCGCGGAAAGACTCCATTGTCTTCATGTCCACTTCGTTCAGGTTCACATCGGGTATCTTGTGCCAGCGTATAAGGTTCACGCGGCAGTTCAGTCCATGCAGCAGCTTCACGAGTTCGCGGGCATGAAGGGGCGAGTCGTTTGTGCCGCCTATCATTGTGTATTCGAACGTGATTCTGCGCTGGTGTGTCCAGTCATATTGCTTTAGAAGCTTGATGATGTTCTCGATGGCAAACTGCTTCTCGGCTGGCATCAGCGTGGCTCTCTGCTCGTGTATCGGAGTGTGCAGGCTGATGGCAAGATGGCATTCGCTCTCGTCGAGGAAATGCTTCAGGTTTTTCTTCAGTCCCACGGATGAGACTGTTATTCGTTTCGGGCTCCATGCCATGCCATAGTCGGCTGTGAGCAGGGCGATGCTCTTCATCACGGAGTCGTAGTTGTCGAGCGGTTCGCCCTGGCCCATATACACAATGTTGGTCAGTTTGTCCCAGTCCTCGATAGAGTAGATTTGGTTGAGGATGTCTGTCGTGGTCAGGTCGCCGTTCCATCCCTGCTTGCCCGTCTGGCAGAAGAGGCAGTTCATCTTGCATCCCACCTGGCAGCTCACGCACAGTGTGGCTCTGTCGCCGTCGGGGATATAGACCGTCTCGACGCACTTTCCGTCCTCGGTGGGGAAGAGGTACTTCACCGTGCCGTCCTTGCTCTTCACGGTTTCTGTCGGTGCAGAGCAACCCACACAAAACAATGAATCCAACTTCTCGCGGTTTGCCTTTGAGAGGTTGGTCATTTCGTCAATAGAATGCACATTCTTCACATAAATCCACTGCGCTATCTGCTTGGCTGTGAATTTAGGCATACCGAGTTGCAGGCAGATGTCCTGCAACTCGGTGAGTGTATGTCCTAATAAAGGTTTCTTCATCAATATTTAATTATAGCGCCATATTTGCCTATATCCTCTGCAGTTCCTATGGCTTCTATATTTCTTTTTACCAAGCGAACAATGGGTAGTTCTTCATTGTCTCATTCACCTCGCCACGAACCTTAGCGATTACGTTCTCATCCTCTGGAGCGTTGAGAACTTCCTCAATCCATGCAGCGATCTTGATCATGAGATCCTCCTTAGCGCCGCGAGTAGTGATGGCTGGTGTGCCAAGGCGGAAGCCCGATGTCTGGAATGCAGAGCGTGTGTCGAATGGAACCATGTTCTTGTTGATAGTGATGTCGGCAGCAACGAGCGCATTCTCAGCCACCTTGCCTGTGAGGTCAGGGTACTTGCTGCGGAGGTCAACGAGCATAGAGTGGTTGTCAGTGCCGCCAGACACGATAGAGAAGCCGCGCTTTGTGAGCTCGTCAGCAAGAACAGCTGCGTTCTTCTTGATCTGCATAGCATACTCCTTCCATTCTGGCTTCAAAGCCTCGCCGAATGCAACAGCCTTAGCTGCGATGACGTGCTCGAGTGGACCGCCCTGCTGACCAGGGAAGACAGCAGAGTTGAGGAGCTGTGACATCTTCTTCACCACGCCCTTTGGAGTAGTGTAGCCCCATGGGTTGTCGAAATCCTTGCCGAGGAGGATGAGTCCGCCGCGTGGGCCACGGAGTGTCTTATGAGTAGTAGTTGTAACGATGTGAGCGTACTTCACTGGGTTCTCAAGGAGACCAGCAGCGATGAGACCTGCAGGGTGAGCCATGTCGATCATGAGGAGAGCGCCAACTTCGTCAGCAATCTTGCGCATACGAGCGTAATCCCACTCGCGGCTGTAGGCAGAGCCACCGCCGATGATGAGCTTTGGCTTGTGCTCCTTTGCGAGAGCTTCCATTTCGTCGTAGTCAACACGACCTGTTTCCTTATTGAGATTGTAGCCAACAGGCTTGTAGAGAATACCTGATGTGTTTACGAGCGAACCGTGTGAGAGGTGACCGCCGTGATCGAGGTTAAGACCCATGAACACGTCGCCTGGCTTGAGCACTGCGAGAAGCACTGCAGCGTTTGCCTGTGCGCCTGAGTGTGGCTGCACGTTTGCATACTCAGCGCCGAAGAGCTGGCAAGCGCGATCGATTGCAAGCTGCTCAATCTGGTCAACAACCTGACAGCCGCCGTAGTAGCGATGGCCAGGATAGCCCTCTGCATACTTGTTTGTGCAGTAGCTGCCCATAGCTTCCATCACCTGGTCGCTGACAAAGTTCTCTGATGCGATAAGCTCAATGCCCTTGAGCTGACGCTGGTGCTCATTCTCGATGAGGTCGAAAATCTTCTGATCTCTTTCCATTTTTTTGTTTTGTATATGTGTAAATGTTGTTGATAGACGAAATTAAACGAAAATTTGGTGCAAATTTACTATTTATATTGTTGTTGACCAAATTAGTTGACAAAAAGTTGTAACTTTGTGCCCGAAATAGTACATTTTAACAACAAATCAAACAAATGTCACCATTAGCAGAAAGATTGCGTCCAAAGACGCTCGACGATTACATAGGACAGAAGCACCTCGTGGGCGAAGGGGCTGTAATCCGCCGCATGATAGAACAGAAGCGAATCTCTTCGTTCATCCTGTGGGGACCTCCTGGAGTGGGCAAGACCACCCTTGCCAACATCATTGCCAAGACGCTCGACGTGCCTTTCTTCACGCTTTCTGCTGTGACGTCTGGCGTGAAGGATGTGCGCGAGGTGATAGACAAGGCGAAGGCGAGCAGCTTCTTCGGATCGGTGCGCGGAGGTGTGTCGCCAATACTGTTCATCGACGAGATTCACCGCTTCTCCAAGTCGCAGCAGGACTCCCTGCTTGGCGCAGTGGAGCAGGGTACGGTGACGCTGATTGGAGCAACGACCGAGAACCCTTCCTTCGAGGTCATCCGCCCTTTGCTCAGCCGCTGTCAGGTGTATGTGCTGAAGAGCCTGGAGAAGGATGATTTGCTTGGCTTGCTCGACCATGCTCTGTGCACTGATGTGTTTCTGAAGGAGAAGCAGATTGATGTGCAGGAGACCACAGCAATGATGCGATTCAGTGGTGGCGATGCCCGCAAGTTCTTGAATATTCTTGAACTTGTAACGGAAACATCTTCAATCATCAACGATGCTATAGTTACTGAAGCACTCCAGCAGAATCCTCTTGCCTACGACAAGGACGGAGAGATGCATTACGACATCATTTCTGCATTCATCAAGAGCATTCGCGGCAGCGATCCCGATGCAGCAATCTATTACCTTGCCCGCATGATAGAAGGTGGTGAAGACCCAATTTTCATCGCTCGACGACTCGTCATCTCAGCCAGCGAAGACATTGGTCTTGCCAATCCAAACGCCCTTCTTCTTGCCAATGCTGCATTCGACACGGTGTCGAAAATTGGTATGCCAGAAGGACGCATTCCTTTGGCTGAGGCAACCGTCTATCTCGCCACTTCGCCAAAGAGCAATTCTGCCTACGAAGCAATAAACTCAGCCCTCCAGTATGTGAAAGAGACAGGCAATCTGCCCGTCCCTCTCCACCTCCGCAACGCTCCTACCAAGCTCATGTCTCAGCTCGGCTATGGCAAGGACTACAAATATGCCCATGCCTACGAGGGCAATTTCGTGCATCAGCAATTCCTCCCCGACGATGCCACCGATGCCCGCTTCTGGCATGCACAGTCAAATCCTTCAGAAAACAAGCTGAAGGAAAGAATGGTGCAGCTATGGGGCGAGAGATTCATGAAGTGATAGGGCATATTGCTGAGCTTTGTGAATACATGCAAAGTTTGTGAGTGCAGCAAGAAAAAGTGGCGATATCTAACCAGAAAACATGCCGTACAACATGTTTTTGTGGGTACGAAATTCAATTATATTAAAAACAGATTCTACAATTACGTTTTTGCAACGGCTCAAAAAGAAGGTAAAAACGCCAAGGAAGTATGGGCAATGCAATATTAAAAAATGTAGATGCGGTGATGTAAATCATAAACTTATATAAAAAACACACTTTCTGGTGGCAAATAATGGCTATGTGAAAAAAAAATTGTAATTTTGCACTTAGAGAAAATGTGTACGTGGTAAAAACTTATAGATTATACAGTATAACACCTGTCACATGACTCTAACAGATGACAACAAATCAGAATAAACATCTGGCTATTGCCTTTGCCGACAAATGTCGGTTACAAGTGACAAAAGCCACATTGCAGACGTATGAACATAAGCAAATACAGATACCCGATTGACAATGACCAGTTTCAGGAGATAAGGGAACAGGAGATGTTGTATGTTGACAAGACGGACATGATGTACTATCTTGCCAACAGACACAAGTATGTCTTCCTTG
>JAZRYI010000109.1:0-142546 GCA_045600665.1 Bacteroidaceae bacterium
AGCAATAAGTACTCGAGCTACACTTGGTTTGCCGCTTACCATATCCACGCCAGGTGTCTGTTCGAACATGTAAGGGACGCAACGAATAGTTGCTTGAGTGTCCTCCTTTATCTTTGCTTCTGTTTCTGCTGTGCCATCCCAATGGCAAAGGAAGAAGCCACCTTCCTTAACCTTCTCCTTGAACTCTTGGTAGTCGTCGCATTCGTAGAAGTGGCTTGCACTGGCGACGATGGAACGCGTGAGGAGAGTCAGCAGAAGCAGATTATCGTGTTGTTCTCACCAGGTGGATTAGGTGATAACGGCTACAACGATCTCATCATGCGTGGCATTCAGCGTGTGAATGTGAAGAGACAGGATGCTGATATGTTGCTGTATTCTCCGCAGTCTATGGAAGAGGCAGAACGCATCTTCGGCGACTGGATAAATCTGCGCTCAAAAGGCAAGCCTTGTCTCTTTGTCCTTGCATCGGCGGAATATGTGCCTATGGCAGAGCGTGAGCTGAAGGGGAATACAAGAGACATGAGTTTTAAGAATGTGCTGCTCTTCGAGAGCTCGAAAGAAGCAGGACTTGGCTTAGGAGAGACCATCATGAATGGAGAACCTATCAATACTTAAGGACTCGATCAGCAATGGCATCGCACCCTTGAACTCTGTGCTACGAATCTGGAGCGTGCTTGCAAGGGGCTGGAGCACGGAGTGAGACTGCACTATGAATGGTATGATGAGAATACTCCGCAGCTGCAGCTGCTTGCCAAAGAGCTTGCCAGCCGTGAAGACTTGACTGCTGTGATAGGCGGTTTCCGCTCGTCGAGTGCTGAGGTGCTTGCCAGTGTGCTGAGCAAGGCTGATAAGCCTTTCTTCACTACAGCGACGACAGAGCAGCTTGTGCGTGGATATTCGGCATGGGGCAACCTGTGGGCTATGGCAGAGACCGACATCACGCAGTGCGAGGTGTTGCTGACCAAGGTGGTGATGCGTGGTGCCAAGTCTGTAGCGCTCCTTGTTAAGGATGAGGATCTGTATGGCCGCACCTTTATCGACTGGTTTGGTTTCCAGGCAGAGGAACTGGGACTCAGAAGCTGTGGCATCTATACTTATACTGCCTTGCCCGACAAGGCGAGTGCAGCGGCTTTTGCCTCGGGAGCTGACTATGTGCTCTGTGTTCCGTCGGGTAATGACGAGCTGAAATGCTTGCTCGAAGCCTATCAGAAGTCGGACGGTACGAAGCGTCCGCGCCTTATCTTCAGCGACACAGCCCACGGCACTGATGTGGTGCGTCAACTGGGCATGCTCACCGAGGGCATTGAGGGTGTCTGCTTTGGTTCTGATCCTGAGACAGGCTTCGATGTGTCGTACGAGACCTACTTCAACGAGCAACCTACGAGCGGTGCTGCACAGATGTACGATGCAGCTATGCTCATTGGTTATGCCTGCTTCTCGCAACTGCTTGAGCCAGAGCTTTCTTTCCGTGATGCCATGCGTCAGGTGGTGGACGGGCGAGATCTCACTATGGGTAGCTGGATGAGTGGTGACATGCAGCTCAACCTGCAGGCGATGGCGGCAGGCAGGCATCCTGATGTGCGTGGCGCATCGGGACATCTCAACTTCGACTCAAAGGTCTATACCAATGTCCTCTCTACTGTTTATTACAATTTCCTCATCTATCAGCAGCGCTATGTCATACTCGACTACAACACCACCGATGGCTCAAAGCGCAGTGACGCCACGTTGGCAGGTTGGAACTGGAAAGCACAGCAGATGCAAGAGATTGATGATGAAGATAGCGATGACTTTGATGGGAAATTGCTCCCTTTGCACGAACGCTGGGCATTGCTTGTGGCTGCCTCAGAAGGGTGGAGTAACTACCGTCATCAGGCAGATGTACTTAGGGTATATCAAATGCTGCGCAGTGCAGGATACGATGATAGGCATATCGTCCTCATTGCCGAGGATGACCTTGCGTATGATGCATCTAATCCAGAACCAGGCGTGCTGCGAGCAGGATTGAGTGGAGGAAATATTTATGATAATGTGTGCATTGACTATAAAACCTCTCAGCTGAAGCCTGATGACCTCACTGACATTCTGACGGGCAATGTGTCTGATCGCTTGCCTGAGGTGCTGCGTCCTGATGCTGATGATAACGTGTTTATATTCTGGTCAGGTCATGGCGTGCCAGGCGCATTGGTGTGGCTCGACGATGCAGAGTCATTCAATACAACAGCTGCCGATCGCATGCTGTCGGCTGTGGAGGAGAAGGGGTGTTACCGCCGTCTGCTATGGATGGTGGAGACCTGCTACTCGGGCAGTGTGGCAAAGGTGGCGGACAATCATAAGCGCATGCTCTGCTTCACGGCAGCCAATGGTGACGAGACCTCGAAAACGGACACTTTCAGCATGCTGCTGGGTGTATGGATGAGCAATCGTTTTACGGCAACTCTCCTCGACTGTCTTGCCGCGGATGCATCTATCTCCATGCGCGACCTATACTATCGTCTGTTCCAGAACACAGTCGGTTCCCATGTATGCGTGTTCGGCGCTGACGGTTATGGCAATCTATACAAGAACAATATGGGTGAATTTGTCGACGAAAATGTTCAACCCCCAAAAACTAACTGAAATAAATGATTTACAGCATATCAATCGCAGTAATACTGACAATAATGCTCGCCCTTGCAATTGTGTTCATTCGCACAGGCAATATGAAAATCAAAAGAATACTGCAAGGAGTGGCAATAGTGCTGGCAATCGTTGCCTACTACTGCCACTATCATGCACAAGCCAGTGGTGAGTATCATGAGATCAGTCTTGTAGTGGCAAAATACGTAGTCAATGTTGTGCAGTATTACGGCAACACTGGCATTGGGCGACTGCTGCTGAACATAGCTCAATTCTTTCAAAACAACGATTGGGCGCTTTTCCTCATGTCTGCTATAGTTTTCGCCCTAATCTACTTCGTGCCTTGGAAGCGTGTACGCAAGAGAATAAGATGAGAATTCGACTCTTTTGAGTCGCAAGGAGGGACTATCTTGAGTAAAAGAAAGCAGTCCAAACTGATGTGTGAAAAGGAATTGTCACATTTTCTGCTTAATTATGTGGTAAATTCATTGAAATACATTACCTTTGCAATATGTTTGTTAAGCAGATTACGTTAGAACGAACTTTGGCATGGGGATGTCTGCTGGTGGGAATAGGGATTTACCTGCTGTTTCGCAGTCGTGGGCATCTGGGATTTATTGTGCTTGACTACATGGGGATGGGGGCGGCAGTGGATGCTGTTCGTGCTCTTGTTGATGGAATCAAAGTGCCGGAGTTTGTGCGTTTTTGTTTGCCAGATGGGTTGTGGACATTGTCCTACATCCTTTTCTCTGACAGTGTGAACAGGCACGAAAGCAAGATGAAAAGATTGGCTTGGATAAGTGTGGTGCCATTGCTCGGAGTGGTGTCTGAGCTGATGCAGCTTGTGCAACTCCTCCCCGGCACATTTGATGTCGCTGATTTGGCATGCTATTCTTTGCCATTGTTCATGTGGATGGTTTTGATGTGCCTTGAAGAGCATTTTCGGAGATAACGTAGCAATTGAATTAAATATCACGCAATAATCAAATATAATAATTAAGATAATGAGTACAAAGAATGCACTAATAATAGGAGGTTTCATCTTCATGGCAATTCTGACAGCTGCCGCTGGTTCTAGCAGCCATGATGAAGATACAAGCAGTGAGGCAACAGCCCCAAAAGATATTGAGCAGACGTTGAGAGACAATGATGGAAGTCTGTCGCAGAGTGAGAAATCCCTCAACGATTTGATGGACAGTGTGCTTATCTCTGAACCAATCCAAGGCGATCCATATAAAGAGCTGGACGAACTCATTGGTCTTGAGTCGGTGAAGCAAGAGGTCACTTCGCTGGCAAATTTCGTGCGTGTGCAGAAGCAGCGTGAGGCAAAGGGCATGATGACCACGCCAGTGTCTTATCACTGTGTCTTCACAGGTAACCCAGGTACAGGTAAGACTACCGTAGCACGAATCCTTGCCCGCATATACAAGGATCTTGGCATCGTGAAGCGAGGACATCTGGTGGAGACAGACCGTTCAGGACTCATAGCAGAGTATGTGGGACAGACAGCTGTGAAAACCAATGCTGTAGTGGATTCTGCCCTCAATGGCATACTCTTCATTGATGAGGCTTACGCTCTGTTGGATAAGAACGGAGGTGGCTATGGCGACGAAGCTATCGCCACATTGCTGAAGCGCATGGAGGATGATCGTGACCGACTGGTTGTGATTGTTGCTGGCTACACCAACGAGATGAAGGACTTCATCAATGCTAACCCGGGTTTGCAGTCACGTTTTACACGTTACATTAATTTCCCTGATTATAGTTCCGACGACCTCCATGCCATCTACATGACCAGAGTGGATAAGTATGGCTATAAGCTTGATGCTGATGCTGACAAATTCTTGCGCAATAGTCTTGCTGAGACGGTTGCTCACAAGTCGCGCAACTTTGGCAATGGACGCTATGTGCGCAACCTGTTTGAGAAGACAATTACTAATCAAGCAAATAGATTGGGCAAACGTCAGAATTTATCTACCGAGGAACTTTCGCAAATCACACTGTCTGATGTCTCGGATGCGTGCAAGACTGTGGTGAAATGATGCCACTTTCGTAGTGCCATAGGAGTAATGTGTAAGAGGGCGGCGATGAATAATAATAATAAGCACTAATTATGAAACTGATATCAAATGAAAAGCCTTGGTCCTATCTCTTGATTATAGTCATTGAGATACCATTGTGCTTAGGTTTGATATGGGGTGGTGCAGCTCTTGACATCTCCATCTATGATCCACCAGAGGGCGTGGTGGGCTTTCCTTTTCCTATGTGCATGATATTGGCAATGTTTTTCTCTGCAGCAGTGCTGGGCATATCCTTGATACTTGTGATAATCAGAATTGTCTATCTATGTATGAAAAGAAGAAAGACTCCCTGAAAATCTCCACATCGTGGAGAATTATGTCGTTTTACAAAATACACTATGATACAACAAACGGAATAGGATTAATATGAAAAGTTTGATATTGTCTTTTTTGCTGATTTACAGCATGGGTGCATCGGCACAGGATTTGGACACACTGAGTCTGAATCACCCTGAGTATTTGCCTTCGTTGGAATTGGGCACAGAGGCGCCAGAGATTGTGGCGCGCGACACAATGGGCGTGGAGATGAAGCTGAGTGACTACAGAGGCACGTATGTGGTGCTCGACTTCTGGGCTACATGGTGTGGCGACTGCCGCCGCGAGGTGCCTATGCTCAAGGCACTGAATGCTGTGCAGGAGTTGAAAGGCATAAATGGAAAGGATGTGCAATGGCTTAGCTTCAGCTTTGACGATAAGGAAGAGAGCTGGCACAACTTCCTCAGACGTGAGCAATTCCCTTGGCCGCAAGTGAGCAACTTGAAGCGCACACGACAGGATCCTACATTCCAGGCTTATCAGCTGAATTGGATTCCTGCTTTCTTCGTTATTGATCCAGAAGGGAAGATAGTGGGCAAGGCGATTACGGCAAAAGGGCTGGAGAATGAACTTCTTCGATTGAAGAATGGTCAGGTAGAAACAAATCACTAACTTTGCGAAAAAATTGACGATTATGCAGATATTGGTTCAAGCACCGGCTGAGGTGAAGGGGAGGGTGGTACTGCCATCTTCGAAGAGCATCAGCAATCGTGCTTTGGTGATAAATAGGCTGGCAGGCAATGCTGATGCTCCCGAGAACGTCAGTGACTGCGACGACACGAGAGTGATGATAGAGTGGCTGAGCCAGCAGCCTCAAGTGGTGAATATCGGTGCGGCAGGTACAGCCATGCGCTTTTCCACAGCATTGCTGTCGGTGAGCAATGGCGAGCATGTGATTACTGGCACAGAGAGAATGAAGAATCGCCCAATTGGTATATTGGTTGATGCCCTAAGAACTCTTGGTGCTGATGTGCAGTACGTGGAGAAGGAGGGCTATCCGCCTCTGAAGATTGCTGGCAATGCGAATTTGGAGGGTGGGGAGATTTCCCTGCCGGGCAATGTCAGCTCTCAGTACATCTCTGCTTTGCTGATGATAGGCCCTGTGCTGAAGAAAGGTCTTGTGCTCACTCTTACAGACAATGTGGTGAGCCGTCCTTACATCAATATGACGCTGAGCATAATGCAGGAATATGGGGCGAAGTGTGGATGGAGCGCTGAAAATGTGATTACGGTTGAGGCTGTTCCATACCAGAAGCGCAACTATTTCGTGGAGAGCGATTGGAGTGCAGCGAGCTATTGGTATGAGATGGTGGCATTGGCTGATAATGACGATGCTCAGATCGTGCTTCCGGGATTGTTTGCAGAAAGCTTGCAAGGCGATAGCAAGGGTGCAGAGATCTTTGAGCAGCTTGGCGTGAAGACTGTTCATGATGGAAACTATGTGATTCTGACAAAGAGCGATAATGTGATAGATTGCCTTGAGTATGACTTTGTGGAACAGCCAGATTTGGCACAGACATTCGTAGTGACTTGCTGTATGCTTGGCATACCGTTCCACTTCACAGGCTTGCAGAGCTTGAAGATAAAGGAGACAGATCGCATCGAAGCTCTGAAGGTGGAGCTGGCGAAGCTGGGCTTCATGATAGAGGATCGCAATGATAGTGAGTTGCTTTGGGATGGCGTTCAGCTTGTCATTTCTCCAGAAGAGATGGATGAAGTGGCAATCGACACCTATGAGGATCATCGCATGGCAATGGCATTTGCTCCTGCGGCGCTGAAGATGGGAAAAATAAAGGTGAACAATCCCGAAGTAGTAAGTAAGTCTTATCCTAATTATTGGGAAGACTTGAAATCTGTTGGCTTTGCGATATGAGTTACCTCATTTTAGGAATAATAGTGCTTGGAATTGTGGCATTTGTGGCTGGCTATATTCGTGACCAGAAGCTGAAGAAGCAGCTGGAGCGAGGCGAGATAACAGAGCTGCCAAGCATAAAACAGGTGGAGGATATGGAGTGCTGTGGTCAGCACGAAACCTGCGAGAAGGATAGTCTTCTTGCTGCTGTGAGCAAGGAGATTGAGTATTACAACGATGAGGAGCTTGACCGCTACCGAGGCAAGAACGGTAACGAATACAGCGAGGAAGAGTGCGACGAGTTTCGAGAAGTGCTCTACACGATGAAGGATGACGAGGTGGCTGGCTGGGTGCGCTCCTTGCAGCTCCGTGCCGTGGAATTGCCTGATGACCTGAAGGACGAAGTCTTCCTCATTGTAGGAGAAAGACGTTTCACATAAAATAAAAATCAAGTTTTTTCGTTTTAAAGTTGAGGGACATTCCCCTTTTGAGATGAAGAAAGCTTTATACATATTATATATAGTAACTGCATTTGCGGTGCTGGCTGCGTGTTCTTCTACGGAGAAGAATACGGGCATAACGCGCCGTGTGCAAGCATTCAAGGCGAGGTATAATACGTATTTCAATGGCAGTGAAGCATTTAAGGAGGGACGATTGGCGCAAGAAGAGGGAAACAAGGATAACTACACAGAGATAATTCCGCTGTATGTGACTGGCAATAAGAATACTGTGAAGATTGGCTCGAGCAACTTCAGCCGCAGCGTGGAGAAATGCCAGAAGACGATAAAGCAGCACAGCATAACTAAGCGCCCGAAGTGGACGAAGAACCGTTCGAAGACAGCGAAAGACAAGATATGGCTGAGCCAGAAGGAGTATAATCCTTTCCTGTGGAAGGCGTGGTTCCTGCTGGGCGAGGCACAGTTTCGCAAGGGCGAGTATATGGAAGCAGCATCTACGTTTGCTTACATAGAGCGACTGTATTTCTCCAAGCCCGACTTGGTGGCTCGTGCCCGCTTGCTTGAAGCTAAGTGCTATGCAGAGATGGAATGGTTCTATGATGCAGAGGACATACTAGCCCGTGCTCAGCGCGACAGTTTTCCGACCAATCTCACGACTCTCAAGCATTCCATCATTGCCGACATGCAGTTGAGGCAGAAGATGTATGAGGAAGCGATTCCGAACATAGAGAAAGCTGTGAAAGGAGAGAAGCGCTCGCTGGAGAAGACGCGAATGTATTTCTTGTTAGGTCAGCTTTACTACAAGACAGGCAATCCAGCAATGGCATATAAATATTATGCCAAGGTGATTCGCCGCAATCCGCCATACGAGCTTGAGTTCAATGCTCGCATACATCAGTCAGAGGCTATGTCGAAAGGCAAGTCGAAGCAGATGATTCGCAAGCTGCAGTCGATGGCTAAGAATCCGAAGAACAAAGACTATCTGGATCAGGTGTATTATGCCATTGGCAACATATACCTGGCAAAAGGCGACACCACGCATGCCATCTGGGCATACAAGGATGGCGTGGAGAAGAGCACGAAGAATGGTCTGGAGAAAGGCGTGGTAGCAATGCATCTAGGCCAGCTGTATTGGGACAAGGAGAAGTTTGTGGATGCACAAAAGTGCTACGCCACCGTGCTTGGTCTCTTTGACAAGGATCGTGATGACTACAAGGAAGTGGATCAGCGCAGTCAGATACTCGACGAACTCCTGCCTTATGCCACAGCTGTGGAACTGCAGGACAGTTTGCAGATGATGGCGCGTCTGGACTCCGTCACTCGTATGGCAAAGATTAAGGTAGTGATTGAGGAACTGAAGAAGAAAGAGAAGGAAGAGGAGAGGAAGGCTAATGAGATAAGGAATCCGCAGAATAATCGCAACGGAGCCATGAATCGTCCTGGCCAGAACAATGTTGCAGGCAATCGTCAGAACGGTCAGAACGGCGGCGTGTGGTATTTCTACAATCCAACTGCCGTGGCTGCAGGTAAGACTGAGTTTGAAAACAAATGGGGCAAGCGCACCCTTGCCGACGACTGGCAGCGCAACAACAAGACTGTGCTTGACGACTTCAACGACGAGGAGTTGCCCGACAGCGTGCGTGCTATGCAAGACAGCATTGCCGCAGCGCAAGACAGCATGGCTGTGAGCAAGAAAGACAGCAAGAAACTGACAAAAGAGGAGAAAGAAGCTCAGAAGGCTGAGGAGTATGCCAATGACCCTCACCGCCCGGAGTACTACCTTAAGGATATCCCATTCACAGAAGAGCAGATGGCAGCATCGGATGCCGCATTGGTGGACGGTCTGTATGGCGCAGGCGTGATATACAAAGACCGCATGGAGAACTTTCCGCTTGCAGAGCGAACCTTCAAGCGAGTGCTTGACAAGTTCCCTGACTATGAGCATGTGGATGAGATATACTACAACATGTTCCAGCTTTATTCGCGCATGGAGAGGAGAGAGGACGCAGAAGTGTATAAACAGAAGCTGCTCGAGCAATTCCCAGACAATGAGCACGGAATGCTCATTGCCGATCCAGACTTTGAGTTCAAGGCAAGGTATGGCAAGGCAGTAGAAGACTCCATCTATGCTGTGGCATACGAAGCTTTCCAGAATGGAGAATACGAATCTGTGGTCAGCAACAGCGCATACGCTGCCAAGGAATATCCGAATGGCGACAACCGTCCTCGCTTCATTTTCATTGAGGCGATGAGCAAGCTGGAGATGGGAGATAGGGAACACTTCATGAGCGACTTGAAGTCGTTGGTGGAGAAATACCCAAAATCGTCTGTCAGCGAGCTTGCCGGCTTGTACGTCAAAGGCTTGAAAGAAGGCAGGCTGCTTGCCAGCGGTAAGTTTGAGATGGGCAGCATCTGGGAGCGCAGGCGCGGGTTTGCGGAAGACGGCGACTCGTTGATGAACGACACCACATTCAGTGCAGAAAAGAACTGCGACTTCGTCTTTGCCATTGCCTACGAGCGCGACTCAGTGGACCAGAACCAGCTGCTCTTCGAGATGGCACGCTACAACTTCACCGCCTTCACCGTACGCAATTTCGACATTGCCTTCGAGCAAGGCGACGGCATCGACATGATGCAGGTGCGCTCGTTCCTCAGCTACGACGAGGCATACATATACCTCCACCGACTCCTCAACAATCCAGAGATGGCACAGAAGCTTGAAGGCTTGAGGTGCTTCATCATCAGCGAGGAAAACCTGAAGAAACTGATGCACGGATTGAGCTTCGCCGACTACTTCGACTTCTACGACGAGCACTTCGACCGAGTGGGAAGTCTGCATATCAGTCCAGACGAACCTACATCGCTAGACGAGCCTACTGAACTCCCAGAGCCATCGACAGAAGATGCCGAGGAGTACGAGGAAGAAGAGTGGGGCGACGAAGAGGATAACTTTTGGTTTTAATGATTCATAAAAACTCACGAACTCACAAACTCACGAATGAACGGAACGCTTCTATGGGTGGATGACGAGATTGAGCTCTTGAAGGCATACGTCATTTTCCTGCAAAAAAAAGACTACGAGGTGGTCACAGCCACAAATGGGCGTGATGCGCTTGACCTATGTCGCGAGCGCGCCTTCGACCTCATATTCCTTGACGAGAACATGCCAGGCATCAGCGGCTTGGAAACGCTCTCGCAGATAAAGGAAATCAACCCAACGATACCCGTTGTGATGGTGACCAAGAGTGAGGAAGAGAATATCATGAATCAGGCAATTGGTTCAAAGATAGCTGACTATCTCATCAAACCCGTCAATCCTAACCAGATCTTCCTCACGCTGAAGAAGCATCTGCACAAGCGCGAGATTGTGACTGAGGTGGCAAACTCAGGTTATCAGCAGAACTTCTCCAAGATAGGCATGCAGATCAATGACTCATACACCATCGACGACTGGAAGGAAGTGTATAAGCGCCTCGTGTTTTGGGAACTCGAACTTGCCGACACCGACAGCGAGATGACAGAGATGCTGAAGATGCAGAAGGCAGAGGCTAACAACGAGTTTGCCAAGTTTGTGCGCAAGAACTACCTCGACTGGGTGAACTCCCCCGACACGCGTCCCCTCATGTCGCCAGACGTGTTCAAGCGCACCATCTTCCCATTGATGAAAGAAGGCGAGAAGGTGTTCCTCGTGGTGTTTGACAACTTCCGCTACGACCAGTGGCGCGAGATATCCAAGTTGCTTGCCGACGATTTCACCTTCGACGAACAGCTCTATCTCAGCATTCTGCCTACAGCCACCCAGTATGCGCGCAATGCGATATTCTCAGGCTTGATGCCAAGTCAGATAGAGCAGATGTACCCCGACCTATGGGTGGACGAGGACGAGGAAGAAGGCAAGAACCTAAACGAGGAACCACTCATCCAGACGCAGCTCGACCGCTATCGCAAGCACAACAGCTTCTCCTACTACAAACTGAACAATTCCAACGATTCCGAAAAGTTTGTTGACCGATTCAAAAACTTGATGAACAACGACCTCAACGTATTGGTCATCAACTTCATCGATATGCTCAGCCACGCCCGTACAGAGAGTCGAATGGTGCGCGAACTTGCCAGCGACGAGAAGGCATACCGCAGCATCACGGCATCCTGGTTCCGCAATTCCCCAGTGTATGAACTCTTTCAGGAACTGGCAAAGACTAATGCAAAGATCATCATCACGACAGACCACGGCAGCATCCGCGTCAATAACCCACTGAAGGTAATTGGCGACAAAAACACCAACACCAACCTTCGCTACAAGCTCGGCAAGAACCTCAGCTACAACCCGAAGCAGGTGTATGAGCTTAAGAACCCTAAAATCGCCTATCTGCCATCGCCAAACATCAGCACGGCATACATCTTTGCGCAGAATGACGACTTTTTCGCCTATCCAAATAACTACAACTACTACGTATCATATTACAAAAGCACGTTCCAGCACGGAGGCATATCGATGGAGGAGATGCTCATCCCGCTGGTGACGATGCAAAGCAAAAGAAGGAAATAGCACTATTATGGAGATAAAGATAAATTCCATCGACACAATCGCAGACTCAGCCCGCCAGTTTGTTGGCGCCATGGCTGACCGCACCGTATTCGCCTTCTATGGCGGCATGGGCGCAGGCAAGACCACATTCATCAAGGCGATATGCGAGGAGCTTGGCGTTACTGACGTCATCAACTCGCCCACGTTCGCCATTGTTAACGAGTATCTCTCAGGCAATGGAGAGCCTATCTACCACTTCGACTTCTACCGCATCAAGCGAGAGCAAGAAGTGCTCGACATCGGCTATGAAGACTATGTCTATTCTGGCAATATCTGCTTCATGGAGTGGCCAGAGCTCATCGAATCTCTCTTGCCAGACGATGCGGTGAAAATCAAGATAGAGGAGCTGCCAGACGGCACACGCCTCGTCACCTCCAACCTATAGCCTCATCCCCCCAAAAAACTCAAACCTCTAACCTTTAACCTCTAACCTCTAACCTCTAACCTCTAACCACTCCCCAATAATCATGGAAACAAAAAAACAGAAAGGTATTGAGGATGCCCGAAGCCTGGGCATGCCTAAATTTATCGTGTTAGGAGTGCAGCACCTCTTCGCCATGTTTGGTGCCACCATCCTTGTCCCTGCCATCACGGGGCTTCCAGTCTCCACAACCCTCTTGTTTGCTGGCATCGGCACACTCATCTTCCACTTCATTTCCAAGATGCAGGTGCCAGCCTTCCTTGGCTCCTCCTTCGCCTTCATAGGCGGCTATATGAGCATCAAGCAGATGGGCGTAGAGATGGGAATGACCGAGACTCTCGCTCTCGACTACGCCTGCATCGGCGTGCTCTGCGCAGGACTCTGCTATTTCATCATGTCAGCCCTCATTAAGATGTTTGGCGCCGACAAGATACTCCGATTCTTCCCGCCTATCGTGACAGGACCGATCGTCATCGCCATTGGTCTTACGCTCTCAGGCTCTGCCATCACCAACTGCACTACCAACTGGGTGCTTGCCGTCGTTGCCATCATTGTCGTCATCTCAGCATCCATGTGGGGAAAGAGCATCATCAAGATTGTGCCAATCCTGCTTGGCATCATTTGCTCCTACGCTCTTGCAGCAGCGATGGGTGAAATAGACTTCTCTCCGCTTGCCGATGCAGCATGGGTAGGGCTCCCAGTGAGCAGAGACCAGACCATTCTTGCAGTCATCGATGCTCCTAACTCCACCCTTCTTTTCTCAAGTATACTCGCAATCATGCCAATCGCCTTCGCCACCATAATGGAGCATATCGGCGACATGTGCGCCATCTCATCCACAGTAGGCAAGGACTTCCTCGCCAAGCCAGGTTTGCACCGCACCCTCGTTGGCGACGGCATCGCAACAGCCCTTGCATCGCTCTTCGGCGCACCAGCCAACACCACATACGGCGAGAACACAGGCGTGCTCAACCTCACCAAAGTGTTCGACCCCGCAGTCATCCGTCTTGCGGCAGTCTTTGCCATCCTGCTCAGTTTCTGCCCTAAGTTCGCCTGCCTCATCGGTCTCATGCCAGCTGCCACAATCGGTGGCGTGAGCCTCATCCTCTATGGCATGATCTCTGCCGTGGGCGTGCGCAACCTCGTTGAGTCGCAGGTTGACCTCGCATCCTCACGCAACGTGTTTGTTGCTGCCCTCATCCTTGTAATCGCCATTGGCGTGAAGTACGGAGCCGACGACAGCGTGGCAATTGGTCCTATCCATGTGTCAGGTCTCGCACTTGCAGCCATTGTGGGCATACTTCTCAACGCTATACTTCCACAGGAAAAGAAATAAAAACAACCTTATCAAATCGCATGTACTTATGAAAGTAATCAATTTCGCAAAAAGCAACACCATCCTCAATCAGTTCCTCACAGAACTGCGCGATGTGACATATCAGAACAATCCTCTCCTCTTCCGCAACAACGTGAAGCGCATCGGTCAAGTCATGGCATACGAGATCAGCAAGACGCTCAGCTACGAGACCAAGACTATCACAACGCCTCTTGACACAATCAGCGTGTCATTGCCAGCCGACAAGATAGTCCTTGCCACAGTATTCCGTGCAGGACTCCCATTCCACGAAGGTTTCCTCAGCTACTTCGACAAAGCAGAGAACGCATTTGTCTCAGCATATCGCTACTACAAGGACAAGGAAGGCACAGAAGTGGGCATCAAGATTGAGTACATTGCCACTCCCGACCTCACAGGCAAGACGCTCATAATTGTCGATCCAATGCTCGCCACAGGTGGCAGCATGGAACTCGCCTACGAGGCTTTCATCACCAAGGGCAAGCCAAGCAAAGTCATCTTTGCCTCAGTCATAGGCAGTCAGAAAGGCGTTGACTACATGAAGAAATCCTTCCCAAGCGACGATGTTCTCCTCTATTGCGGTGCCATCGACCCAGGGCTCAACGAGCATAAGTACATAGTCCCAGGACTCGGCGACGCAGGCGACCTCGAATACGGAGAAAAACTATAACAAAACTCAATATCACTATGAAACAGACTCTCAGCAAAAAAATACTTTTATCCCTCATCCTAATGCTCAACCTTCTTGCGCTCAGTGCCCAGAAGAAGAACATCGTATTGCACTACGACTTCAAGAACGTGCAGGGCAAGACCGTCAAGGACAGCAGTCCCAGCCATGTCGATGCCACATTGATGAATGGTGCCAAAGTGGTGAACAACACGCTCATCCTCGGCAACTCCAACGGTTATCTCGACATGACAGCCAAGGCTGGCGACGTGGTGAAATCTCTCACCGACTTCACCATCTCCGCTCGCTACTTCATCGACTCCTCGCTCGACATTAAGGGCTACGGCTACTTCCTCTGGTGCTTCTCATGCCTCGAAGCCAATCAGGCAAAAGAGGGTCCATACCACGCATACCGCATCAACGAGCAGCGCTGCGAGACCTCCATCGGTGGCTACACCCAGGAAACCGGCATCCAGAAGAGCAAAGCATCCGACAAAGGCAAATGGATCACCGTCATCTATCGGCAGCAGTCAGGCAAGGGCGATCTTTACATCGATGGCGAGCTCATCGGCACTGAAGTGAACTTCCCTGAATTCGCTACCATCTTCACCTCCGCCCCATCCTTCAACTGGATAGGTCGTCCTCCATTCAATGGCGACAACTATCTTTGCGACACCCAAGTCTCCGACTTCCGCGTGTACAACAAATGCATCACCGACAAGGAGATGAAGAAACTAACCAAAGACAAATAAGATGGGTAATCAAGGGGGCGACCTCTTGATTACCCATCTTTCCATTCGCAAAAGGGTGACTTTGTTACTTTTGTGATTGAATAAGGAACCAAAGATAGGAGGGAATTTTAGTCCTCCAGTTGCTCGTTGTATTCGAGTTCGGCGTTCACCAGGATGGAGAGCTCTTCCTTGTCGTAAGGACCCATGCCTTCCTTCTTTGCGCGCTTGACGATGAACTTGACGATGTCGTCAACGTCGATGTCAACAAAGCCTTCGTCGTCGGGCACGCCGCTGAATTCTTTCTCGAAAAATTCGCCTATGACATCGAGCACGTAGTAAATGTCATCTTCGGTGTACTTCTCTGCTATCTCCGAGCCAATGTATGACTGGATGAAAGCAACCTCCTTTGCGTCTTCTTCGGCACCAAGAAGGATTTCGTTGTCGATGGAACTCATGGAGTGTTAAAGCATTGCCTGGATCTTCTCTTCGAACTTGCTCTTAGCGGCTGCACCTACTATCTTGTCAACCACTTCGCCGTCCTTGATGAAGAGGACTGTTGGTACGTTGCGGATGCCGAACTCAGCAACGAGGTCGTCAGCCTCGTCTTCGATGTTTACCTTGCCCACGATGACCTGATCTGCATACTGCTCAGCAAGTTCCTGGATGTATGGGCCAATCTTCTTGCATGGGCCGCACCATGTTGCCCAGAAGTCGAGTACTATTGGCTTGCCTTGTGCCTTAATCTCTTCGTAGTTTGAATCGTTGATTTCCATAATGATTATTTTTATGTTGTTTGACTTAATCGTTTGCAAATATAGACTAATTTAATTTAAAACTGAGTTCTGGATGGGAAGAAATGTAGTTTGTTAACTTTTTTTGTACAGATATCTTCGTGTTTCTGGCATGGAGCAGTGCTTTTGTGTTGTCTGTGCCATATATGTTGAAGTACAGGCTCGTCTTACCGGGGCATTCGGCAGCCAGTTCCTTGAGATCCTCGACGATGTCCATCGTGAGGTTGCCGAGCGGAATGTCGATGGTGATCTTGTCTATTACATTCTCTTTTACGTCAGCCATGAGCTCGACGGAGTGCAGTACAAGGTCGTATTCGTCTGGCTTCCATCTCTTAGGTTGCACCTTGGCATGGATGAAGAGGGAGAGGCCCTCGATGAAGGAGTTGTGGAAGTCGAGCCAGTCGCGCCCGAATATCGCTATCTCGCCAGAACCGCTATAGTCTTCCATCTTCACGAACCCGTATGGGTTGCCATTCTTGGATGTGCCTACCCTGATGCCTGTTACGATGCCGCCGAATGTGATGTCTTCTATGTCCTTCAGCTGCGCTTTGTCCTCAAACTGCATGATTTTTGTGTTGCATACATGCTCCAGCACGATGGCGTACTCGTCGAGAGGGTGGGCGGACAGGTAGATGCCCACCAGCTCGCGCTCTTTGTTAAGGCGCTCGAGTGCGCTCCACTCGTTGAACGATTTAGGCGGAATAGGGTGAGAAATCTCGATGAAATCGGCACCAAACAGAGAATTCTGCGCTGACTGCTTGTCGAGCTGGTACTTCTGGCCATAGCGTATGAATTGGTCGATGAACAGCTCGCCTTTGCTGCCCACTGGTACGAAGAACATCTCGCGCTTGGTGCCATCAAATCCATCGAATGCACCTGCGAGGATGAGGTTCTCGATGCTCTTGCGGTTGCAGGCTGAGAGATTAACACGTTCTACGAAATCGAATATGGACTTGTATGGACCATTCTTCTCGCGCTCATTCACGATGGCTTGCACGCCGCTCTCGCCTACGCCCTTGATGCCTCCCAAGCCGAATCGCACCTCGCCTTTCTTGTTCACGCTGAAATCGGTGAAGGACTCATTGATGTCTGGACCCAGTGTGTCGATGTTCATGCTTTTGCATTCGTCCATCAGTTTGGTGATCTCCTTGATGTCCGACTTGCGGCGTGTCATCAGCGCAGCGAGGAACTGAGCTGGGTAGTGTGCTTTGAGGTAGGCGGTCTGGTATGCCACCCATGAGTAGCAGGCTGCATGCGACTTGTTGAAGGCGTAGGATGCAAATTTCTCCCAGTCTGCCCAGATCTTGTCCAGCACCTTTGGGTCGTGGCCATTCTTCTTGCCACCCTCGATGAAGAGAGGCTTCATCTGGTCAACGATGTCCTTTTTCTTCTTGCCCATCGCCTTGCGGAGCGCATCGGACTGACCGCGGGTGAAGTCGGCAAGCTGGCGAGAGAGGAGCATGACTTGCTCCTGATAGACGGTAATGCCGTAGGTGTCCTTGAGGTACTTCTCCATGCAGTCGATGTCGTAAGAGATTGCCTCGCGCCCGTTTTTGCGTGCAATGAACGAAGGGATGTAGTCCATTGGCCCCGGGCGATAGAGGGCATTCATGGCGATGAGATCCTCAAAGACGGTAGGGTGGAGCTCCTTGAGGTACTTCTGCATGCCTGCCGACTCGAACTGGAATGTGCCGATGGTGCGTCCCTCCTGATAGAGCTTGTAGGTGAGCTCGTCGTCGATAGGTATGTGGTCGAGGTCTACTTCTATACCTAATGTTTGCTTGACCAGCTTGACGCACTCCTTCATCTCGGAGAGTGTCTTCAATCCAAGGAAGTCCATCTTGATGAGGCCTGTGGATTCGATGACATGGCCATCGTACTGTGTAACGGCTGTCTTGAGCTCTGGGAAGTCGGGGTCGTCGGCTGTGGAGACGGGAACATGGTCAGAGATTGGGTCGCGGCAGATGATGAAGCCGCAGGCATGGATGCCTGTGTTGCGCACCGTGCCTTCAAGCTTGGTGGCGAATTTTATGGTGTCGCGCTCCTTCTCAATATAGGAGGTGGATGCCTGCTGCAATTCTGGAGTGCACTTGAGATAGTTCTTGAGCTTAGGCTTCATGCCGTCAGGCAGGCGGTCGGGCATAGCCTTACACCAGCCGTTCACAACGGGTAGTGGGATGTCTTGCACGCGCGCTACATCCTTGATGGAGTTCTTGGCTGCCATCGAGCCGTAGGTGATGATGTGGGCACAGTTCTCGTGACCATACTTGTCCATGACCCACTGTAGCACCTTGCCGCGGCCGTCGTCGTCGAAGTCGGTATCTATATCGGGAAGTGATATTCGGTCTGGGTTGAGGAAACGCTCGAAGAGTAGGTCGTACTTGAGAGGGTCGAGCTTGGTGATACCAAGGCAGTATGCCACCACCGAGCCGGCAGCGGAGCCTCGTCCAGGACCTACCCACACGCCCAGTTCCTCGCGGGCGGAGTTGATGAAGTCCGACACGATGAGGAAGTAGCCAGGGAAACCCATGGTCTTCATGATGTGCAGCTCGAAGCGAATGCGGTCTTCCACCTCGGCAGGTATGCCATAAGAACCCTTGATGAGGGTGTCTGCTGTGAGATTGTCGGGCATACCGGAACCGTAAATCCTCTGTGCGCCCTCGTAGGCGAGCTTGGCAAGGTAGTCTGCCTCGAACTTGATGCGGTAAATCTTCTCGTAGCCTCCTAACTTCTTTATTTTCTTCATGCCCTCTTCCTCTGACAGCTGATTCTCGCCATTCTCATCGGACGTAAATTCGCGGAACAGGTCTTCCTCCGTATATTTGCGACGCCATTCTTCCTCGGTGCCGAAAGTCTCGGGGATAGGGAAAAAAGGCATGATTGGGTCGCTCTCTATGTCGTAGGTCTCAACCTTGTCGAGAATTTCGAGCGTGTTACTGAGCGCCTCTGGAATGTCCTTGAATATCTCGTTCATCTCCTCGCGAGTCTTGAACCATTCCTGCTTGGAGTAGAGCATGTGAGGCTCATCAATGCGCTTGCCGGTGCTGAGGCAGAGCAGTCGCTCGTGAGCCTCGGCGTCGTCGGCATTGACGAAGTGGGTATCGTTGGAACAAATCAGCTTGACATTGTGTTTTTTTGCAAGGTCGATGAGGTATGGCTCTATCGCCATTTGCTCTGTATAGGTGTCGCGGTTGGCACGAATGGAAGGGTCGGTCACCTCATGGCGCATGAGTTCCATGTAGTAGTCGTCGCCAAAGGTGTCCTTGTACCACTTCACTGTTGCGTCAGCCTTGGCGAAGAGTTCCTCGGGCGAGAGGGCCTCGTTTGCAAACTTCTCGCGTCGCAAGGCACGACGGATGAGTTCTTGCGGTTCGCCTGCAAGGCATGCAGAGCAGATGATGAGATCCTCGTGGAACATCGCCAGGTCTTTCTTGTCGGTGCGGGGACGGATATAGTTGCCATCTACCCATGCGCGCGACACGAGGCGGATGAGGTTGCGGTAGCCATTCTTGTTCTTGGCAAGCACGATGAGGTGGTTGCCGCTGCGGTCACCCTGAGCTGCCACCATGTCTTCCTTGTTGCGTCGCGCCACATACATCTCGCAACCAAAGATTGGCTTGAAAGGTTCCAGGCCTTCTTTCTTCCTACCTTTGTTCACTTTGCTACAATAGTCGAACAGCTCTTTTATACCGAACATGTTGCCATGGTCGGTGAGTGCCATTCCCTTCATCCCGTTCTCGATTGCCTTGTCAACGAGGGCGTCAATCTTAGACATGCCGTCGAGCACGGAAAAGTGCGTATGTACGTGTAGATGTATAAAGTCTTCCATGATGTTAATTATTTTGTTGCAAATTTAAGAAAATTTTTTTATTCCTTTTGTTGTTTAATGCAGCTTTTTGCATAACTTTGCATTAAATATTGTTTATAATCATTATTGCATGCCACAAGTCCAGACTCAAATCCAGACACAAAAGCAGGAACAACAGCTCCGTATGTCGCTGCAGCAGCTTCAGTTGGTGAGGCTGTTGGAATTGTCTATTGGCGAGTTTGAAGAGCGAGTGAAGAAGGAAGTGGTGGAGAACCCTGCGCTGGACGAGGGGGGCTATGATGATGCCGATGATATGGATGGAAAAAGTGCTGATTCTGCCGATGAAATGGAGATGAATGACACAGGGGACGATCCGTACAGCGAGCAGATGGAGGACGATATGGCGCAGGACTTGACGAGCTATGACACTGATGATTTGCCTGTGTATGGCGACGGCAGCAGGCAGGAAGAACGCAATGATTTGCCGATAGGCGACAGTGGCTCGTTCATAGAGTATCTGGAGTCGCAGATTATGAACTATGACCTTGACGAGACGCAGGAGGAGGTGATGAGGTATTTGATAGGCTTGCTTGACAATCGCGGCTTCATCGACGTGCCGCTCCGCACGATTGTGGATGAATTGGCTTTCAAGTTCTATATTTACGTGGATGAGGCATACGTGGAAGAGGTGCTGAAGATGCTGCAGGGCTTTGAGCCTGCTGGCATAGGTGCGAAGGACACGCAGCAGTGCCTGCTGCTGCAGATAGACCGTCAGTTGAATGAGGATGTGCCTATATCTGAATACAAGGAGAGGTTCTTGATGCTGCAGCGAACGGTCATCACTGATTGCTATGACTTGTTCATAAAACAGAACAAGGAAAGACTGAAGGAAAAGTTGGGCTTGAACGACGTAGCGGTGAACGCCGTATTTGATGCGTTGAGGAAACTGAACGTGAATCCAGGACTGTCGCTCGGTGAGTCGGCAAGTTCGAGAGTGGAGACTCAAATTCCCGATTTCATCGTGGAAACTGACCCTGATGGAAACATAGAATTGCGATTGAATGGCGGAGACGTGCCTCGTCTGCATGTGCGTCGAGACTACTTGAACCAGCTGAAGAAGCTGCATGCCAATCCAGTTAAGCTTTCGCGCAGCGAGCGAGAGGGACTGCTGTACACGAAGGAGAAAGTGGAGGCTGCTCAGATGTTCATTGAATCCATCAAGCAGCGTCGGCGCACGCTGTATGAGACGATGAAAGCCATAGTGGAGTTGCAGCGCCCGTTTATCCTGTCGAGGGACGAGGGCGACAAAGTGAGGCTGATACTTAAGGATGTGGCTGACAGGGCTGGGTATGACATATCGACGGTGTCGAGAGTGTGCAACTCGAAGTGCTGCCTATTGGATGGCAGAATATACAAGCTGTCGGATTTCTTCAAGCTCACGCGCAAGAATGCTGAGGGAGAGGATGTGGACGGTAGTGTGGTAGCTGGCAAGCTGAAGGCAATAGTGAAGTCGGAAGATTCTGCTAATCCATATTCCGACGAGCAGTTGGCTGCGCTTCTGGCGAAGGACGGGGTAAAGCTTGCCCGTCGCACGATAGCAAAGTATAGGAAGGAACTGGGCATACCATCGATGGCAAATCGCAAATCGTAAAAACAAAGAATGAATTATGAATGAAAAACGGCTCATACAAACAGCAAAAGTGCTCTCTACGCTTTTCTCCCCATTGTATTCTCCTCTGTGGATAATCTTTGGGTTATTCTTCTTTAGCTATTTGCGAATGCTGCCTTGGCAATACAAAGTGTTCATAGTGATACTGGTGTATCTGTTCACCATATTCATTCCGCATATGGGCATCAACGCTTTCCGCATATTCAAAAAATGGACACACTGGCAGCTCAGCCATCGTGAGCATCGACACATGCCATACGTGCTGACGCTGATCAGCTATACGGTTTGCCTTGTGATTATGACCAAGATGAATGTGGTGATGTTCTTTAGGGGCATAGTGATGGCGGCTCTGATTGCTCAGATCATCTGCATCACTGTCAATGCATGGTGGAAGATTAGCACCCACATGGTGGGCATGGGCGGTCTTGTTGGGGCGCTAAATGCGTTCAGCATACTGTTTTTTTACAATCCGATGTGGCCATTTTGCGGCTTGCTTCTTCTGTCGGGCGCGCTTGGCACGAGCCGCATCATACTGCGCCAGCATTCTCTAGCTCAGGTGCTGGTTGGCTTTGCGGTGGGCTATCTGTGTGCCATGACGTTTATATTGATAAGCTGGATGTAATTATAATATATATATAATATGAAACCAATCGTATCTATTATCATGGGCAGCACTTCTGACCTTCCAGTAATGGAAAAAGCTGCCAAGTTCTTCGATGAAATGGAGATTCCTTTCGAGATTAACGCTCTCAGTGCTCACCGTACTCCTGATGCTGTGGAGGCTTTTGCTAAGGGTGCAAAGGAGCGCGGAATAAAGGTGATAATCGCTGGCGCTGGCATGGCTGCAGCCTTGCCTGGAGTGATTGCTGCAAGCACAACCCTGCCTGTGATTGGAGTGCCTGTGAAGGGCAGCGTGCTCGATGGCGTGGATGCTGTGTATTCTATGCTTCAGATGCCTCCAGGAATTCCTGTGGCTACAGTAGCAATCAATGGCGCTCTCAATGCTGGCATACTTGCTGTGCAGATGCTCGCTCTTTCTGACGAGGCTTTGGCAGAGAAGTTTGCTGCGTACAAGAATGGTTTGCGCAAGAAGATTGAAAAGGCAAACGAGGATTTGAAAGAGGTGAAGTTCAACTTCAAATGTAATTAATCAGTCTTTACAATGATTAGAAGAAAAAGCTCTGTAGTCAATGTTGGAGGTGTGCTGCTTGGTGGTGACAATCCTATCCGTGTCCAGTCAATGGCAAATACTTCCACTATGGACACAGAAGGAAGCATAGCACAAGCCAAGCGCATTGTTGATGCTGGTGGCGAGATTGTGCGTTTCACAACCCAAGGTCAGCGCGAAGCTCTCAACATGAAAGCCATTCTTGAAGGACTTCGTAGCGATGGATATACAGTTCCACTTGTTGCAGATGTGCATTTCAATGCTGCAGTAGCCGATACAGCAGCAGGCATAGTGGAGAAGGTGCGTGTCAATCCAGGCAACTATGTTGATCCTGGACGCACATTCAAGCACCTTGAATATACCGATGAGGAGTATGCGGACGAGATCAAGCGAATCGAGGCAAAGTTTGTTCCTTTCCTTAATATATGTAAGGAGCATCACACAGCCATCCGTATTGGCGTGAATCATGGATCGCTCTCCGATCGCATCATGTCTCGCTACGGCGACACGCCAGAGGGTATCGTGGAGTCGTGCATGGAGTTCCTTCGCATCTGCGTGAAGGAGAACTTCACAGATGTGGTGATCAGCATCAAGGCGAGCAATACGGTTGTGATGGTCAATACTGTTTGTCTTCTTGTCAAGGTTATGGATAGCGAGGGCATGTCCTTCCCTCTCCACCTTGGCGTGACTGAGGCTGGTGAAGGTGAGGATGGTCGCATCAAGAGTGCTGTTGGCATTGGCGCTTTGTTGGCAGAAGGCATTGGCGATACTATTCGCGTGTCGCTCAGCGAGGCTCCTGAGGCAGAGATTCCTGTTGCTCGCAAGCTTGTTGCTTACACAGAGCAGAGTGCTGAGAAGCGTGCCAAGGCAAAGGCTGAGATTGCTGACGATACCATCGTGCTTGAATATGATGACGCTCTCCTCGAGGATTTCCAGCTTAAGGCAGCAATGGATGCTGGTGCTCTTCTTATTGATGGGTTGGCTCATAATCTGGTGCTGAAAAACCCTAATTTTTCCGATGAAATCGCCAAAAACGTAGCAGATGGCATTCTGCAGGCTGCTCGTGTGCGTTTTACGAAGACAGAGTACATCTCATGTCCTGGTTGTGGCAGAACGCTTTATAATCTTGAATCGACTATAGCAAGAATCAAGAAGGCTGTGGGCGAGCGCGCTAAGAACGATCCTCGTTTCAACACACTCAAGATTGGCATTATGGGATGTATTGTCAATGGTCCTGGAGAGATGGCAGATGCCGACTACGGATACGTTGGTGCTGGTGTTGGCAAGATAAGTCTCTATAAAAATAAGGTATGCATAGAGAAGAACATACCAGAAGCAGAGGCTGTTGATCGTCTGCTGGAATTCATTGACAATGATATGAGGGAATAACGACATTAAGGTACGTAGTCATTGTTTCCTAATCTCTATAGCATTGCCAATGCAAGCACTTGGTTGCTGAATGTTGAGGTAGGCGCAGATGGTGGCGGCAATGTCATTGATGGTGTAGGATGTGTTGTCCCAGGCATGGCGTATGTTCTTGCCCATCACGATGAATGGGATGTGGGAGTCGTATGGGCTCCAGACTGCATGGTTTGTACCGAGAGGGATGCCCGTGTAGCCGAGGGCATTGTTGCCTGGCGTGACTTTACCATCCTCGTAGTCTTCAGTGATGCCACCTTCTGGGATGACGAGTATGTCGCCAGAGCGCTTAGGGTGATGACCGTTTATTGCCATGGTACGGACAGGCTCTGGGATATAGTCTGGGATGCGCTTTGGCTCAAAGGCATACATCACATTGTCCATTTCGGTGACAATGCTGATGAGATAATTGACTATTTCTTCCTTTGACGCTCTGTGCTCTTTGCGGATGACATTGTTGTCGAGGAAAATATTCTGGCATTCGAGGCTGTGGATGACATCGGCAGTGAACTGGAAATGATGGCAGAGGGAGTCGTTCAGCTCTTTCATCATACGCGAGTATGGCCAGGTGCCGGCAGGTATGCCATGCTGCTTGCGGAACTCTACGTTGTGGCTGCCTGCGTGGTCGGCTGTGAGGAAGGCAACCCATTCTCCTTTGCCTATCTTTGCGTCGAGAGCATCGAAGACACGTTTTACGTCCTGATCGAGGCGCAGGTAGAGGTCCTCAACCCAAATGGCATTAGGTCCCACCTTGTGGCCAACCATGTCAGAGCAAGAGAAGCTGATGGCAAGGAAGTCTGGCATGCCTGTTGGATTGTGACCAAGCTGTTCGCCATCGAGTGCGGCGAGGGCAATATCGGCTGTGAAAGTGTTGCCGTATGGGGAGTATTTGAGAATGGAGCCAGTGCGCTGGTCGAAGTAGTTTTCATTTAGGTTTGGAGTGGATTGTACGTAGGTGTCGGCATCGTAGAGAAGGTCCCAGAAGTGTTGCTTGTCCTTCTTGTTTTTTGTTGTGATGTCGAGATAGTGCTGTCCTAACTTCTTTTTGTTGAATGCTTTCACCCATGAAGGGAGTTCCTTCATGTAGTATGTGGAAGAGACGAAGTCCATGGTCTTGCTGTCCATCCAGTAGGCTGCATTGGCGCAATGGCCGCCTGGGAAGATGCTGCCGCGGTCCTTTATGCTGACGCTGATGACTTTGCTACGGAAGTTTGTGGCAAGTCGCAGTTCGTCAGTCATTGTGGTAGGAATCATGCGGTGGGGTGAGGCTTGTCCTTCCGTGCTGGTGGTGCCAACGGCTTGTGTTGACCAGTCGCGTACGGGAGAGTCCCATTTGCCATCGAAGTACATGGAATTGCCGACTATGCCAGTGAAGGCAGGGACGGATCCTGTGTAGATGGCAGTATGACCAACGGCTGTGACGGTTGGGATGTAATTGATGTTTATGCGATTGCAATTGTATCCTTCGGACATGAGACGACGGAAACCACCATCGGTGTAGCGGTCGTAGTATCGCGTGAGGTAGTCCCATCTCATTTGGTCAACGACAATACCGACGATGAGCTTTGGGGCTTGCTCAAGTTCGGTTACTTGCTGGGATCTTGCAGAAATCGGCAAGAAGAAGATAAGAGCGAGGATACGGAGTGCTTTTGTCAGTATATTGATATTCATGAGTATGTGATTTTAGGAATTGGACGAAGTTGTCAGATTTGTCATTCCTTTTTTGTTGCGAATGACGAATATGCTGAGTTCGTATAAAAGATATATAGGCAAGCTCACAAGTGTGAGCGTGAATGCATCGGAAGTTGGGGTGATGATGGCAGCCACAATGACTATGAGTACTATGGCGTGGCGGCGGTACTGGCGCATCATCTGCCGATTGATGATGCCTAATGCGCCGAGAAGCCATGATAGCACAGGGAGCTCGAACACTGCGCCCATCATGAGTGACAGCATGGTGAATGTGTCGATATAGCTTTCGAGAGAGATGAGGTTTGGCACATCACTCATCACCTGGTAGCCAGCAAGAAAGCGGAGCGTGATGGGGAATACAATGAAATAGTTGAATAGCGCACCAATCAGAAACATGGCATAGCAACTCAGTACTATGCCAGTGGCGTATCGCTTCTCATTGTCGTATAGGGCAGGGGCGATGAAGCGATACAATTCGTATATAATATAAGGAGCTGCAACGATGATGCCAATGTAGAAACTTGCCATCATGTGCACCGTGAACTGCTTGGTCAGTTCGGTATTGATTATGCTGATGTTGGGACCCATGCCGAAAGCCGATGGCAGGAAGTGGGGTGACTTTGGAGCAAAGATGACACCGAAAACCTCGTCTTTGAAAACAAAGGCGAGTATGCCGAACAGTGCTGATGCGAGAATGCACCGTATCAGACGTGAGCGTAGTTCATCGAGATGATCCCAGAAGGTCATATTGCGAGGCGATTATTTCTTATCGTCCTTTTCTTCTTCCGCATCGTTTGTCACTTCCTTCATTCCGTCCTTGAATGCCCTGACGCCTTTGCCGGCGCCGTGCATGAGTTCAGGAATCTTCTTGCCGCCGAAAAGGAGGAGGACAATGACGAGTATGATGATGATCTCTTGCATGCCGAGACCGAGGAATAGGGGAGTGAACATAGAAATTGAGTTTTTAAGTTTTTGAATTTATAAGTCTTGACTAAGGTGATGCCTTGAGTTTCTGCTTATTCTAATTATTTGCAAAAATAAGGAGAATTTTCCTAATGTCGGCAATGCTTTTGCGATAAAATGTAAGTGAATAATTAATTTTGTCGAAAAAAGGACGCAGTTGAAGAACTTTTTCAGTATCTTTGCATAAAATTATACATATTAATCAGAATAATGGAACAAGCACTTTACGTTTACAACACTCTGACTCGCAAGAAAGAAGTGTTCCGCCCACTGCATGCGCCACACGTGGGCATGTATGTCTGCGGACCTACAGTATATGGTGACGCTCACCTCGGACACGCACGTCCAGCAATTACATTCGACATCGTTTTCCGTTTCCTTCAGCATCTTGGCTACAAGGTGCGCTATGTTCGCAACATCACCGATGTAGGTCACTTGGAGCATGATGCCGACGAAGGCGAAGACAAGATTGCAAAGAAGGCACGACTTGAACAGCTTGAGCCAATGGAGGTGGCACAGTACTACACAAACCGCTTTCATGAAGCTATGGATGCTCTTGGCTGCTTGCCACCAAGCATCGAGCCTCATGCTACTGGTCACATCATCGAGCAGCAGGAGCTGGTGAAGCAGATTATGGACAATGGTTTTGCGTATGAGAGCAATGGCTCGATCTACTTCGACGTGGAGAAATACAACAAGGTACACAAGTATGGCATCCTCTCTGGCCGCTCGCTCGAAAACACTAAGGACGCAAGCCGTGACACGCTTGCTGGCGTAGGCGAGAAAAAGAATCAAGCAGACTTCGCGCTCTGGAAGGCTGCTCAGCCTGAGCACATCATGCGATGGCCATCACCTTGGAGCGATGGCTTCCCTGGTTGGCACTGCGAGTGCACAGCGATGGGAAGAAAGTATCTCGGTTCACATTTCGACATCCACGGCGGAGGCATGGATCTCGTGTTCCCTCATCATGAGTGCGAGATTGCGCAGGCGGTGGCAAGCCAGGGTGACCAGATGGTGAATTACTGGCTGCACAACAATATGATCACTATCGATGGACAGAAGATGGGCAAGTCGCTCGGCAACTTCATCACTCTGCCGCAGTTCTTCGCAGGCGATCATCCAAAGCTTGAACGTGCATACAGCCCAATGACCATACGTTTCTTCATTCTCCAAGCTCACTATCGTAGCACTGTCGATTTCAGCAATGAGGCTCTTCAGGCTGCTGAGAAGGGATATGAGAAACTGATGGATGCTAACAAGACGCTCGACGCACTCAATGCCGATGCTGCTGGCACTGTGACTGCTGCGATGGTGGAAGACATAAAGGCAAAGTGCTACGATGCTATGTGCGATGATTTCAACACGCCAATCGTGATTAGCAACCTCTTCGAAGCAAGCAAACTCATCAATCAGGCTGCCGACAAGAAGGCGTCGTTCACAGCAGAGGCTATCGAAGCCATGAAGGCGCTATTCCAGACATTCGCATTCCAGCTCCTTGGTCTCAAAGCAAGCAATAGCGGCGCAAATGCTTCTGCTTCTAACGATGCTCGCGAAGAGGCTTTCGGCAAGGTTGTGGACATGCTGCTTGAACAACGCATGAAGGCAAAGGCAAATAAGGACTGGGCTACGAGCGACCTTATTCGCGACAACCTTGCAGCGCTTGGATTCGAAGTGAAGGACACGAAGGATGGTTTCACTTGGAAACTGAATAAGTAAAAATGGAAAAAGCAAAGCTTATAATGACAATCGTATCGCTGGTCTTCGTGGTTCTATGCCTCGGAGCCAGCGTTTATTTTACAGCTGTGCTGCCTGCAGGCGATGAGAATCTTCCTACATTCTACCTTATGGATGTAATCTTTGCTGGCGCAGCAGTTTGGTTTGTCTTCAATGTGCGTGCTTTAGTAACGTCTAAAAAATAGATTTATTATGAAAAAGATTGGCTTGTTAATGATGGCTGTGCTGCTTTCTCTCGCAGCATCGGCAAAGAGCGTGGTATTCACGCTCAGCAATGGCACTAAAGTGTATTATCTGCTTGGAGGAGAAACAAACCCCGTGATGAAATTCGTGGACGGAAAAGTGGTTGTGAATGCTGACGAGTTTGAGATAGCAGGCATAAAGAGTTTCGTGATTTCAGACACTGATGATCCTAACGGCATAGAACAGACGTTTGCGGAGAAGGAAGTTTCGTTCAAAGCAAACCAGTTTGTGGTTAAGACTGATGCCAAGAACGTGCGTGTGTTTGGCATGAGTGGCGCGCCTGTGAAGGCGAGTGTGGCGAATGCCGATGGGGGTGTGACTGTTGATCTCTCGGAACTTTCCACTGGTACATATATAATAAATGTGGGAGAGAGCTCTTTCAAGGTGATGAAGAAATAACATGAGGAGGGCAAGAGTTATGAGAAAGATATTTTTAGCTGCGCTACTTGCAACATTGATGCCAGTGCTGGCTGTGGCACAAAAAGCGAAGCCTGATACACTCTGGTTCAAGTACAACGATCCTTTCATTGCTAACGAATACCTGCCGCTTGATGATGTTGATTCCATTGAGTTTACCAAGACATCAATAAAGCGATGGAAGACGCTTTCCACAACAGGCAAGCCAACAGGCATAAGCAAGTCCTACTTTAAGGATGGCGAATACAGGCTTGGCGAAATAGAAAGATACCTCGCTAAGCCAAGCGGCTACAACAATTGCGACTACACAAAGACTACGTCTCAGTGGTGCTTCCAGCGCAGCATGGAGTCTGAGCATTTCATCTGTTTCTGGGAAAATGGCATGACAAAAAACAGTAGCCATAATATCACTTACGACGGCTATACGCTGAATGTAAAGACGCTGCTGAATAATGCAGAGAAGATTTTTGATGTGTATGTGAATCAACTCGGTTTCCTTGTGCCAGGCAAGTCGGTGACTGACAATACGAAGATTCATATGTACATCGTGAAGAAGTCGTGGGATGGCAGCGACTGGCGTGCTGATGGCTCTGGTCAGGATGGTGTTTCATGGTACTATGAGGGTACGGCGAAAAGGCAGAGATCTACGCCTGTAGGCTTGTTCCACTGCACGACACGTGCTGCAACGGGTCGCAACGGGCACACTCCAGCGCATGAGATTGGTCACGTGTTCCAGTATCTCGTTAGTGCAGACCTCGGTCAAAGCCATGGTCTCAATTACGGTTTTGGCCCCAATGCTTCTGGTGGCAATGAATGGTGGGAGGACTGTGCTAACTGGCAGGCTTACAAGGTGTATCCAAGCATGCAGTTCTCTGACGGCGAATACTTTGAACAGTACATGGGTAAACACCATCTGAATATCCACCATGAGGATTCACGATACACGAACTGCTTCTATCACGACTGGTGGTGCATGCTGCATGGCATGAACACAATTGGCCGTGTGTGGAGAGAGTCAAAGAAACCTGAAGATCCAACAGAGGCATATATGCGTATCTTTGGTCTTGATATTGATTCCTTTGCCGATGAGCAGTTTGAAGGCTACATGCGTTTCACATCTATTGATATTGATGGGGTACGCAACTATGGCAAGCAGAAGATTGGCTATGAACCTCAGCGACTTATAGAACCATCTGATTTTGTCGTTGCTAACTATCTTGGAGGAGATGACTCGTATTGGGTTGTTGATCCAACCTACTGCCCTCAGAATTTTGGCTACAATGCCAATCCGCTCAAAGTGCCAGCAGCAGGTACTGTGGTGAAGGCAAATTTCAAAGGGATTGTAGATGCTCCAGTTTACCGAAAGATCAATACTCAATATGCAGGATGGCGTTATGGCATTGCTGCTTATTGCGACGATGGCACTCGCGTGTATAGCGAAATCGGTCGAGGCAAGGAAGGAGAGGTTAGTATCACTGTTCCTGAGAAATGCACGCACATGTGGTTTGTTGTCATGGGTGCGCCAACGCATTACTGGCGCCATGCTTGGGATGACGACACAGCAAATGATGAACAATGGCCATACGCTGTCAAGTTTGAGGGCACAGGGCCTCTTGGCGTGAATCGTACATACGGTGCATTTCCTGACGATTACGAGCGCAAGGATACAACAGTTGTGATAAATGCAAACCTCGCTTACAGCTCAAGCAATTGGTCGTATGTTCGTGTGCAGCTCGATATGGACGCAATAAGTCAAGCACTTGGCGTTTCTACGGCTCAACTCAATTCTGCAGTATGCGGCAAGAAATCAGCATCAGCTTACCCATACGTTCGTATTGCTGGCTTGAATGCTAATGGCACGACCGAGACAAACTCAAAGACGATTTCCGATACTGACGTAATCTTTGGCCATTGGTTCAGTACTGCGGGAAATGTGCAGTCAGGCTTGAATGGTTCGGCTGCTATATACACAAAGATTTACCATGATAAGTATAGTTGTTATGTAGGTCAGAATCCTGGTAAACTAACGAAGGGAAAGACTTACGTTGTTCGCGAAGCAATTATATACACTCATACTGATGGTAAGGAATACAAAGCAACAATGGAGATTCATCTCAATATAATTTGATTACTGTAAACATAAAACACTAAGGCTTAGAGGTTTCGCCCTCTAAGCCTTAGTGTTTTATGTTGTCTATCTGTGTCCGCTAACCACTCCCTTAGCGCCTGTGCGGTGTGCAGTTGCTGGAGCTGTAGGTGCCTTCTTCACTGGAGCGGCAGGAGTGTGGCATGCCATATTGTGGTTATGCATCACGCGCTCGTTGTGACGGATGTCCTTGCAAGTATTGCAAGTGCAGTTGCGAACGTCATTCACAGTGTTAATGTTGAAGTTATGCTTCTTGCCAAAGCGGATGATCTCGTTGCAAGCGTGGCAGTGGCAGTACTTTGTTGGGACAATCTTAACTAAAGTTTCAACGTGAGTCTTGTGGTGAGCAACTGGATTGTTGTGTGCGTAACCATTACCTGCGAACATAAAAGCGATTGCTGCGATTGCCATTGTGATGTTAGTCTTCATAATCTAAAAATGTTTTTGTGAGTCTTGCGACTCGGGTTAATACTTGTTTGTTTTATTTTTCTGCTGCAAAGGTATGGCATTTTTCATTGCTTGCAAACTGTTTTTTCCTAAAGTGAAGGGAAAAACATCTATTGTGAAAGGGAGTTTTCCTATTGCAGTGGTATGGAAAAGTATATTGTATAATCTCTTCCACTCCCTTTATAATATGTATTATAAAAAAAAGTGTCATTTAGCAATGAAATGGTTCAAAAATGTTGATTTTTGTCATTTAATGACCAAGTATTTGTACTAAATGGAGAAAAATCCGCTTTTTTAGCATATTTTAAGACTTTGTAGTTTGGAGGTATGAAAAAAGTATGTACCTTTGTGGCGAAAGATGATAAGAGAGGGACTGAAAGTAGGTTAAAATGAAAAAATTACTTTTTTTGCAAAGGAGAACTAAACCTTTTTTATTACAGCGATTCTAAAGTAGAGGAATAAATACTCTAAATACTTTACGCTTATGAAAAAGTTTATTTTACTTGCACTTGCATTAGTGCTCATTTCCGCTACATCAGTTGCTCAGAACAATCGTGGTAATCGCCAGCGCATCGACCCGACAGAGATGCACAATCGTATGGCAGAGCGTCTTGCCAAAGACATGAAGCTTGATGAAGACAAAGCTGGTATATTCAAGGTTCTGTATCTCGACTATCAGACTGCACGTCAGAATGCGATGAATCCTAAGGGAGAGAGTGCTGATGAGAATGTTGACATGAAGAAACTGACAGACGAAAAGGCTACAGAATTGATTCAAAAGCATTTTGTAGCTCAGGAGGCTCAGCTTGCAGTTGACAAGGAATACTTGCCTAAGTTCCTCGAAATTATCACCCCAGCGCAGGCAGCACAGATCTTCTTGCCAGGTCGCTCGCGAATGGGTGGCATGAATGGACAAGGTCGTCAAGGCGGTTTCGGAGGTGGTCCACGTGGTGGATTCGGAGGCGGTGGATTCGGAGGCGGCGGCTTCGGCGGAGGTGACTTCGGTGGTGGCATGTAAACAACGATTCGTAATAGAAAACTCAAATAAATCAAAATTTGAAACATAAGTACCTATTATTATAAAATTAACTAACTCTGTTTTTTTTATGGGGGGCGCGAGATGTGAATCTAGCGTCTCTTTTTTTATTTATACAATAAAAACGGAGGAAACTCGTTATATATAATAATGAGACATAAGATTTTGACGATAATGGTGTTTTGGCTTGCCTGCGTAGGAGTTGCCAAAGCGCAATGGGATGTGCAGTTCAGCGACTACACAGCCCTAAAGTCGTTTTACAACCCTGCTGCCTCTGGTGTGGATGGCAAGATGAATGTGGTGGGTGCCTATTCTATGCAGATGCTTGGCTATGATGATGCTCCAGCCACGATGTATGTTGGCGCAGATATGCCTATATATTTCCTCAGCCCAAGCCATGGTGCAGGTCTCAGTTTGCTATCGGATGAGATAGGTATCTTCAAGACAACGAAAATCAGTTTACAGTATGCCTACAACATCAAATTGGCAAAGAGAGGTAAGCTCGCCATTGGCGTGCAAGGCGGTCTTCTCACTGAGACTATCGATCCGAGCGGCATGGATCTTGAGGACAATTCTGACCCCGCTTTCCCATCCTCGCAGATGGATGGCAATGCTCTGGATGTAGGCGTAGGCTTGTACTACTATCACCCTAAGTTCTGGCTTGGACTTTCTGGTCAGCATCTGACCGCCCCAGTGATTGAAATTGGCGAAACGAACCAGTTGGAACTGTCAAGTGTGTTTTATTTGATGGGTGGATGCAATATAAAGATAAAAAATTCGTTATTATCATTACAGCCCTCCTTCTTGGTACAGACGGATCTTGGCAGTTGGCGAGAGGACGTGCAGTGCAAGGTGTATTACGAGTATGACGAAAAGAAGTTCTATGGAGGCTTAGGTTATAGCCCGAATACTTCTACTACGTTCATGATTGGCGGCGTGTTCCATGACATCAGCCTGGGATACAGCTATCAGATGTACACATCGGGAGTGGGTATGATAAATGGCAGTCACGAGCTTGTGTTCAAGTATCTTGCTGACCTGGATCTCTTCAAGAAGGGAAGGAATAGGCACAAGAGCGTGAGGTGGCTGTAGCAATCCTATAGAGATATAGGATTTATCACAAGACAATTGAATGAAAATAAAAATAACTTATATATAAGATGAAAAAGATTATATTTGCTATATGTGCAGTGGTCATCGCTCTCAGCGTGGCGTCTTGCTTCTCATCCAAGGGGGGAGCGACAGCAACTGGAGGCGAGGTGACTGGCATTGGCGGCACTGCTGTATCTGAGCCTGCGCCATTCGGAATGGTGCTTGTGAAGCGTGGCTCGTTGAAGATGGGCACCGACAAGACAGACTCGCTGTGGGGCAAGGACATGCCTACGCGAGACATTTCTGTGGATGCATTCTGGATGGACGAGAAGGAGGTGACGAACTCAATGTATCGTCAGTTCGTGTATTGGGTGCGCGACTCGATCATCCGTGAGCGTCTCGCAGAGGTTGATGAGACATATAAGATTGAGGCTGACAAGAATGGCGACCCCGTAACTCCTCATCTCAACTGGAACAAGGCAATGCCTCGCAATCCTGACGAGGAAATGCTTGAAGCAATCAACTCTGTCTATACGAATCACCCTGTGACGGGCGAGAAAATGCTCGATGCAAGCAAGTTGAACTACCGCTATGAGGTGTTCGACTATGTCATGGCGGCTAAGCGCAAGTATCGTCTCAACCCACAGGAGCGTTATCTCAACACAGACGTTCAGGTTGACCCTGACGAGGTGGTGATGATTTCGAAGGACACAGCATACGTTGACGAAGAAGGCATGATTCATCGCGAGACTATCACTCGTCCTCTTAGCAGCATGTGGGATTTCGTCAATACATATATAATAAATGTATATCCAGACACTACTTGCTGGATTAATGATTTCCAGAACGCAGAGAACGAAGTGTACATGCGTCTTTACTTCTCCCATCCAAACTACAGCGAATATCCTGTTGTGGGCGTGAACTGGGAGCAGGCAAACGCATTCTGCAATTGGCGCACCGACTTCCTCATGAAGGGACTTGGCAGTCAGGCAAAGTATGTGCAGCGCTATCGCCTGCCTACAGAGGCAGAGTGGGAGTATGCGGCACGCGGTAAAGAAGGCAACGAACTGCCTTGGGAGCAAGAAGGTGTAGCAAGCGAAAAGGGTTGCTTCTATGCCAACTTCAAGCCAGACCGCGGCAACTATACCAAGGACGGCAACCTGATCACATCCAAGACCGGTATCTATAGTGCCAACTCAAACGGTCTCTTCGATATGGCGGGCAACGTGGCAGAGTGGACCAGCACAGTATATACCGAAGCAGGCGTGCTCTCTATGAGCGATATGAACCCAACCCTCACCTACAATGCAGCAAAGGAAGACCCTTACTCGCTGAAGAAGAAGAGTGTGCGTGGCGGTTCGTGGAAAGACCCAGAGAGCTTCATCAAGTCTGCTTGGCGTACAAGCGAATATCAGAATGTTGGACGCTCGTTCATCGGTTTCAGATGCGTGCGCTCACAAGTAGGAACACCTTCAAGACAAAAGAAATAAGAAAATGGCAAGACAAAAATATAACGCTATACAGCGTTTTCTTCGTACAAAGGCAGGTCAGACCTTCCTTAACTATGCTTATAGCTGGGGTGCATCAGTCGTAATTGCAGGTGCGCTCTTCAAACTTACACACATGGATGGTGCCGACATCATGCTCTTCCTCGGTATGGGTACAGAGGTCATAGTGTTCTTCCTTGCAGGCTTTGAGCCACAGGAAAGCATGGATGCTGCTGAGCTTGCAGAGGAGGCAGTAGAGGATGCACAGATTCGTGCTAATGTGGTAGCAAATTCAGGCATCTCCGAAGAGACAGCTGCTGCTCTTGCTAATGCTGCAAATGCAGCAGCCAACGCTCCACGAGGTGGCGTGATAGGTGGTAGCGGCGTGATTGGAGGCGGAACAGTGATCATTGGCGGCGGTGCTCAGGGCAGCGTGGCAAGTGGTGAAGCTCAGCCTGCAGCCATTGAGAGCGTAAGTCAGCATGAGCCAACTCCTGTCACTATCGTCAATGCTGCAGAGCTTGCAGAGAATATCTCTTCGGCTCCTGTGTTCAACTCTGCGCAGTACTATGGCATGACACCAGAGATGCAAGAGGCTACAAAGAACTATGTGGCAGAACTCACAGAGCTTACAGAAACTCTCAAGCAGGTGGCAGAGCAGAGCAAGCGTCTCACTCGCGACTCAGAAGAGATGGAGACGATGAACCGTACGCTCACAGGCATCAACCGTTTCTACGAGTTGCAGCTTCGCAGCGTAGGTACGCAGTCAGCCACTATCGACGAGGTGAACGAGCAGACAAAGCAGCTTGCTAAGCAGCTCACTGAGTTGAATGAGGTATATTCAAAGATGGTTGAAGCTCTTAAGATGAAAATAGGATAAGCCTATGATACGTAAGAAATTGAGTCCGCGTCAGAAGATGATCAATCTGATGTACGTTGTGCTGATGGCTATGCTTGCGCTCAACGTGTCGGCAGATGTGCTCGAAGGCTTCTCGCTCGTGGACGAAGGACTGAATCGCTCGAAAGAGAATTCGAATATCCAGAACGAGGCAATTTACTCTCAGTTGTCAGATGCAATGAAGCAGAATCCTGAGAAGACTCGTGAGTGGTATGAGAAGGCTCAGAAGGTGCGTGCTATGTCTGATACACTCTATATGCTTGCCGAGGATCTGAAGTGGGAGATTGTTCGCTATGCTGATGGCGAAGATGCCGATTTGCAGAACATCGAAGGACGCGATAATCTCGAAGCTGCCACGCATGTGATGCTTGCTCCTGGTGTGGGCAAGGGAGAAAAACTGAAAAGTGCAATCGAGGCTTACCGCACAGGCATCACAAAGATGATCAATGATGAGAATCAGAAGAAAATTGTCAGCGCAAACCTGACCACAGATGTGCCTCAGAAGGCTAAGCTTCTGGGAAAGAACTGGCAGGAATATATGTTTGAGAATACACCTGTTGTTGCTGCTGTGACTCTGCTCACAAAGCTGCAGACAGATGTTCGCTACGCTGAAGGCGAGATGCTTCACCAGCTCATTGCCAACATTGATGTAAAGGATGTGCGTGTGAACCAGATTAATGCTTATGTGATTCCTAACTCTCAGACTGTTGTGCGTGGAGGCAAGTTCTCTGCTCAGATTATTATGGCAGCCGTCGATACCACTCAGCGACCAGAGATATACGTTGGCAATACTCTGCTCAAATCTGCTAATGGACGCTACGAGACGGTGTGTGGAAGCACAGGAGACTTCACTCTCAAGGGATATCTCGTGATGAAGAATGGCAATGGCGAGACTATCCGTCGTGAGTTCTCACAGCCATACACAGTAGTTGAGCCATCTGCAACTGTCAGCGCCACGCTGATGAATATGCTCTATGCAGGCTATCAGAACCCTATCAGCGTGAGTGTGCCAGGAGTGCCAGTGAACAAGATCAACCTTTCCATGTCTAATGGTTCTCTCACAAAGAAAGGCGATGGCAACTATGTTGCTGTTCCTTCCAAGGTGGGCGAAGATGTGACATTCACGGTCACTGCAGAGAATGAAGGTCATCAGCAAGAGATGGGTAAGTTCACGTTCCATGTGCGCAAGCTTCCTGATCCAACAGCATACATTCATATTACAGATGAGAAAGGCAATGCAAACCGTTTCAAAGGCGGTCGTCTCAGCAAGCAAGCTCTTCTCGCTTCAAGCGGCGTCAGTGCGGCCATCGATGACGGATTACTCGACATACCATTCACAGTGCTTGGTTTCCAGACACGCTTCATCGACAACATGGGCAACGTAGTGCCAGAGGTATCCAACTCCGCATCATTCACAGCGCGTCAGAAAGAAGTTATCCGTGGCCTCAACCGTGGCAAGTTCTTCAACATCAGTGGTGTGCGCGTGAAAGGTCCTGACGGCATTGAGCGCACATTGCCATACGCACTCGAAGTAACAATCAATTGATAATGAAACTCCCAAAGATATGAAACTTAAATTATTCATACTCTCATTCTTCCTTCTTCACTCATCGTTCTTCACCATCGTTATGGCGCAGCCACAGAAGAGCAGAGTGCAGCAGAATGGCAAACCTGCCACAACAGCAGCCAGCAGACGACCAGGTACAGCCGCCAGCGCTAACGCCACATCCACAAGCCGTGCGTCATTGATGTTCCCTACCGCAGTCGATGTGCCAGAAGAAGTGACATGGCGTCGCGACATATATCGCACGCTCGATTTGACGCAGGACGAGAATGCCGCCCTCTACTTTCCTGTAGAACCACGTGGCAAGGAGATGAACCTATTCTCTCTATTGTTCCAATTGTTGAATAGAGGAGTAATCCCAGCTTATCAATACAAACTTGATGGCGTGGAAGATTTCCAGGCATCCAACCGCATGCGCTTTAAGGACATGCTTGAGCGCTACAGTATTTTTTATGAGGTGCAAGGCAACAATCTCAAAGTGAATCCAGCTGACATACCATCAGCAGAAGTGCTTAGTTTCTATGTGAAAGAGAGCAGCTACTACGACCAGAATACAGCCACTTACCATAGCCGTGTCACAGCTCTCTGTCCTGTGCTGCATCGTGCCGACGATTTCAGCATGCAGACACTCAAGTATCCGCTTTTCTGGGTGAAGTATGACGATGTCAAGACCTATCTCAGCTCAATGAATGTGATGACAAGCAATGTCAACAATGCGGCTAAGATGTCCATCGACGATTTCTTCTCTACGAATCGCTACAAGGGCAAGATCTACATGACCACCAATATGCAGAACAAGACTCTCCAGGAACTCTATCCATCCGACAGTCTTCTGCAGAAAGAGCAGAACCGCATAGAGAAGGAGATGGCAGACTTCGAGGAACACATTTGGAAAGAGCCTGTTGATTCTTTGGAACTTGCTCGCAAGGATTCCATAGCTGCCGCAGCCAAAGGCAAGAAGGCTAAGGCTGCCACAAAGGCATCCACTTCTGGCTCTGCTGTCCGCAGTCCACGTCGCAATGAGATGACCTCAGGCAGCAAGAAGAAGGAGAAGTCTTCGTCAAGCAGTAGTTCTTCGGGCAATGCACCACGAGTGTCGGTTCGCAGACAGAGGCATTGATAACGAATCAAAGCGCCTTCCAGAGTCACAATGGCTTTGGAAGGCGTTTTTTTGTTGGTTATCACTCATAAACACACACAAATCGGTAGATTGTGGGACGGAAATAATGTTTTAATGGAAATATTTGTGTAATTTTGCACTATATTTGGGAGTGTGCGCTTTTGGCATTAGTGTTATATGTCATGCAGATCTCGTTATTCTGGCTACGCTAACTGCTTGCATGTCTTCTCAAAAAGCTTAACAATTAAATTATTATCTTTTTATTTCCAATGAAAGTACTGAAGTTTGGCGGAACATCCGTAGGTTCCGTAGAAAGCATTCTTAACCTGAAGAAAATTGTAGAGGCTTGCGATGAGCCCGTAGTAGTTGTTGTGTCTGCTCTCGGCGGACTTACCGACAAGCTCATTGCCACCAGCCAGATGGCTGTATCTGGCAACGCAGCCTACATCGAATCATATAACGAGATGGTAGAGCGTCATCACACGATGATCAACACCATCATTACAGACACAGAAAAACGAACAACATTGCTCGCCACTATCGACACGCTGCTTGGCGAGCTTCGAAGCATATATCAAGGTGTTTATCTTATTCGCGACCTCAGCGAGAAGACAAGCAACGCTATCGTCAGCTATGGTGAGCGCATGTCAAGCCAGATTGTGGCTACCCTCATCAAGGACGCAAAATGGTACAACTCACTTTCTTTCATCAAGACTAAGAAGAAGCAGGGAAAGAACCTCTTTTCTACAAGTGTCAGCACACCTCTCATCAAGGAGGCTTTTGCTGACTTTATGGATGGCAAGGCAAATCACAAAGTGTGCCTTGCTCCAGGTTTCATTTCTACTGATGTTGTGACTGGCGAGGTCACAAATCTTGGTCGTGGCGGTTCAGACTACACAGCGGCAATTCTTGCTGCCGCACTTGATGCTAATGTGCTTGAGATATGGACAGACGTGAGCGGATTCATGACTGCAGACCCTCGTGTCATCAACACAGCATATCCTATCGACAAACTCTCTTATGTTGAGGCTACAGAGCTTTGCAACTTCGGTGCTAAGGTGGTATATCCTCCAACAATCTACCCTGTGTGCATCAAGAATATTCCAATCCTCATCAAGAACACATTCCGTCCTGAGGATAAGGGAACAATCATCACAGCAGACAGCGGTGACTCTGCACGTGCAATCAAGGGCGTGTCGTCAATCAACAACACTTCGCTCATAACAGTGAGCGGTCTTTCGATGGTGGGTGTGATTGGCGTCAACCAGCGCATCTTCTCTGCTCTCGCAGCAAAGGGAATCAGCGTGTTCCTTGTCAGCCAGGCATCGTCAGAGAACAGTACATCAATCGGTGTTCGCAATGAGGACGCTGATGCTGCATGTGAGGTGCTCAATGAGGAATTTGCAAAGGAGATAGAGATGGGAGCCATGTATAAGATGAATCTGGAGCGCGACCTTGCTACGGTGGCTATCGTGGGCGAGAACATGAAGCACACTCCAGGCATCGCAGGCAAGCTCTTCGGCACACTCGGACGCAATGGTATCAGCGTGATTGCTTGTGCTCAGGGTGCAAGTGAGACAAACATTTCATTTGTGGTTGAGAGCAAATCGCTTCGCAAATCCCTCAATGTCATCCACGACAGTTTTTTTCTCTCTGAATACCAAGTGCTCAATGTCTTTCTCTGCGGAGTAGGCACAGTGGGCGGCAACTTGCTCGGTCAGATTGCGCAGCAGCAGCAAAAGCTGATGGATGAGCGCAACCTCAAGGTGAATGTGGTGGGAGTGGCATCAGGCCACAACGCTATGTTCAGTCGTGATGGCATAGATCTCAGCAATTTCGATATCGACACTTTCCGGGCAAAACTGAAGGAAGCGCCAGCATCGAACATTCAGCGCCTGAAGGACGAGGTCATTGGCATGAACATTTTCAATAGCGTGTTTGTGGATTGCACAGCAAGTGCAGAAGTGGCAGCTCTCTATCACGATTTCCTTAGCAACAACATCTCTGTGGTGGCAGCTAACAAGGTTGCCGCATCCAGCGATTATGACAACTATGCTGCTCTCAAGCAGACAGCCCGCAAGCGTGGTGTGAAGTATCTCTTCGAAACAAATGTGGGTGCAGGCCTCCCAATCATCAACACCATCAACGACCTCATCAATTCTGGCGACAAGATTCTGAAGCTTGAAGCTGTGCTTTCAGGCACGCTCAACTATATCTTCAACACCATCTCTGCAGAGATTCCATTCTCAGAGACAGTTCGCCTTGCCAAGGAGGAAGGCTATGCTGAGCCAGATCCACGCATCGACCTTTCGGGCAAGGACGTTATTCGCAAGCTCGTCATTCTCTCACGCGAGGCTGGCTACAAGCTCAGTCAGGAAGATGTAGAGAAGCAGCTCTTCATTCCAGGCTCGTTCTTCGAAGGTACTCTCGAAGACTTCTGGAAGAACCTCCCTTCCCTCGATTCTCAGTTCGAGGCTGAGCGTCAGCAGGTTGAGGCTGGCAAGCAGCACTGGCGCTTCGTGGCAAAGCTCGAAGACGGCAAGGGTAGCGTGTCTCTCCAGCGTGTAGATGAGCACCATCCATTCTACGACCTCGAAGGATCAAACAATATCATTCTTATCACAACAGAGCGCTACCATGACTACCCAATGCTCATTCAGGGTTACGGTGCTGGTGCCTCAGTGACTGCTGCCGGCGTATTTGCCGACATCATGTCTATCGCAAACATCTAAAAATGAAACACCTTATCATCCTTGGCGACGGAATGGCAGATTGGCAAGTGGAATCACTTGGCAATAAGACGCTGCTCCAGTATGCCAACACCCCTTATATGGACATGCTTGCCAAGAACGGACGCACAGGCATGCTCAAGACCGTTCAGGACGGTTTCCATCCTGGCAGCGAGGTTGCCAACAGCAGCATCCTTGGCTACGATCAGAACGAAGTGTATGAGGGACGCGGACCACTCGAAGCTGCCAGCATCGGCGTGGAACTCGCGCCCGACGATATGGCTATCCGTTGCAACATCATCTGCATAGAGGGTGACCATATCAAGAATCACTCTTGCGGTCATCTCGAAACAGCGGAGGGCGACATCCTCATCAAGTACCTCCAAGAGCATCTTGCCACAGATGCAGAGGTCGTGGCAAAGTATGGCAACATCGTTCACTTCTACACAGGCGTGCAGTACCGTCACCTCCTCGTGATAAATGGCGGCAGCAAGCACCTCAAGTGCACGCCTCCACACGATGTGCCTCTCAAGCCTTGGCAACCGCTTCTCGTTCAGCCAGACCTCGAAGCTGAGGCTGCAAGCGACATCAAGAGCCCTCTCTCTGCCACTGAGACCGCAGAACTCATCAATCTGCTCATCGTCAAGTCTCAGGCTCTCCTCTCTGCCCATCCATTCAATGCACAGCGCATAGCAGAAGGCAAGGATCCAGCCAACAGCATCTGGCCATGGGCAGGCGGCTATCGTCCTCACATGGTGCCAGTCACCACCACATTCCCACAGATCAAGCGTGGTGCAGTCATCACAGCCGTCGATCTTATTCGCGGCATCGGTGCATTGGCAGGACTCCGCATCATCGATGTCGAAGGTGCCACAGGACTTGCCGACACCAACTACGAGGGCAAGGCTGCCGCAGCCATCGAAGCTCTCAAGACCGATGATTTCGTATATCTCCACATAGAAGCGTCTGACGAGGCTGGTCATGATGGCAACCTTGACCTCAAGCTTTCCACTATCGACTACCTCGATCGTCGTGCCATTGGCCCTATCTACGAGGCAGTGAAGGACTGGGGCAAGCCAGGCACTCCGACTGCAGACCTTGAGCCTGTAGCCATCGCCGTTCTGCCCGACCATCCAACGCCAGTAGCACACCGCACCCACACCAACGAGCCAATCCCATTCCTCATCTACGCCCCAGGCATCGAACCTGACAGCGTAGAGACATTCGATGAACTCAGTTGTCAATCAGGTGCTTATGGTCTCCTCGAAAAGGACGGCTTCATTCGTGCTTTTATGGAGGTGAAATAATAAACACAGTTTGACAAAATGTGTATTTTTGCAACCGTGCGATATATGTGGTTGCACGTTTGCAAAGCATTATTACAAATATCATACATTATAAAACTCTATCAAAAAGAAAGGAACAAGCAAGTCTTAGCCTTCGGGCTTTGACGACACGAAACAGACAGTACATAATTCATTAACAGCTTATCGCCTTACGGTGAACTCGCCTAATGATTGGTGAGTAACATACAATAAAAACTATTCATTCACCTGCGAAGCTGCTGCGATGACTTTATAACATATTTATACTTGGACTTATAGTCCTTGTTCTCGACCCAACGAATCCGCCAAATTCAACACGTGAGAACAAGCGATGAAGGTTCACGTCTGTAAAGGCGTGAACTGTTCATGCTTTTCTACGTGTAAGGTTCTTGGCGGAGCCAGTTGGGCGGAAAAGCGTAGAGCAGTTCCGCCTTATTTTTTTTCAATATGTACAAGAAAGAATATCAGAAGCCAGAAACGGAGATTGTTCTGGTTGAAGCAACATCAATCCTTGAAGGCAGCACAGGCGCTACTGGTGAAGATGTGCCATGGTCAGCAAACGAAAGAGACATTTTTGAGTCATTTTCCTTTGAGTAAAACTCATTTCAATCAGCTATTATTATGAATTACAGCAAATTTACAGCCGTTGCCATGCTCGCCATGGCAGCAATGAGCAGCTGTACGGGCGACAGCGAGCTCAATTCCGCAAAGTCAGAGTACGTGAACTCAGTGCGTGTCACAGTTGAAGACTTCATGCCAGAGACGCCAGAAACACGTACAGCCTTCACTGTGGATAACACAGGTTTCCATTTCCAGTGGGTGGATGGCGATGCTCTCGGCATCTATCCTGTAGGAGGCGACCAAGTCAAGTTCCCAATCTCAGCTGGCGATGGCGCAGCAACAGCTGCATTCGATGGCGGAGCATGGAAACTGCGCTCGGAATATCAGTATGCAGCCTATTATCCATTCTCTGCCGAAAACTACACAATAGCACAGACAGCACTCCCTGTCAGCTTCACAGGTCAGACGCAGAATGGCAACGGCTCTACAGCTCACCTTGGCAAGTACGATTACCTCGCTTGTGCAGCAACTTCGCCTGATGGCAGAGGTGGCGTCAATCTCAGCATGAAGCATCTTGGCGCTTTCCTTCGTCTTCAGCTCACCATGCCAAAAGCAGACGTGTTTTCGTCTGTTGTACTTGAGAGTGACGATGCAGAGTTCGTGACAGCAGGAACATTCGACCTCACTGCTGCAACTCCAGCCATAACTCCTACAACAACATCATCAACCTACACCATAAACCTGACAAACATCTCAACCACAGAAACCAATCAGGTCGTGACAGTCTATGCCATAGTTGCACCAGCCAACCTCATCGAAAGCAACATCAAAGTGACCGTGCAAGGCACAGGCAAGACTACATACGTTCAGACCGTATCAGGCAAGAACTTCACAGCTCGCTCTGCTTACAACATCGCTGTCAGTGATTTTCCAAGCGGAACGAATGCAGACGGTGAAGAAGTAAATTGGGATGGAACACCTGTTGACCCATACAGAGGTCATGAATATATTGACCTTGGCTTGCCAAGTGGACTGAAGTGGGCAACAATGAATATTGGTGCAGAATATCCAGAAGATTATGGTGACTACTTCTCTTGGGGCGAGAAAAAGCCATACTACACAGCAGGTCATTCTCAGGATAATCCTTGCTCAAACTGGAAGACAGGAAAGACTGGATATAACTGGGGAAGTTACAAATGGAAGTCGAAAGAATCTTTGATTGGTGATTTAGGAATGACCAAATACACCTTTGCAGATGGAAAAACTGAAGCTATTTGGTACGATAATGGCTCTTTTGTCGGAGACAACAAGACCACCCTTGAATTAGCTGATGACGCAGCCCATGTGAACTGGGGAGGCTGCTGGCGCATGCCAACCAAGGCAGAGCTGGAAGAACTCATCACAAATTGCAGATGGGCATGGGTAGAGCAGAATGGTGTTTATGGTTATATGGTATGGTCAACAACCAACAGAAATTCCATTTTCCTTCCTACTACGGGCTACCGTCAGGCTCGCTTTCTCGGCAACTCAGGTTCTTACGGTTACATATGGTCGTCGTCACTCAGCGAGGATGACTCGGCACGCGCGTACTGTTTCTATTTCAACTCGGCCAAAGATGGCTGCCTCGACAACCAGCGTTTCAATGGGCTCCCTGTGCGTGCAGTTTGTCCGTAGCCTTAGAATTACAACCTGCCCCAAAAAGGCAAAAGACCCAAATTCAGAAGATTTCAAAAATGTAATATTATGCAATTAAAAGAAATCTTATCAATTGAGGAGAATCGCACAGAAGATTCTAAGGGTGTGATTCATCTCTTTCAAGAAGGCTCTTTCTATCGAGCCTACGAATGGGGATGTATAATGTGATAGGTGTGCTCCCTTTTTTCTGGAACACTATCGCTCAAATTTCCTTCAATTATTCTTCAATGATGCTTCAATTATTATAAAATTGAAGTCGAATTGAAGAATAATTGAAGTACATTTGAGGAGCGTAGCGACGTTCCAAAAAAACAGCCGAACACGGAACTCACGAATCTTCACGAATTGAGACAGCCAAATTTCCTTGCATGGATGCAATGCATCCCATTCGTTCTATCCGTTCCCAATCATAACTCCCCGAATGGCATTCGTGAAAATTCGTGCAATCCGTGTTCGAAAAAACAAAAAAGACGTTTTTCCTGTTTTTAACCAAACACCTAACATCAAGCCCACAACTTACGGTGTTCCAATTGTTTAACTATGTTAGGTGTCGCTCAAACACCTAACACAACACCTAACATAGACCTAACATAGACCTAACATAAATCTAGCATGTTCGATTTGCGTTTTAGTCTAACTAAGAAATACCTACAACGACCGCCTTGAAGGATGATAATTACAAGAAGGGGACGTTTCCCTCTTGCATCTTAAGGAATAGCGATTGCGGTTCCGCTATCCGCTAATAATACAATCGAGGCATTCTGCTATTCATTGTAGCATTGGGATGCCTCGATTGCTATTCGGTTCTATATCATGGAGAAGCGTTTTTCCGATTACGTTCTTCTCTCAACTCTTTTCTTTCTATCGCATTACAAAAGCAAGACACTGCGTACTAATTTGATGTACTCAATGTCTTGTTTTTGATGTGTTGTAGAAGTTTTGACGGTATGTACTTGGTTATGCTGCAATATGCCCCTCGTGAAGTTCTTCAATAGGGAAATAGAGGTCTCGATTCTTGCCCCATGCGATATTTCCCATATCGTCAATATAGAACTTCTTGAATGCCTTTTCGTTGAGGTAACGATTGTACTGAGGATGAGGATTTTTTCTTATCCATGAGCCGAAGTCTATCAAGACAACGACTCCATCGTTGAAGGTGAGTGAAACTTTAAGTTCACCCTCATATTGTGCTTTGTCGATTCTTAGATACTTCATTTTATTCTCTTTTTTATGTTGGTACATACCACTCGCTTTTTGCGAATGAAATAATTCACCCATTTATCTACTATGTTATTTGCGTATTCACGCACGAATGTTTCAGCCTCCTTTTGATCCTTTGAGGATAATGGAGGTACTCCGCGTTTTTGACGCACGTTTATCTCCTTGACTTTTCCTTCTTCCATGATAATGTCAAATACGGACTCGTGGTGATCATGCTGAACATGAACGTGAATAGGGTCGTGTTCATTTGAATGGAAAAAGAATACAAATCCAAAGTATCGGTAAATGTCTGGCATATCAATTAATAATCTTTATTCGCAAAGATACTACTTTCTCAGCAATTATCAAAGATTAGCCGATGTTTTTTGCAGAAAAATGCAGTTTATTTAACACATAATGGAGAAATTGTGACTAAATTGCGTTTTTACTATCTGCTAATTATACAAAAAAACGTTTTCCCTAATTTTTGCCAAACACCTAACATCCAGCTCTCAACTCATCAATTTTCAATATCTTAACTGTGTTAGGTGTTGCTCAAAGACCTAACACAACACCTCACAAACACCTAACACAGACTTTAACACAGGTAGCGTCTTTGTAAATAGACGAGTCGGTGAGAAACCAAATAAAATTGACTGTGTTGTGATAGTGGGTTGTAATTGTTTTTTCTCGAAAAAGGAACCTTTAAACTGAACGAAAAAGGAACTCAAAATTTTCTACATCCAAAAAGGAAGAAGAGGGAAGAAGAAAATATATGAATGCAAGGGTGACGTTTCTCTCTTGCATCTTAAGGAATAGCGATTGCGGTTCCGCTATCCGCTAATTATACATAAAAATGACGTTACGGTTTCGCCGTAATTTCATTACACCTACTACTGCTATAAAATAGCGGTTCGCCCGAAAGATTTTTACGGCTTCGGCTGTAAAAATATTACGGCGAAAGGCATGGTTTCAAGTAATTTGTTCGGACATAATAATGGAGGGTAAGTTCATGTTAGGTCAGTGTTAGGTGTTTGTGAGGTGTTGTGTTAGGTGTTTGAGCAACACCTAACATGGTTAAAGAGTTGAAATACTATAAGTTGCGCACTTGATGTTAGGTGTTTGGCGGAAATTTAAAAAACATCCTTTTCTCAAATAAACCTATGTCAATTATTATATTTATATCAGTCTAAATGTTCGTGTTGTTTTCTTTTTTTTTGATGTTTTTTTAGCGAAACTTTGGGAGGTAGAACGAAAAGGGTGCTCAAAATTTTCTGCAATTTGCGATTGTCTGAAGAAGGTTGTCACTTGTAGGATAGTTCGGATCAATCCGTTTCAGTGTATTCTGCAGCAAGGCTCGACTCTTCCTCGTAGTCAAAGTCATATTTCTTAGGAATAGTGTGGTCTTGCAGATAGATATGGTTCAGCGTAAATGTTAGCGACTGGAGTGTGGCTTGCCTATGCTCTGGTCGCAATTCGCATTCCCAAATGGTGATGCAGTGCCAACCCATGTCGGCAAGCTTCTGCTGAACCTCAATATCACGCTCTTGGTTGCGCAGGATCTTTGGTTCCCAATAGTTGCGATTAGTGTTTGGCATCTTGAAGAAACGGCATGGAGTGGAATCGGCAAGTGTGTGGCCATGCCAGAAGCATCCATTCACAAAGATGCAAGTACGGTATTTCAGCAAAACAACATCGGGTTTTCCTGGCAATCGCTTATGATTCAATCGATAGCGAAATCCATGCGACCACAAATAGCGCCGCACTAAGAGTTCTGGCTTAGTGTCTTTGGCATGGATTGCTGCCATGTTGGCGTGTCGCTGTTCGGGTGTCATGCTTTCGTGTATGTTGCTGATTTGTTGTAATAATGATGCAAAGTTACAAAATTAATGTTTACATAGACGTGTTTTGCTGCTTTTTTTGTTGTTATGGGTGGCAGAGTGAAAGCCTGTGTTGACTTAATGGGAGAAGAACAAAAAGAATCGAGCTGTGCGGTTGAAAATACATTGACTACTTCCCATTTATTCACGCTGTGTGAATACTCTTATTCACACGGCATGACTAATCATAATCGCACGGCTTGAATAACGGTATTCACAGGAAGCAGATAACTGCATCCAGTGAAACAATGCTTGATTTTTGCAATTATGAGATAAATTATGCGATATGAAAGCCAAATTATTAGTGATTAAGTAAAATATTTTGTTTGAAGGACTTGTTATAAAATAATGTTTGTATATTTGCAAACTGAAACTATCACTTTAGTGATGAGTAATAATCTATTAGCACAACACTAACTTATGAAATTACAGTTACACAAAACAAGGAAATGGTACTTGCTGGCGTTGATATGGCTGGCGCAATCGTTCGCGCTGCAAGCAATGGCAAGTACTGCTCGTGCAAATGCTGATGACTGGGCAAGTGCAACATTGCTCCCATTGGGAGAAGACAAGTCTGGCAGTTTGAGTGATGACGACAAGGACGATTGGTACAAAATCAGCGTGCCAGAAGAAGGGGATGTCACCTTCACAACGCAAGCAGATGCAACTCTCCGTCTGCAAAATGTAACATTGTATGCGTTAGATAGCAATGGTGAGCTTGTGCACTTATGGTATTGCGACATGGATAATCATGACACGAACGACGTGAAGTCAGGAACAAAAGTCGGCTTGAAGGCTGGTGTCTATTATGTAAGGAATCATCATTGGGCTGGCTATGGTGGCTATACTTTTCGATGTGATTTCACTGCATGTGCTCGCGCCAATGATGCAGAGCCAAATGATGATTTTGACCATGCTCAGACACTGCTAGTGGGCAAAACTGTGGAAGGACGACTTGGTTATGACTATCATGGCTCGCAAGACAAGGACGATTGGTACAAAATCAACGTGCCAGAAGAAGGCGATGTCACCTTCACTACGCAAGCAGATGCAACTCTCCGTCTGCAAGATGTAACATTGTATGCGTTAGATAGCAATGGTGAGCCTGTGCACTTATGGTATTGCGACATGGATAATCATGACACGAACGAAGTGAAGTCAGGTACAAAAGTCGGCTTGAAGGCTGGTGTCTATTATGTGAGGAATCATCATTGGGCTGGCTATGGTGGCTACACTCTTCGATGTGATTTCACTGCATGTGCTCGCGCCAATGATGCAGAGCCAAATGATGATTCCGTCCATGCTCAGACACTGCCAATGGGCAAGACTGTAGAAGGACGACTTGGGTATGACTATCATGACTCGCAAGACAAGGACGATTGGTACAAGATAGAAGTGCCAGAAGAAGGCGATGTCATTTTCACTACGCAAGCAGATGCAACTCTGCGTCTGCAAAATGTAACATTGTATGCGTTAGATAATAATGGTGAGCTTGTACACTTATGGTATTGCGAAATGGATAATCATGACACAGACGAAGTGAAGTCAGGTACAAAAGTCGGCTTGAAGGCTGGTGTCTATTATGTGAGGAATCATCATTGGGCTGGCTATGGTGGCTATACTCTTCGATGTGATTTCACTGCATGTGCTCGCGCCAATGATGCAGAGCCAAATGATGATTCCGACCATGCTCAGACACTGCCAATGGGCAAGACTGTGGAAGGGCGACTTGGATATGACTATCATGCCTCGCAAGACAAGGACGACTGGTACATAATCAACGTGCCAGAAGAAGGCGATGTCACTTTCACTACGCAAGCAGATGCAACTCTCCGTCTGCAAAATGTAACATTATATGCGTTAGATAGCAATGGTGAGCCTGTTCACTTATGGTATTGCGAAATGGATAATCATGACACAGACGAAGTGAAGTCAGGAACAAAAGTCGGCTTGAAGGCTGGTGTCTATTATGTGAGGAATCATCATTGGGCTGGCTATGGTGGCTACACTCTTCGATGTGATTTCACTCCTTGCAAATATGGCAACGACGAGGAAGATAATGATTCATACGAGCTTGCATCTACCCTCCCACTTGGCGTGACTAGTCAGGGCAGATTGGGTTATGACTATCATGACTCGCAAGACAAGGACGACTGGTACAAGATAGAAGTGCCTGCCGATGGCACATTAGTGTTCCGGGCTCATTCCGAAACGACATTGCGAATAAGCAGCGTAACTGTGTATAGAGTAGATGATGAGGGAGAACATCATATGTGGTACTATAGTGCCGACTCTAATGATAAAGACTCTACCGTTGTTTCTTCGCCTGTACCATTTGCAGCAGGAACATACCATGTCAAAGTGCATCACTGGGCTGGCTATGGCGGCTACTCACTGGTCTGCGACTTTGTTGCAAACCCTTACTACAACGGCGACACAGAATATACAGAAGAGAATCCGTATGTTCTTCAGCGAGGCGTAATGGCATACACAACGCTTGGTTATCCAAACGGAAAGACAACTCGCACCACATCGTGGTATCAGCTTGACGTGCCAGAAGGTGGCTCTACTTTGGAGCTCATGCCAGACACTACCAAGTCTCTCAACATCGGAATTGTGACTATATTCAAGATAGAAGAAAACGGGGGGCACCGCTGGTATATGGACAGACGTGTGGAGCGTAGCTATATCTCATTCGACTTGCCAGAGTCAGGAAGATACCTCGTTAAAGTTCCTAAATATGGCGACAATGGCTATGGCGGTCTTTCTATTGGCTACGATTTGAATGCAGCCTTTATCGCAACAGCAAAGGGCCTTCCAGTTCGCATCTCTTACGAAGGACGAAACACTGTGCGCAAGGGCGTGCCAAGCGATAACATTATCGTGCTCCGCAATATGAGCGACAAGCCTACTGATCCATTCCTTGTGGGCATCGATTGCACAGATGACATCAAGATAAACAAAATCAATCTTTCGGACTACTACGGCAGATTTACCGAAGACATGATGTATGAGGACATTTGCAATGAAGATTCCTCTATCGTTCTCTTTGTTCCTATCCTTGAGCCTTTCCAGGAGTACAGAATACGCATAAATGCAGAAGGTGTGGGCGACATAGCTTACAATCGCCCAAGATTTGCTTTGACAACAGCAACCACAGTGGTTGTGCTGAACTTTGTAGGAGGCGTCATTGTTGATGCTGTTGGCGATTACGTGATGGATGCGTCTCAGAAGTTCGTGGGCTATCTTCATGAAGATGAGGCACAGGCATATTGCAATGTCATGGGAATGACAATGCAGCAATATAGAGACACAGCTCCAACAAGCGACTCGATGGGCGTAACCACATTCAAAACCGTCGTTAAGAATGGCCTCACAGCAGGTATGGCACTTGTGCCAGGCGGCACGATAGCTATGAAGGTTGGCGGTGACGTCTCTGGACTTGCTGGCTTTATCACAAACCTTCGTCGCAAGATGTGGTACTGGATCTACAAAGACATCGGCCTCATCAAGGACAATCCTGAGGTAGCGGATGGAAAGATCATTCACTCTAACGTTGTTGCTTCTTGGGATCCAAACGAAATGGTTGGTCCTGCAGGTGAGGGCGCTGAGAACTACATCAGTGGCGACACTCGCACTATCGACTACACTATCATGTTCGAGAACAAAGCTGAGGCAGGCGATGCAGCTTACCGTGTTCGCGTCAGCGATGAACTGGACGAGGATGTGTTTGACCTCAACAGCGTTCGCTTCGGCAAGACAAGCCACGACGGCATTGGCTACAACTGGAAGATGAAGCGCGATGGCAACAAGCTCTCTTGGGACATCGAGGGCATTGAGCTTCCTCCAAACAAGGTGGCTCCAGAAGGCGAAGGCTATGTGACATTCTCTGTGAACCTCAAGCCAGGCTTGCCTCACGGCACAAAGATTTCAAACAAGGCTACCATCATCTTCGACAAGAACTTCCCTATCGAGACAAACACATACGTCAACACTCTCGACTGCACGGTTCCTCAGACACAGATGGAGAAGGCATACTTCTCTACCGACTCGACTGTAATCGTCAGATGCAATTCTGCCGACACAGGCTCTGGTGTCAAGACATACGAGTTGTATGTTTCGAAGAATGGCGGCGACTTCCAGAGATATGGCATGTACTTGGACAACTGGCTTGAGTTCCCTGCATCTCGCAGCGAGTTGGACAGCTATGACTTCTTCGTTGTAGCTACCGACATGGTAGGCAACAAAGAGGTGATCAATCCTGCGTCTATCGCTCTTGACTACACAATGACAAATATCACCGACGTGATTGGCTCTCCTGATTCAAGTGCCACATTCGACCTCATGGGACGCAAGCGCACAGAGGCAGAATTGCCTAGGGGAATCTATATCAAGGGCGGAAAGAAGTATTATGTGAAATGATGGTTAAACCATAACCTTTACCAACTAAAAACAAGAACGGAAAGTGAAAACGTCACATCCGTTCTTGTTTTTTTTGTTGGTCTAAAACATTTTTCGACAAAGAAACCTTTGTCTATCGGAAGAAAAGGCGTAACTTTGCAGCAATATTCATAAATATACCCAATTGACAATGAAGTATTACAGCACAAATGGCAAGGCTCCTATCGCCTCATTGGAGAAGGCAGTAGTGAAGGGTCTTGCAGAAGACAAAGGACTCTATATGCCAGAGCGCATCAAGCCTCTGCCACAGGAGTTCTACGACAACATCGAGAATCTTTCTTTTCAAGAAATAGCATATCAGGTGGCAGACGCATTCTTTGGCGAGGATGTGGACGCAGAATCTCTCAAGCACATCGTTTACGACACATTGCAGTTCGATTGCCCTTGCGTGAAGGTGACAGACAGCATCTACTCTCTTGAACTGTTCCATGGTCCAACATTGGCATTCAAAGATGTGGGCGCTCGCTTCATGGCACGCTTGCTCCAGTATTTCCTCAAGAAGGAAGGAAACGGCTCGCAGGTCAATGTGCTCGTAGCAACATCAGGCGACACAGGCTCAGCTGTGGCTAACGGTTTCCTTGGCGTGGACGGCATCCATGTCTATGTGCTCTATCCAAAGGGAAAGGTGAGCCCAATCCAGGAGTGCCAGTTCACAACACTCGGCCAGAACATCACAGCCGTTGAGGTAGAGGGCGTGTTCGACGATTGCCAGGCATTGGTGAAGAATGCTTTCATCGATGCTGATCTCAACGCTCACATGAAGCTTACTTCTGCCAATTCCATCAATGTGGCTCGTTTCCTCCCACAGGCATTCTATTATTTCTATGCCTATGCACAGATGAAGAAGGCAGGACTTGCTGACCAGATGGTGGTGTGCGTTCCTTCTGGCAATTTTGGCAACATCTGCTCCGCCCTCTTCGGCAAGAAGATGGGATTGCCAATCAAGCGTTTCATCGCTGCCAACAACGCCAACGACATCTTCTTCAAGTATCTCCAAACTGGCAACTATGAGCCAAAGGCATCGGTTCAGACCATTGCCAATGCAATGGACGTGGGCGATCCAAGCAACTTCGCCCGCATCTATGAGCTCTACAAGAAGGATCACGCTGCAATCTGCGCTGACATCAGCGGTGCAACATACAAGGACGAAATGATAGCCGAGACCATCAAGGAGGTGAAGGCAGAGACAGGCTACCTCTGCGACCCTCACGGCGCTTGCGGCTACCGTGCATTGAAGGAAGGTCTGGCAGCTGGCGAGGTCGGCGTGTTCCTTGAGACTGCTCACCCAGCCAAGTTCAAGGACACAGTCGAAGGCATAATCAATACTGAGGTAGAGATTCCTGCAAAGCTCGCAGCATTCATGAATGGCACAAAGCAGAGCGTGCCAATGAGCAAGGACTTTGCTGACTTCAAGGAGTTTCTGCTGGGGCAGTAAATAAGATAATATGAAACCAAGCAAGCAACAAAAGCGCAACGATCGTACACGAATGCTGATGAAGATAGCATTGGTGGTGGTATCTACTGTGCTTATTGTGTATTTCATGCCGCGCGGCGACGAGTTTGGCTATCAGTATGAGGTGAATCAGCCTTGGAGATATGGCAGGCTTGTGGCTACGCTGAAGTTCCCTATCTACAAGAACGACTCTGTGTTGCATAGGGAGCAGGACAGCATCATGCGCAAGTTCCAGCCTTATTTCAATGTGGACAGTGAGGTGAGGGACACGATGTTGCATAGGTTCCGCACCAAGTCGGCTAACGAATGGAATGGACAGAACGCAGTGATATACGTGCGGCATATTGCAAGCTTGCTTGATACTGTGTATAGACGAGGCATCCTGTCAGTGGATCAGTACTCGCAACTCAAGGACAAGGGACAGCGCTCAATCAGAATCGTGCGTGGCAATCAGGCAGTCTCGGTGGCTCTGTCGTCGCTCATGTCCACTCGCTCAGCTTACGAGTATATCATGACTTCTGAGTCAGACAAGTACTCACGCCTCGTGCTGCAACAATACAATGTGAATGAGCTCATCTCGCCAAACTTGACGTATGATGAGGTGAAGTCGCAACTGGAGCTGGAGGAGTTGGTGCAAAGCATCACAAACTCAAACGGTTTCGTGCAGTCGGGACAGAAGATTGTTGATCGCGGCGAGCTGGTGACGAAGGATGTGTATGACGTGCTTAAATCATACGAGCGCGAGATGGATAAGCACACGGTGGTGGCTGACAAAATACCGTATCAGCTCATAGGACAGGCATTGTTCGTGCTTGTGGTGTTCATTTCCCTCATCACGTATCTGTCGCTGTTCCGTTCCGACTATTTCGACAACTACCGCAGCGGCATCCTGCTCTTTGCGCTGCCAGTGCTGTTCTGCGTGGTGGCATCAGTGATGGTGTCGCACAAGTTCATGAATGTGTTCATGCTGCCATGCTGCATGGTGCCGATAGTGATTCGTATCTTCATGGATTCGCGTACGGCATTCATGTTCCACTGTGCTATGGTGCTGATAATCTCGCTGATGCTCGTGAACAACTACGAGTTCCTGATAATGCAGATGATGGCAGGCATGGTGGCTATACAGACGCTGCGCGAGCTCTCCGAGCGTTCGCAGATCATCCGCACGGCATTCCTCATTTTCTTGGTGTATGTTGTGTTCTACACAGGCTACTCGCTTCTGCACGAGAAGAATTTCGCACCTGATGCTTGGATGTACGTTTGCTTTGCTGTGAATGGCGTGCTGTTGCTCTTCACCTATCCGTTGCTATGGATGTTTGAGAAGGCATTCGGCTTCGTGAGCGATGTTACTCTTGTTGAGCTTAGCAACATTAACAATCCTCTCTTGCAACGCATGACAGAGGTTGCTCCAGGCACGTTCCAGCACTCTATGCAGGTGGCAAACCTGTCGGCAGAGGTGGCGAATAAGATTGGCGCAAAGGCACAGTTGGTGAGAACCGGCGCGCTGTATCATGATATTGGCAAGATGGAGCGCCCAGTGTTCTTCACCGAGAACCAGAACGGCATCTCCCCACACAAGCACCTCACAGCGTTGAAGAGCGCAGAGGTGATCATAGCCCATGTCAGCAACGGCTTGGCACTGGCAGAGAAGAATCATATCCCAGACACCATCAAGCGATTCATCAGCACTCACCACGGTGTGGGCAAGGCAAAGTATTTCTACATAACATATAAGAATGAGCATCCAGATGAGGAGGTGGATGAGGCACTCTTCACCTATCCAGGACCAAATCCGGGCAGCAAGGAAGAGGCGATTCTCATGATGTGCGACTCGGTTGAGGCTGCGTCGCGCTCATTGGCTGAATACACAGAGGAGAGCATCAATGGATTGGTGGACAAAATCATCGATGGGCAGGTGGCAGAAGGCTACTTCAGCGAGTGCTCTATCACGTTCAAGGATATCGCAGTGGCTAAGTCGGTGCTCAAGGAGAAATTGAAGACAATATATCATACTCGTATTTCTTACCCAGAATTGAAAGAAGGTAACAATTAGATTTTTTTAGGATGAAGAATAATCTTTGGAAGACATTCCTGCTCACGTTGATAGTGTTGGCAGCGCTCTTCGCACTGTTCTATGTGCCACGAATAAGGGTTGCTGATGCCGACTTGAGACGTGTGAACATACTTAGCGATGTGCAGCACCGCACTGAAGACGGCAAGATATTGGCTGAGGTGAGGGCAGACTCGCTCGAGGGATTTGTGGAGCAGGGCATAGACTCTGCTGCCATTAAGGTGAAGCAACTTGCATACGTTGACTCTATACCATCAGGCATGGTAGCAATAGAGGATTTTGCAGACGTGCAAGGACTGCAGCGTGAGATGGACCATTTCTATCGCGCATTGGGACAGGCAAGCAGTCGTCCGGTGCGCGTGGCTTATTATGGCGACTCATACATCGAGGGTGACATCCTTACGATGGACTTGCGTGGATTGCTGCAAGGTAAGTTCGGCGGCAAGGGTCCGGGCTTTGTAGAAATCCATTGCGTGTCATCGGATTTCCGACGCTCAGTGAACTCAAAACGATCAGGCTGGAGCAATTACCACGCCAACGATAAAGGACGTGGTTTCAAGAGCACTATGCAGGGCATGGCAGGCAGCTATTTCATTCCGCATGGCACTGCGACATACGAATTGCGCGGACAGAAGAACGTGTATCCAAACTTGCTCGACACGGCAGAGGTGGCAACTGTGTATTTCACTCCTGGCAATGGCCTCAACATAGAGTATGCCTTGAACGGAGGCACAACCTTCTCGCTGTTCTCGAATGGAGAAGAGGCGCGAGAGGAGTATATAGAGGAACTGGACACTACAGTGAAGGACTCGGTAGTGTATCGTCAGCGCCGTGTGGAACAGCCTCAGCAAGGGGCTGGAAATGTGGTGGCTAAGTCAGTGAGCGGACGAATCGGCAAGTTCAATATGACCGTGAAGGGCGGTGGAGGTTCACGCTTCTATGGCGTTGCGCTTGATGGCCGCAAAGGTGTGGCTGTTGACAACTTCAGCATGCGCGGCAGCGGTGGACAGTTCATTGAGGGCATCCCTCAAGAAACGCTGCGTGAGTTTGCGTCCGTGCGCCCTTACGACCTCATCATCATACATTATGGCTTGAACGTAGCAGGACCTAAAGTGAAGGATTACAGTGCCTACGCCTCCAAGATGGGCAATGTGATTGACCGACTCAAGGCGGCATTCCCACAGGCGAGCATACTCGTGGTAAGCATGGGCGACCGCGACTCGAAGGGCGCGGACGGGAAAATGCATACGATGGGTGGCGTGAAGGAACTCGTCAACTATGAGCGCAAGATGGCAAGCGATCACCATGTGGCATTCTGGAACCTTTACGAGGCGATGGGTGGAGATGGCAGCCTTGCCAAGATGAAGGATCAGAAACAAGCGAACCTCGACTATACTCACATCAATTTTGCTGGTGGCAGACATCTTGCAGAACTCCTCTACGAGGTGCTGATGAATGGCAAGGAAAACTACGATAATAGATCGGGAATCAAATAATGACGAAAATAAATAGAATCATATCATTTGTGTGCTGCCTTTTGGTTTTCAGCTTTATGTTGCAGACCGTGAAGGCTCAGTCGCTCTACACTCCTTTCCCAATGGGATTTCGCAACACGCGCAGCAATGAGCTGGAGGGTGGTGCGGAGTTGCGTCGCGTGTTTGAGAAATTGAAGGGCGGCAAGACTGTGAAGGTGATGCACATTGGTGACTCGCACGTGAAGGGCAACTATCTGCCTCGCTCGCTTGGCAATACTCTGCAGAGATATTTCCCTAACGTGGAGTTTGCCTACTATGGCATCAATGGAGCATGGGCGCGCAGATTTTATGAGAATGATATGGTGCAGCGTGTGGCTGCGGAGCATCCCGACATGGTGGTCATCTCATTTGGCACAAATGAGGCGCATGCTGCTTCCATTGATGAGAAGGTGCATGCCGAAACGATGAATTTGCTCACCTCTCGCATTAAGGATGTGTGTCCCGGCGTGTCGTTCGTGTTTACAACGCCTCCTGGCAGTTACCTGTCTAGTCGCACAGGCAGCTACACTACGGGCAGAGGTCGCAAGCGCCGCACTCACTATACTACAACTAAGGTGCCAAACACAGCAAAGACAGAGAAAGTGGCGAACAGCATCGTGAGCTTCTGCCGCACTCACCATTATGCGGTGTGGGATATCTTCAACATTGCAGGCGGAGCATCTGCTTGCAACAACTGGTACAGCTCAGGCCTTATGGCAAGCGACCAGATTCACTATCTCGCTCAGGGCTATAATTTGCAGGGAAAACTATTGGGCGAAGCAATTTACAAGGCGTATAATGGCACTGCTCTCTCTGGCACACAAACCAGAATGATGCATGGTTCTACGCCTCAGGAACAGAAACCATACAAGAGTGTGAAAGGATTCTAATCGCACCTCTGTTCATTCTGTACCACAAATGGTAAATAGTAAAAGGTAAATCGTAAATAGCAAAATGTTCGACATAGATTGGCTTAGGGTCATTGACCAACTCACATATCAACCTGATAGTCCGATGATATTCAGCAGCGGAATTTTCCTCTTCCTGTTTCTCGGATTCTCGCTCATATACAGCGTACTTGGTAAGGCTGACACCTTACGCATACTGTTCGTGACGCTGTTTTCATACTATTTCTACTACAAGAGCAGCGGTCTCTTCTTTGTGTTGCTTGCTCTCGTCACGGTGTCCGACTACTTTATTGCCAAGGCAATAGCAGGAGTAGGGAAGTGCGGCATGGGCAAGACTTTGGTGTTCTTGTCGTTAGTGCTTGATTTGGGACTGCTCATGTTCTTCAAATACACTAACTTCCTTGGTGAGACAATCTGTTCTCTGCTTGAGCAGAATGGCATCCATGTACCATCGAGCATCACAGGCAGCTATCTGCTTGGGGTGGTTTGGCAGCCTCGCGACATCTTCCTGCCTGTGGGCATCTCGTTCTTCACGTTCCAGTCGCTCAGCTACACCATCGATGTGTATAGGGGCAATATCAAGCCTCTCAATCGTCTGCTCGACTACGCATTCTACGTATCCTTCTTCCCACAGCTCGTGGCAGGACCTATTGTGCGTGCTCGCGACTTTATCCCTCAGATTCGCCGTCCGCTCATGGTCACAAACGAGATGTTCGGTTCTGGCGTGTTCTACATCATTGCAGGTCTTTTCAAGAAAGCAGTCATCAGCGACTATATCAGCGTCAACTTTGTGGAGCGAGTGTTCGATCAGCCTGATTTATACAGCGGCTTGGAGAATCTTCTTGCGGTGTATGGCTACACGCTTCAGATATACTGCGACTTCTCTGGCTACTCCGACATGGCAATCGGCATAGCTCTTTTGCTAGGATTCCAGTTCCCTAAGAACTTCGATAGCCCTTACAAGTCGGCAAGCATCACAGAGTTCTGGCGCCGCTGGCACATCAGCCTTTCTTCATGGCTCAAGGACTATCTTTACATAAGTCTTGGAGGCAATCGTCATGGCAAGATTCGCCAGTACTTCAACCTCCTTATGACTATGTTGCTTGGTGGCTTGTGGCATGGCGCATCGCTCAATTTCGTCCTCTGGGGCGGACTGCACGGATTGTTCCTCTGCGTGGACAAGATATGGCACAGCATCTGCCCAAAGGCAAGTCCACTCACGTATCTGCCAAGCAAGAAGAATCCAAATGCTGCCACGCTTGACAGTCTTCCGCTTCGCATATTCGGTGCATTGATCACCTTCCACCTTGTTGCTGCCTGCTGGGTACTCTTCCGTGCTCAGAACTTCGGCATAGCAAATCAGGTGTTCATTCAGATATTCACCAAGTTCCAGCCACAGATATTCACCCAATGGGTGGAATCGTACAGTGCAGTGGCGAGCCTTATGCTGCTTGGCTATGTGCTTCATCTCTTCCCTGACTCGTGGACGGACAAGAGTAAATCTTTAGTGACAAAGATGCCATTGCTCGTCAAGGCTCTTGTCATCATCGTGCTCATCTTCATTGTCATTCAGATCAAGAGCAGCGATGTACAGCCATTCATATACTTCCAGTTCTAAACCACAAACAATATGATAACAACAGAGGTACTAATCATCGGTGCTGGCCCCGCGGGTTCTGCTTGTGCCCTTTCGTTGCAGAAAGCAGGAGTGGATTGCATCGTGGCGGACAAAGCAGTGTTCCCTCGCCATAAGCTGTGTGGCGGACTCTTCACACAGAAAGGTCAGAATTGCCTTCGTGACATACTGGGCGATTCTGTGTGGAATGAGTGCATGAAAGACTGTGTGATGGGCAAAGAGAGTCATTTTGCCTTGTGGGATTACACTCAGCAGATTGTGAGAGTGCGATTGGACAATCCGCTTGTGCTGATTGACCGTCCTGTGTTCGATAACTTCCTCGTGCAGCACTATAAGCAACAAGGAGGCAAGATTTTGGAAGGCGATGGCATCAAAGCTATCGATTTTTCTGCTCATCGTGCTACGCTTGAGTCTGGCACTGTAGTAGAATACAAGCGTTTGGTTGCTGCCGACGGCGTGAACAGCACTGTGGGACATTTGCTGGCAAAGGCAGACAAACGTTACAAACTCGACAAAGAGAATGGCTTCTGCATCGAGGTGTTTGTGGATGAAGAAGATTGCGACATAGATGACGTGAACATATACTTCAACGTGGTGCCAGAGGCATACGCATGGGTGTTCAAGAAGGGCAAGAAACGTGCTATCGGTCTTGGGGCACGAATAAAGAAGAAGCATGACTTGCGTAAGGCTCAGACAGAGTTCATGCAGCGTCTTGGTGTAAAGAACTTAGACAAGTATCCGCTGCGCGGAGCGCTCATCCCTTCTGAGGTGCGGCCATCTGAGTGGAAATCTGCAGACGTGCTTTTCGCTGGCGATGCAGGAGGATTCGTAGAACTCCTCACTTACGAAGGTATCTATTATGCCCTGCGTAGTGGTCAGCTTGCTGCGCAGAGCATCGTGAGCGGTGAGGCATACTCATCACTCGTCAAGCCTATATACAACAAGATGAAGCACGGCAGTTTCTTCCAGCGCTTCATTTTCTGGCCTCCGTTTTTCAAGAACGTGTTCTGCAAACATGGTAAGAACCACGGCAAGTTCATTGGCAAATTCTATACAGAGAACATTGACAACATACCGAGCGAGCCACTCTGGCATCAAGCCATTATGATTGTGCTCAAATCGCTCAGAATAATGATAAGAAAGAGATGAAAACATTAGTTGACGTACATACGCATACACTCATGTCTGGCCATGCATTTAACACAGTGATGGAAATGGTGGCAACGGCGCAGGAGAAAGGGCTCAAGATATTTGGCATCACTGAGCATGGTCCTGGGATTCCGGGCACATGCAATCCTCTGTATTTTCGCAACACGCACGTAGTACCTCGTCAGTGGGGTGAAATGCGCCTGCTGTTAGGTGCAGAGCTGAACATCCTTGACACCAAAGGCACGCTTGACCTCGACGATTTCCATTGCTCCCTCCTCGATATCCGCATCGCAGGCATCCATCAGCTCTGCTGGCAGGGTGGTACGAAAGAAGAGAACACAGAAGGTATGGTGGCTGCCATACGCAACAAGTGGACGCACATCATTTCCCATCCGGGCGATGGTACAGCAGAACTTTTCTTTGAGCCAATGGTCATCGCTGCCAAAGAATCACACACGCTCCTGGAAATCAACAACTCCACCTTTAAGCCTTCGCGAGGCAAGGTGGCAAAGGCGCGTCCCAACAATCTTGAGATTCTCCGTCTGTGCAAGAAATATGAGGTGCCAGTCATCCTTGGTAGCGATGCGCACATCAACCTTGATATCGCTAACTACGAATATGTTCTCCCTCTGCTTGCAGAGACTGAGTTCCCTGATACACTTGTTTTGAACGACAAACCAGAAGAGTTCCTTAACTATTTGCAGATACAATAAAACACCAGCATCTACATTCTCATGAATTTCCTCGGAATAATCATAGCAGTGGCAACATTCCTCGTCATAGGACTGTTTCACCCCATAGTCATAAAATCAGAGTACTACTTCGGCACACGCTGCTGGTGGTGGTTTGCCATTGCTGGCACTATCTTCCTCGTCGCATCTCTCCTTGTCGAGAACATCATTGTCAGCCCTGTGCTCGGCGTCATCGGATGCAGCAGTTTTTGGAGCATCCTTGAAATATTTGAGCAGAAAAAGAGGGTACAGAAGGGCTGGTTCCCAATGAATCCTAAGAGAAAGAAGGACTATGAATAATAAAAAAAGGACTCGCCAATTGACGAGTCCTTTTTTTATTATTATGTGTGAAGTGAATCAACGGGATTGCCCCATTGATTCATTTATTATTCCTGACGGTATGCCTCGAGCTGATCGACATCGAGCTTAGCGATGTAGTTGCTGTGCTCCTCTACCTTGCTCTCTGCGTAGTTCATGAAGACTACGAGGCTCTTCTTGAAGAGGTCAGCGTTGCGCTGAACGTCCTGAAGGAGGAGGTGAGACATGATAACGTATGCTGTCATCTCGTAGAGGTGGCGTGAGCAGAGGTCAAGGAACTCCTGGTTGCCAGCTTCCTTAGCCTTTGCAGTAGCAGCCTTGAGCTTCTCGAACATAACGGCGATGCGCTCTGCGTAAGAAGCGTACTCAGCAGCAACTGGCTCCTGTGCGTACTCGTTGATAATGCCCTCATAGAATCCAGAAGTGATGTAGCGGATAGCTGCAACAGTCTGGAGCTGAGTAGTACCCTCGTAGATAGACATGATACGTGCGTCGCGGTAAACGCGCTGGCACTTGTACTCGAGCATGAAGCCTGAACCACCGTGTACCTGGATAGAATCGTAAGAACTCTCGTTGGCGAACTCAGAGTTCATACCCTTAGCGAGTGGAGTGAAGGCATCAGCCATCTTGCTGTACTTCTTGAACTCAGCACGCTCCTCTGGAGTGAGTGAACGCTCCTTAGAGATGTCGTCGAGACACTTGTAGATGTCAACATAGCGAGCTGTCATGTAGAGGAGTGAACGACCAGCATCGAGCTTAGCCTTGATGCGAGCAATCATGTCATAAACAGCTGGGAAGTTGATGATTTCCTTGCCGAACTGCTTGCGGTCGCGAGCGTAGTTGATAGCCTCTTCGTAAGCTGCCTGCTCAGCACCTACTGACTGAGAAGCGATGCCAAGACGAGCGCCGTTCATCAAGCCCATAACGTACTTGATAAGACCGAGCTTCTCAGAGCCACAGAGTTCTGCCTTAGCGTTCTTGTAAACGAGCTCACATGTTGGGCTGCCGTGGATGCCGAGCTTGTTCTCGATACGGCGTACGTTTACGCCACCGTTGCGCTTGTCGTAGATGAACATAGAGAGACCACGTCCGTCCTTTGTGCCTTCGATAGAACGAGCGAGCACGAGGTGGATGTCAGCGTCACCGTTTGTGATGAAGCGCTTAACACCGTTGAGGCGCCAGCAGCCTTCTGCCTCGTCGTATGTAGCCTTGAGCATTACTGACTGGAGGTCAGAACCTGCGTCTGGCTCAGTGAGGTCCATAGACATTGTCTCGCCTGCACAAACGCGTGGGATGTAGCGACGACGCTGATCCTCGTCACCGAACTCATAGAGAGTTTCGATACAGTCCTGGAGAGACCAGATGTTCTCGAAGCCTGCATCGCCCTCAGCGATGATTTCGTTGGCAGCTGTATAGACAACGTTAGGGAGGTTGAGACCCTCGTAGCGACGTGGCATTGTCATGCCGCAGAGACCTGCCTTGATAGTAGCGTCAAGGTTCTCGTAAGTCTTGCTTGCATAGCGAACACGGCCGTTCTCGCAGTGAGGACCTTCTGCATCAACGTCCTCAGAGTTAGGGCCGATGATGTTTGCGTTGATGTCACCAGTGATGTCAAGGAGACGGTCATAGTTGTCCATAGCGTCCTCGAAGTCCTTTGGTGCATAGTCGTACTGACCGTAGTCAGCATAGTTGCGCTCCTTGAGCTCTACGATGCGCTTCATGAGCGGGTGTTCCATGTGGAATTTAATCTCAGGAACGTCTGTATATGAATTTGCCATAGTTTTTGCAATTCATAATTCATAATTCATAATTCATAATTTTTAGCCATGCGGATTGTTCTGTATAAATCGCTGCGCAAGCCAATTATGAATTCTGCATTATGAATTATGCATTATTTAGAATTCTTCTTATAATACTTGATGAGCTTTGGAACAACCTCTTCAACAGTACCGTTGATGATGTAGTCTGCAATCTGGTTGATTGGAGCGTTAGGGTCGTTGTTGATAGAGATGATGATGCCTGCGTCCTTCATGCCTGCAATGTGCTGGATAGCACCTGAGATGCCGCAAGCGATGTAAACCTTTGGACGAACAGTGACACCAGTCTGACCAATCTGACGATCGTGGTCGATCCAGCCTGCGTCAACAGCAGCACGTGAAGCGCCTACCTCAGCGTGGAGTTCCTTAGCGAGGTCGAAGAGCATCTTAAAGCCCTCTGGACCACCTACGCCATAACCGCCAGCAACTACGATTGGAGCACCCTTGAGGTTGTGCTTAGCAGCCTCTACGTGACGGTCGAGAACCTTAACTACATAGTCAGTTGTTGGAACGTACTTAGCAACGTCGTGCTTGATGACTTCGCCCTTGTAGTTCTCGTCGAGGATTTCCTTCTTCATCACGCCGTCGCGAACTGTAGCCATCTGTGGACGATGCTCTGGGTTCACGATAGTAGCGATGATGGAACCGCCGAATGCAGGGCGGATCTGGTAGAGCTGATCCTCATAGTGCTTGTCCACCATGTTGCCCTCAGCGTCCTTCACCTTCATGTCGAACGAGCCAATCTCGAGCTGAGTACAGTCGGCTGTAAGACCTGAGTGGAGTGCAGAAGAAACGCGTGGACCGAGGTCGCGACCGATAACTGTTGCACCGAGGAGGCAGATCTGTGGCTGCTCTTCCTTGAAGAGGTTTACTACTGCAGAAGTATGTGGGAGAGATGTGTAAGGGAAGAGGCCCTCAGCATCAAAAACATGTACTTTGTCAACACCGTAAGGGATAACTTGCTTCTCAACACCCTCAAGGTTTGTACCGATGAGGAGAGCCTCAAGCTGAACGCCGAGCTGATTAGCGAGCTTGCGACCCTTTGTGCAGAGCTCCAAACTTACATCAGCAACCTTGTTGCCTTCAAGTTCACAATATACAAATACGCTATTCATTTTATTTAATTCATAATTCTTAATTCATAATTCATAATTGCCATTCGGAGTTATAGGCCGATGTTTGGCTAAATGTTCTTCATAATTAATCTGTATGCAGGATTGAGCAACCAGCGCGCAGCTTAATTATGAATTATGAATTATGAATTATGCATTAACCTATTGTGTTAGATTCCATAAGTTCAACAATAAGACTGTTGATATCCTCGTCAGAAGATGTGAGAGTCTTGTTTTCCTTAGCCTTGAAGACGATGCTCTTAACTGCCTTTACGTTAGTTGGCGAGCCAGCCTTACCAATCTGCATTGGATCTGCCTCGATGTCAGCAGCACCCCAAACAGTGAACTCGCGGTTCTTGTTTGCCCAAACGCGCTTCACGTTGCGTGTGCGGCAAGGAGCTGCAGAACCATTGACGGTTACAACGATTGGAAGTGGACCTTCTACAGTTTCAACACCGCCGTCGATGTGACGCTTAGCAACAATCTTCTTTGCCTCCTTGTCGAGAGAGATGATTTCCTCTGTGTAAGTGATCTGAGTGAGACCGAGCTTCTCTGCTACCTGTGGACCTACCTGAGCAGTGTCACCGTCGATAGCCTGGCGACCGCAGAGGATGATGTCATAATCACCAACCTTCTTGATAGCCTGTGCAAGAGTGTAAGATGTTGCAAGTGTATCAGCACCGCCGAGAGGGCGGTCAGAGATAAGGATACCCTCATCTGCACCACGATAGATACCTTCCTTAAGCACTTCTGCAGCCTTAGGGAGACCCATTGTGAGCATTGTGATTGTAGAACCAGGATTAGCATCCTTGAGACGAAGAGCCTGCTCAAGGGCATTCAAATCCTCAGGGTTGAACACAGCTGGAAGTGCAGCACGGTTCACTGTACCCTCTGGAGTCATCGCGTCTGGGCCAACATTGCGTGTGTCTGGCACCTGCTTAGCGAGTACAATAATTTTCAAACTCATATTATTATTTGTTAGGTTATTTGTCAATACTTCTTTTCTTCTTTGTGTAATACAGAAAATTAGCGGTGCAAAGTTACGGATTATTACGTACAATACCAACAAAAACGTGAATAAAAAGCAGAAACACACCACAAAATAGAGCCCAAAAAGAATAAAGAGCATATAAAATGCCTACAACGTATCAGCATCGTATTGTATAAAGAGTAAATAAAAAACTTACAACGGATCAACGTCATAGTAAATGTTGAGGCTTTTTGCCATAGGCTGGGCTAGCATCTGCTGCTGGATAGTGATGAGCGCTTGGCGCACCTTGTCGATAGAGGCGGAGTGCTCTATTTTGATCATGATTTTGCGGATGTAGAGTGACTGTATGCGTGATATAGGGGGGCGGTCGGGACCGAGAATGCGGTCGCCGAACACGGTGCGGAGCCTATTGCCCATATCCTCGGCGAGGTGGTCGAGAAGGTGGTCGTCGCGGTGACGCATATAGACGTATATGAGACGGTAGAAAGGTGGGTAACGGAATGTCTGGCGCTCAAGCATTTGAGTGTAGAACATGCCCCAGTAGTCATTGGCGGTAATCTGTGCTATAATCTCGCTATTGGCACTGCGCGTTTGGAGTATCACACGACCTCCGCTGTGTTTGCGTCCGGCACGTCCTGCCACCTGGCTGAGCGTGTGGAACGTGCGTTCGTGGCTGCGGAAGTCGGGAAGGTTGAGCATGGTGTCTGCATCGAGGATGCCTACTACCGATACATTGTCGAAGTCTAGCCCCTTGGTCACCATCTGAGTGCCGACTAGTATGTCTGCCTTATGTGCCGCGAAGCTGGAGATGATGCGCTCGTACTGCGCGCGTGTCTTGGCAGTGTCGAGATCCATGCGCAAGGCTGTGGCATCGGGAAAGAGTGTCTGCAGTTCGTCTTCGATTCGTTCTGTGCCTGTGCCAATTTCGATGTATTCCTTCGTCTCGCAGTTGGGGCATTGGTCAGGTATGCGGCAGGTGTAGCCGCAGTAGTGGCAGGTAAGGGTGGTATTTTTCTTGTGGAGCGTGAGGCTGACGTCGCAATGAGGACAACGTGGCACCCATCCGCAGGTCTTGCACTCGATGAATGAGGAAAAGCCACGACGGTTTTGGAAGAGGATGACTTGCTCCTTTCTGTCCAGAGCCTCTTGCATCACCTCGATGAGGCGAGGCGAAAAGAGTCCCTTCATGAGTTTCTTGCGCTTTGCCTCCTTAGTGTCAACAATCTCGATGGACGGTAGCTGGAGGTCTTTATATCGCTGCGTAAGTTGCACGTAGCCGTAGCGCTCCTTGCGGGCGAGGTGGTAGGTCTCGAAGCTTGGGGTAGCTGTGCCGAGCAGCGTCTTTGCTCCAAAGCTGTGGGCAAGCATAATGGCTGATGAACGGGCATGGTAGCGTGGCGCAGGATCCTGCTGCTTATAGCTTTGTTCATGCTCTTCGTCGATGATAACGAGTCCTAAGTCTTGGAAGGGAAGAAAGATGCTGGAGCGCACGCCGAGAATAATCTGGTAGGGTACGGCAGATGCCTGTCGCTTATACACTTCGAGTCGCTGCACATCGGTGAACTTGCTGTGATACACGCCCATACGGTCGCCAAATACACGACGCAGCCGTTCTGTGATTTGTGTGGTGAGAGCAATCTCCGGCAAGAGATAGAGAACTTGTTTGCCTTGGTCGAGATACTTGTTTATCAGGTGAATATACACTTCTGTCTTGCCACTCGATGTTACTCCGTGCAATAGGGTGACATTCTTGGTAAGGAAGGATTCCTCTATCTGATGGAGGGCTTTTTGTTGTGCGGGATTGAGCGTGTTGTAAAGATATTTATCCTCAGCGACAATGTCGCTCTTGCAGCCTCGTCGCTTGCGCGTAACCTCCTTCAGTGCTTCCTCATCCTTGGGCTTCATGGCTCCAGGCAGACCGCATTTCATAACGTCGCCAAGGGGGCAGATATAGTAGTTAGCAATCCATTGCCAGAAGGAGAACTGCTTCTCGTTCACTACGGGATGGTCATCAAGTACTTCCATCACCGATTTGATTTCCACGCCATGTGGCTGGTTGCTGTGGGTGCGCAGCACTACGCCTGTGTATATCTTGCTCTTGCCTAATGGCACAACGACACGGCAGCCTCGCACAACTCTGTCTTCCATGCTGGAGGGGACGAGGTATGTGAAACTGTCGAATGCTATTGGTAGTATGATATCAGCAAAGAGCATCAAAGGAAGTAGTGATGGTTAGAAGAGTATCGTGAGTGAAACCTGCTGGGTATTATTCTTAAGCTCGCCTGTAGCAAGTTCGGTGTAGTCTTTGATGCTCAGTTTCTTGAGGTTGGCAGTCTGGTCGATAGCTATGTTGTAATTGTAACCGATGCGCATATGGCGGAAAAGGGTGACGCCTGCGCCTACGTTCCAGCTGAACTCGGAATTGCGCAACTGGAACTCGTGCTTGTAGGTGTCGTTGAAGCGGTAGTAGTCAAAATTCTTGCCGCTGATGTTGAACGCGAACTGAGGTCCTGTGGCAATATACACACTCGCAAGACTACCTAAACCGAATGCGTACTTGACGTTGAATGGTATGTCGATATACTCCAATTTCTCTGTGGTATCGTAGCCTGTGCTGATCCTTTTCTGATCGTAGAGCACTGCTATGTCAGCACCTAAGCCTATGCTGGTGTTCACTTCGGTAGTTATACCGGCGAAGAAGCCTTCCTGGTTGTCCTTATTGAGGTTCTCAAGCAGATTTCCTGTGAGCGAAACTTTGCTTAGATTGTAACCTCCCTTGACTCCGAGTCGTATTTGTGCTTCGGTAGGTAAAGCTGCGATGAGGAAGGTGAGGAACGATATGAATGTTATAAGTTTTTTGTGCATGGAATGTGTGAAATGATTGTGATGATGCGCTGGTTGTACAATTGCGTTGCAAAGTAAGTGAATTTTATTGAATTGAAAAAATATTTCATACAAAAAATGGTTGTGTCTGATTAATTGCAATTGCAATGTGGAGTTTTCGTTTTATGTCCCCCACCAAAACGCAAATTTGCAAAAAATACTATAAAACAATGAGATAAAAAGTTATTAACACCCCTGTTGAAAACTTTTTTTAAAATAATTGGCGTAAAAGTGGGGAAATGTGGGGAGGATTTGTTACATTTGCACATTATTTATAAATTATGATGAGATTCATAGGCGATTATCCAGCAAAAACAGACGCAAAAGGCAGAGTTTTCCTGCCAGCTCAGCTGAGAAGAGCGTTGGAGGCAGAGGGCGAACAGAAGCTCGTTCTGCGCAATGATCTTTTCCAGCCTTGCCTTGTGCTATATCCGGAGTCTGTGTGGAATGCGAAGCTCGATGACTTGAAGTCAAAGCTGAATGCTTGGAACAGCAAGCATCAGATGATTCTGCGTCAGTTTGTGCTTGACGCTGAGCCTATAGAGCTTGACAGCAATGGTCGCTTCTTAATCTCGAAAAGAAAGCTTCAGTATGCAGGTATTGATGCTGACGTGAGATTTATTGCTGTTGACAATGCAATAGAGGTGTGGAGCAAAGAGAAATTAGACGAGGTGTTGAATCGGAGTGTTGATGTAGGTGACAGTATCGAAAATTTATTAGGTAATGAGTGAAGATATTGTATATCATGTGCCGGTGCTCCTAAAAGAGAGCGTTGATGGCTTGAACATAGGCGAGGGTTGTGTCATCGTGGATGTGACCTTCGGCGGTGGCGGTCATTCTCGCGAGATTTACTCGCGCTTGGATGAGGAGGGTCATTTGTACAGTTTTGATCAAGATGCTGATGCGGAGAAGAATGCGGAGGGATTTGATGAGGAGAGATTCACGTTCGTAAGAAGTAATTTCCGTTACCTGAAGAACTGGATGCGTTACTATGGCGAGGAGGAAATAGATGGCGTGCTTGCCGACCTTGGCGTGAGCTCGCATCACTTCGATGATAGCGAGCGTGGATTCTCGTTCAGATTTGAAGGCAGACTTGACATGCGTATGAATCAGAGGGCAGGCAAGACTGCGGCAGATGTTGTGAATACGTACGATGAGAAACAGTTGTCAGACATCCTCTATCTGTATGGCGAGCTGAAGCAGAGCCGCAAGATAGCTTCTGCCATCGTGAAGGCAAGGGCTCAGAAGAAGATAGAGACAATAGGCGATTTTCTGGAGGTGGTGAAGCCATTCTTTAAGAATGAGCGTGAGAAGAAAGATATGGCGAAGGTGTTTCAAGCGCTGCGCATAGAGGTGAACCATGAGATGGATGCATTGCGCGATATGCTGAAAGCTGCCACAGAGTTGCTGAGACCTGGAGGTAGACTAGTGGTGATAACCTACCACTCGCTGGAGGACAGGATTGTGAAGAACCTGATGAAGACTGGTAACGTGGAGGGCAAGGAAGACAAGGACTTCTTCGGTAGAGTGAACACTCCGTTCAAGCTCGTTAATAGGCAGGTGATCGTACCTGCGGACGAGGAACAGGAGAGGAATCCGAGAAGCAGGAGCGCTAAGTTGAGAATAGCAGAAAAGATATAAATCCACGCCTTTGAATTGCGTGGTAAAGTGAGAAGACACATTATTATATTTAAAAGGGTAAACTAAGTAGAAATGTCAAAGTTTGACGACAAGGAAAATGTTAAGCAGGAAGAGTTGGAAATGACTCCTCCTAAGGACTCTGTTGGGGGACAGAAAACGGAGGACCAAGAAGCCATTGAGGCGATCAAGAAGTTTACCGATGAGGATGACATGGGGGAAATCTCCATAAAGTCAATTTTGGGAGGCGATTTCTTGATGAGCAAGCTGGTGATGAAGCAAGTGTTGTTTGTGATGTTCTGCGTGGTGCTGATGATTGTATATACGGGCAACCGATACAGCAGTCAGCAGGATGCAATACTCATAGACAGCTTGCGCAGTCATCTGCAGGATGTGAAGTACAACGTACTGACGCAGTCGAGCGAACTGATGAACCTCACTCGGCAGTCGAGCGTGGAGAAAGCACTCCGCTACACTAAAGACAGCGTGCTGCACAATCCAATCACTCCGCCATACCTGATTAGGGTGAACGACAGCCGTCACTTGAAGGCGGAGAAAGCAGTTAAAGAGGTACTTGTCGATAGCTCGGCAATCAAGGCAGAGAAAGCAAGTGCCGCACAGAAAGCCGAGGATAGCTTGAAGGCTATGCCTAAAGGTGAAGGGGGAAAGCCAGAGGCAGCAAACGACAATAAAAAACAGGAGGACTAAACAATGAAATTCGACAAGAAATACATACATACGCGAGTTACGTGGATATGGGTAATCGCTGCCATCATCATGGTGACGATCATCGGAAAGGCTATCTACACCGCCACAGTACAGCACGATAAATGGAAAGCTGTTGGTGAGGTGAGCGTGAGCGATACTATTGATCTGCCTCCTACTCGTGGCAATATCCTTTCAGCCGACGGACAACTGATGGCAAGTAGCTTGCCCGACTACAAGGTGTATCTCGACTATCGGTCGGGCGGCGTGCAGACGAAGGATTCCATCAACTGGAAGCTGAAGCGTGAGAAGGACTCTATATTCCTTGCCAACTTGGATTCTATAAGCAGTGGATTGGCAAAGATATGCGATAAATACACCAAGCAGCAGTACTACGATCGCCTGAAAGAGGGTATGACTGCTGGCAAGGATCATCTAGGCAGCCGTTACTGGGAAATCTGTCCTCGTACAGTGCTGAACTTCATACAGTTCAATGAACTGATCAAACTGCCAGTGTTTAATTACAAGAACAGGAACAAAAGTGGACTTGTAGTTGTGCCGCGCAACAACCGCAACAAACCTTTCGGTTCTTTGGCGAAGCGTACACTCGGTGAGATGTTCGGTGCTAAGGACTCTGCTCGTTCTGGTCTTGAACTTGCCTACGATTCTCTCTTGAGAGGTGAGCCTGGCAAGGTGCATCATAAGAAAGTTCTCTCTAAGTATCTGAATATAATAGATAAAGAGCCTGTGGATGGCTATGACCTTGTAAGCACCATAGATGTGAGTATGCAAGACATCTGCGAGAGTGCGTTGCGCGAGAAGTTGCATGAGTTGGAAGCCTCGATGGGCGTTGTAGTGCTGATGGAGGTGAAGACGGGAGACGTGAAAGCCATCGTGAATCTTCAGCGATACAACGACGGCGAGTATTACGAAGCTCGAAATTATGCCCTTGCGGCATTGATGGAACCAGGTTCTACGTTCAAGACGGCAAGCATCATGGTTGCGCTGGACGATGGCTACATCAAGGTGACTGACTGGGTGGACACAGGCAATGGAATTTGCAATATGTATGGTGCAAAGATGAAGGATCACAACTGGGCAACTCGCGGTGGCTATGGTCCTATAGACGTGCCGCATACGCTGATGTTTTCATCCAATATCGGCATCAGTAAGCTGATTGATGCTCACTATCACAACCAGCCAGAAAAGTTTGTGGAGGGCTTGCGTCGTGTAGGAATTGGCACTCCTCTCGGATTGCCATTCTCGGGTGCTGCCGATCCAAAGATTCGTATGCCTAAGAAGGAGGGAAAGTACTGGGTGAACTGGTCAAACACAGCTTTGGCATGGATGTCGATTGGGTACGAGACTCAGATTCCGCCAATCAGCACAGTTTCATTCTACAATGCTATAGCAAATGGAGGTAAGATGGTTCGTCCTCGTTTCGTGAAAGGATTGGAAAGAAACGGAGAAATGGTGGAGGAATTCCCTGTGGAAGTAATCAAGCCAAGCATCTGCAAGCAGTCAACGCTTGAGGATATTCAGAAGATACTGTACCGAGTGGTGAATGACAAGGATGGGCTTGGTAAGAGAGCCGGTAATCCTTACTTCCATGTGTCGGGAAAGACAGGTACGGCACAGGTGTCGAATGGTTCTGGATATAAGGGTGGAGCGAATGAGCACCTTGTCAGCTTCTGTGGCTACTATCCTTCAGAGGAACCGAAGTACAGTTGCATCGTTGCAATACGTCATGCCAGTTTCGGAGCCAGTGGTGGTGGACAGGCAGGCCCAGTATTCTCAAAGATTGCTCAGCGCATATATTCCAAAAATGTGACTACAGACCTCAACCGCGCCAAGGACTCAACGGCATTGTTTGTGCCTGAGGTGAAGAGTGGTAATGTAATCTCGGCTCAGTATGTGCTCAACGAACTGGGACTCAAAGCGCAAGGTGGCGTTGGATATGAGTGGGGAACAGCTGCTGTGGGTAGAAGTTCTGTTGATTTTCAGCAGGTGAAGATGACGGACAACCTCGTTCCAAGCGTGATTGGAATGGGTGCACGTGATGCTGTCTATGCACTTGAAACACGTGGCTTGCATGTTAGGATGAAGGGTAAGGGAAAAGTGAAAGAGCAGAGTGTTTCTGCAGGCAGTAAGATAGTGAAAGGACAGACGGTTGTATTAGAACTGAATTAATCTCCCTCCTATTCTTCCTCTGGCAGGAGAGAAAATGCCATATGGGGTGTATAAACTATGATAAATATAAAATAAGACATAAGATATGAAATTGCAAGATCTCGTAAGCAAGCTCAACATCCTCGAAGCTAAGGGCGATATGAGCAAGGACATTCTTGGCGTGCAGATCGATTCGCGCCAGATAAAGGATGGGCATCTGTTCGTTGCGGTAAAAGGCACAGTGGCAGATGGTCACAACTACATTTGCAAGGCTATAGAACTGGGTGCAGTGGCTGTGGTGTGTGAAGATATGCCTGCGGATGTGAACGAGAATGTAACATATATTAAAGTGGAGAACTCTGAGCAGATCGTTGGTCAGGTGGCTACCACTTTCTATGGAGACCCAACAAGCAAGTTGAAGCTTGTGGGGGTTACAGGTACTAATGGCAAGACAACGATTGCTACCGTGCTCTACGATTTGTTCCGTTCCATGGGATACAAGGTGGGATTGCTGTCCACGGTGTGTAACTACATCGACGGCGAGGCAATACCAACAGAACACACAACTCCTGATCCTGTGACACTCAACCAGCTGCTTGCCAAGATGGTGGATGCTGGATGCGAATATGCATTTATGGAGGTGAGCAGCCATTCGGTGGTACAGAACCGCATTGGCGGATTGAAGTTTGTTGGCGGATTGTTCACAAACATAACTCGCGATCACCTCGACTACCACAAAACATTCGAGAACTACATCAAGGCAAAGAAACAGTTCTTCGATAATCTTCCTGCCGATGCATTTGCAGTGACTAATGCTGACGACCGAAACGGCATGGTGATGGTACAGAACACTAAGGCTGCGGTGAAGACATATTCAGTACAGAGTCCTGCAGACTACAAGGCAAAGATCATTGAGTGTCACTTCGAGGGCATGTACCTGGATATCAACGGAAAGGAAGTTGGTGTGCAGTTCATAGGCAAGTTCAATGTCAGCAATCTCCTCGCTGTGTATGGGGCAGCTGTGATGCTCGGTAAGGAACCTCAGGATGTGCTTGTTGCACTCAGCACGATGAAGCCTGTGAATGGTCGCTTTGAAGCTCTCCGTTCGCCATCTGGCTACACCGCCATCGTTGATTATGCTCACACTCCCGATGCTCTTGAGAACGTACTCAATGCCATCCACGGAGTGATGGAGGGAAAGCATGGACAGATAATCACAGTGTGTGGATGTGGCGGCAATCGTGACAAGGGTAAACGTCCACTCATGGCACAAGAGGCTGTGAAGCAGAGTGATAAGGTGATTCTAACAAGTGACAATCCACGCAATGAAGAACCGGCAGACATCCTCAAGGATATGCAGGCCGGTCTCACTCCTGAGCAGCTTTCTGGCGTGCTGACCATCGAGGATCGCTGTCAGGCAATTAAGACAGCTTGTATGCTTGCTCAGCCAGGCGATGTGATTCTCATTGCTGGCAAGGGACATGAAGACTATCAGATTATCAAGGGAGTTAAACATCATTTTGACGATAAAGAAGAAGTAAGGAAATGCTTTACCATTTAAGTGAATATTTGAAAGACTTTGACATTCCAGGCATGGGAATGCTCGGTTATGTGTCGTTTCGTGCGCTGGCATCATTGATTTTGTCGCTCATCATTTCTATGGTGGCTGGCGAGTATTTCATCAAGTATATGCGCAGGAAGAAGCATATCGAGGAGGCGCGAGATGCGTCCATCGATCCTTATGGTGTGCAGAAGAAGGGTGTGCCATCAATGGGTGGCGTGGTGATTCTCGCTGCTGTGATTGTGCCTGGCTTGTTGCTTGGTAAACTGACTAATGTGTATATGCTTTTGTTGCTTGCTACTATCTTATTCTTCGGAATCCTCGGTTTCCTCGACGACAAGATAAAGCTCTCTGGTGATAAGGATGGTTTGAAACCACGTTACAAGATGCTTGGACAGTTGGTATTCGGCATCGTAGTAGGCTTGACACTATGGCTTAGTCCTCAGGCAGTTGTGCGTGAGAATGTGGCTCGCGAGATTGGCGAAAAAGAGGTTGTGTACCATAAGAGTGAGGCGCGTAAATCGACTGTTACGACTGTGCCATTCTTCAAGAACAACAATATCGACTACTACGAGGTGTTCTCATTCATCTCTGATGGCAAGGTGAAGCGTGCCTGTGGCTGGATGCTGTTCGTGCTAATCACCACGTTCGTCATTACAGCGGTGAGTAATGGTGCCAACCTGAATGACGGTATGGATGGCATGTGCGCGGGCAATTCGGCGATAATAGGAGTCACGTTGGGCATATTGGCATACGTGAGTGGACATATTCAATTTGCAAGTTACTTGAACGTGATGTATATACCTGGTTCGGAAGAGGTTGTGGTATTCCTTTGTGCTTTTGTCGGTGCGTTGGTTGGCTTCCTCTGGTATAATGCATATCCAGCCAAGGTGTTCATGGGTGACACAGGAAGCCTTGCCATTGGTGGCGTAATAGCAGTTACTGCGGTTATCATCCACAAGGAGTTACTTCTCCCAATTCTTTGCGGCATATTCTTGATGGAGAGCCTCTCGGTGATGCTGCAAGTGGCATACGCAAAAAAGGGCAACGCTTGTGGAGAGAAGTGGAGAGTGTTCAAGCGTGCTCCGTTCCACGATCACTACCGCCATAAAATGGAAGAAGGTACCAAGTACCTCATCACTCGTCCTAAGGGACTTTTGTTTGAATCAATGATTACCACTCGCTTCTGGATCGTAACTATCCTGCTCGCGGCAATCACAATAATAACTTTGAAGATAAGATAAACTAATGAAAAGAATAGTAATACTTGGTGCTGCAGAGAGCGGTGCTGGAGCAGCAGTTTTGGCAAAGAAAGAAGGTTTTGATGTGTTTGTAAGTGACATGTCGAAGATTAAGGATAGATATAAAGAACTCCTCAACAACCACGACATCGTGTGGGAGGAAGGTCAGCACACAGAGGAACTGATTCTCAATGCAGATGAGGTGATTAAGAGCCCTGGTATTCCAGAGAACGCTCCTATGATTCTGAAACTTAAGGAGAAAAATATTCCAATCATTTCTGAAATTGAGTTTGCAGGTCGCTATACAGATGCGAAGATGATCTGCATTACAGGCAGTAATGGAAAGACAACCACAACTTCGCTCATCTATCACATTCTGAAAAATGCTGGATACAATGTTGGTCTTGCCGGCAACATCGGCAGTAGTCTTGCTCTGCAGGTAGCAGAGGAGCACTTCGACTACTATGTGATTGAACTCAGCAGTTTCCAACTCGACAACATGTACGATTTCAAGGCTGACATCGCCGTACTAATGAACATAACTCCTGACCACCTCGACCGCTACGATTTCAAGATGCAAAACTATGTGGATTCGAAAATGCGCATAATCCAGAATCAGACAGAGAACGATGCGTTTGTGTTCTGGAACGATGACCCTATCGTGACTGAGGAATTGAAGAAGTACAACATCAAAGCTAAGCTTTGTCCATTTTCTGAATTCAAGAGCGATAATGTGGTTGGATACGTTGACTCGGACGAGTACGTAATTGAGTGTCCTACGCCTTTCAATATGGAGCAGGAGGAATTGGCTCTCAGGGGCAAGCACAACCTATACAACTCGCTTGCTGCTGGCATCACTGCCGACCTTGCTGGCGTGACGAATGAACAGATTCGTGATGGATTGAAAACATTCGAAGGAGTAGAGCATCGCCTTGAGAAGGCTGGCAGAGTACGTGGCGTGGAATTCATCAACGACTCTAAGGCTACAAACGTGAATGCTTGCTGGTATGCTCTCGACAGCATGCGTACTCCTACTGTCCTCATACTTGGCGGCAAGGACAAGGGCAACGATTATTCGGAAATCTTCGACCTTGTGAAGGAAAAGTGCATCGGCTTGGTATTCATGGGCGTAGACAACAGCAAGCTGCATGCCGCATTCGATGGCTTCGGCATTCCAATTGCTGATGTGAAGTGCATGAAGGATTGTGTAGATGAATGTTTCAAGATGGCCACTCCTGGTAGCACAGTACTTCTCAGCCCTTGCTGTGCAAGCTTCGATTTGTTCAAGAATATGGAGGATCGCGGCGAGCAGTTCAAGGAGTGCGTGAAAAATTTGTAATATAGATGAGGAGTTATAGAGGGTTTGCCCTTTTAACTCCTCTAGCCAAATAGCGCTAAGAATATATCAAAAAAGAATTGAAAGAATTATGGGAAAAATTGTCACAGATTTCTTCAAAGGTAATCTCTTCAAGGGTGACAAAGGAGTGTGGATGATCTACTTCTTCCTCTGCATGATTTCGCTCGTTGAGGTGTACAGCGCATCGAGCCGCTTGACCTTCGAAGGTGGTCATCACTGGGGACCTATGCTTAGTCAGGCTGGCTTCTTGCTGTTTGGCTTGGTCATTATTTTGCTTATTCACCGAATACCATGCAAGTGGTTTATGCTGTTTCCATTTATACTATTTCCTGCTGCGGTGTTGATGCTTCTCTACACGGCTGTGCTGGGTGGAGGCAGCGAAATCAATGAGACGCATAGATGGCTGAGTATCGGATCTGTTAGTTTCCAACCATCGGAGTTTGCGAAGATGGCGTTGCTGATGGCTACGGCTGTCATACTTGCTAAGACGCAGACGGAGAAGGAGGAATATGTGAGAGGCAAGAAGAGAAAAGTGGTTGGAGCCATTCGTGGCAAGAGGTATCTGGCTTTTGCGTTGATAGGTGGTGCTACGGTGATAATCTGTGGCTTAATTTTCCTCGATAACGTATCCACAGCTTGCATGTTGTTCTTTGTTGTGGTTGTGATGATGTTTATCGGTCAAGTGCCTAAGGATTTGATGTTCAAAGGTATTGCTGTACTTGCTGGCATTGCTTCATTCTTGGTTGCTGTGGCAATGATTGTACCAGAGGACACTTTGAAGGAGATTCCTGGTTGCAAGCGCATGGTTACAGTTAAACACCGCTTCACTCGAATGTTCGGTTCTGAAACAACAACGGCATCGGCAACAACAGATAAAGATGACACCCAGCGATTGCTCAACGACAAGAACTCACAAACGACTTACGCCTACATCGCTGTTGCCAACTCCAACTTCATTGGTTTAGGCCCTGGCAATTCAATTGAACGTGACTTCCTGCAGCATGCAGAATCCGACTTCATCTTTGCTATCATCATTGAAGAACTTGGCATCTTTGGTGCCCTCTTCGTAGCCTTCCTATATCTCACCTTGCTTATTCGTGTGGGGCGAATAGCTCAGCGGTGCCCTACATTCTTCCCTGCCTATCTCGTGCTTGGCTTCGGCATTATGATGGTGCTTCAAGCGTTTGTTAACATGAGCGTAGCAGTTGGTTTGATTCCTGTCACAGGTCAGACGCTCCCTCTTATCAGCAAGGGCGGCACCTCCATCCTCATCACCAGCTTCTACATAGCTGTGATATTGAGTGTTAGTCGCTATGCAGAGAAGAAAGAGCAAAATGCCCAAATAGTTCAACCCGTAGAGAATCGAGAAACAAGCGAATACTACACAGAAGGATCTATGTCGTAAAAATCTGTTTTATGACATTTTGTATGATTCAGTATATTTTGTTGTTATAGACCCTTGTCTAAACGACAATTGATTGTGTTTCGGCTGTTTTTTGAAGTTAAAATGAATGATTTCTTTGATTTTATAACGGGTAATTGGCCATTTTTTAGTATTTTTGCTCATTAAAAAATGGATTTACTAATTGTTGAGTAAGTTTAAGCAGATAAAGTTGAGTAAATAATGGAACAAAACGAACCTCTAAGAGTTATTGTTAGCGGCGGCGGCACAGGTGGACACATTTTCCCAGCAGTGTCGATTGCAAACGCCATAAAGAAACAACATCCAGAAGCAGAGATACTGTTTGTGGGTGCTCTTGGTCGTATGGAAATGCAGCGTGTACCTGCTGCCGGATATGAGATAAAAGGACTGCCAGTACGTGGACTTGTTCGCCCATTGTGGAGCCCGAAGAATATAGGCGTGATGATTGACTTCTTGAAGAGCAAGAGTCAGGTGAAGCAGATAATCAAAGACTTCAAGCCACATGTAGCTGTGGGTGTAGGGGGGTATGCATCTGCTCCAACATTAAATGCAGCACACTCAATGGGTGTGCCTTGTCTGATTCAGGAACAAAATTCGTATGCTGGTGTGACAAATAAGTCGTTGGCTAAGAAGGCGCACAAGGTGTGTGTGGCTTATAGCGGCATGGAGCGTTTCTTCCCTGCTGACAAGATTATTATGACAGGCAATCCAGTTCGGCAGAATCTGCTTGACGCAAAAGTGTCTCTTGAGTCGGCTCGCGAGAGCTTTGGTCTCGATTCCAAGAAGCGTACCGTGCTCATCATTGGTGGCAGTCTTGGTGCAAAGACAGTGAACGAAAGCGTACTCAGTCACCTGGAAGCAATACGCAATAGCGATGTGCAGTTCATCTGGCAGACAGGCAAGTACTATAGCCAAAGCATCAGTGAAGCTCTCAGTAAGGTAGATACAGTGCCAAATCTTAAGGTGACTGACTTCATCGCCAGCATGGATTATGCATACGCAGCTGCCGACATCGTAGTGTCGAGAGCAGGAGCAAGCTCAATATCGGAACTCTGTCTGCTTGGCAAACCATGCATTCTTGTTCCTTCACCAAATGTAGCAGAAGATCATCAGACAAAGAATGCTATGGCGCTCAGCACTAAGGACGCTGCAATCTTCGTGAAGGATGCAGATGCACAGGAGGTGCTTATAGATACAGCTATTGCTACCGTGACAGACGACAAGAAGCTCGCATCGCTGAGCGAGAATGTGAAGAAACTGGCATTCCATAATTCTGCTGACGTGATAGCAGAAGAGGTATTTAAATTGGCAAAAGAATATGCAAGCAAATAAGATAAAATCAGTATATTTCATAGGTGCTGGCGGCATTGGTATGAGCGCTCTGGTGCGCTATTTCATAGTGAAGGGCTACAATGTGGGCGGGTATGACAAGACTCCAAGCGAATTGACGGAGAAGCTCATTGAGGAAGGTGCGATGATTCATTATGAGGAGGATGTGGAGGGAATTGCTGATTGCTTCAAGGATAAAGATACAACGCTCGTGGTGTATACTCCTGCTATCCCTGCTGATCATAAGGAATTGATGTATTTCCAAGAGAATGGTTTTGAGATACAGAAACGCGCTCAGGTTCTGGGATTCCTCACGCAGTCACACAAGGGACTTTGTGTAGCAGGCACTCATGGCAAGACAACTACATCGACAATGGCTGCCCACTTGTTGCACCAGAGTCATGTGGATTGCAATGCTTTCCTTGGCGGCATTTCGAAGAACTATGGCACAAACTATATACTCTCAGATAGTGAGTTCGTTGTGATTGAGGCTGATGAGTTTGACCGTTCGTTCCACTGGCTTCGTCCTTACATGACGGTCATCACTGCTACTGATCCTGACCATCTTGACATTTATGGCACAAAGGAGGCGTACCTTGAGAGTTTCCGCAAGTATACAACACTTATCCAGCCTGGTGGCGCCCTCATCATACATAAAGGACTAGAGATGAAGGCTGACGTGCAGGAAGGTGTGCAGGTGTATGAGTATTCTCGCACCGAGGGCGATTTCCATGCAGAGAACATACGCATCGGTGGAGGTGAGATTGTTATCGACTTCGTTCATCCAAACGGAGTGATAAAAGACATTCAGCTTGGTGTGCCTGTCAGCATCAACATTGACAATGGTATTGCAGCTATGGCTCTTGCCATCCTGAATGGTGCTACAGACAAGGAGATATGCCAAGGAATGAAGAGCTTTGGAGGCGTGGATCGCCGTTTCGACTTCAAGGTGAAGAACGATAGGATGGTGTTCCTCAGCGATTATGCTCATCATCCAAATGAGATAGAGCAGAGCGTGAAATCGATTCGCGAGTTGTATCAGGACAGGAAGATTGCGGCTGTGTTTCAGCCGCATCTCTACACTCGCACACGTGACTTCTACAAGGAATTCGCAAATAGTCTCTCACTGTTAGACACGGTGTATCTCTGTGACATATACCCTGCGCGCGAATTGCCAATACCTGGTGTGACAAGCGAACTCATCTATGACAATCTTCGAGAAGGCATAGAGAAGCACCTAATTCACAAGGAGGACATTCTTGATATTGTGCGCACTGGCGATTTTGAAGTGCTGATATCTCTTGGCGCTGGCGACATAGAGAACTATGTACCTCAGATAGCAGAGATTCTCACAGAGAAATGAAACGAAAAGAATAAAATTGAGGCGGGATTGATGAATGCCTGCTCATTAACACATATTAAAAAACGGTGAAGGCGGGAAAAATTGTTAAAATCAGTTTGGTGTCACTCCTCTTTTTGGGGATTGTGGCTTATGTGGTGTACGCGACGATGTTCTTGTCGGAGCCTGCGTCAGATGAAAAGTGCGTAGCTGTGGAGCTGAAAGTGAAGCAGAATCCCCAAGCCAAGTTTGTGGATGAAAAGGAAGTGGAGACGATGCTCAAGAATGCGCACGTGTATCCAAAGGGGATGATGATGAAGGATGTAAATACGAAGAAGATAGAGGAAACCATCCGCGAGAATGAGTTTGTGGAAAAGGTGGAGTGCTACAAGTCGTCGAACGGCAAGCTCTGCGTGAAGGTGGAACAGCGTGTACCTGTTATATTTGTGTTGCCTGAGGGTAGGAATGGATACTTTGTGGATGCTAAGGGCAAGATTATTTCCAATACCAACTATGCTGTGAATCTCGTTACGGCATCGGGCAAGATAGATGATCAGTTTGCAAGCACGAGGTTGGCGGAGTTTGGCCAGTATTTGCAGACGGATGCGTTTTGGAACAACCAGATAGAGCAACTCTATGTCAGCAAGAACAAGAAAGGGGAGCCTGTCGTGGAACTTATTCCTCGAGTAGGAGACCACGTGGTGTACCTTGGAAGCATGGACGATTTCCAAAAGAAGCTGAGAAAGCTCAGGACTTTCTATGAGAAGGCTATGGGCACAGTGGGATGGAACAAGTACGCAAAGATAAACCTTGAATATGGAAACCAGATAATCTGCACTCGTCACGAAGACGAGAAGAAGCATTGATGATGGGCTGAATGTTGGGCGAAGCATATTCAAAAGAGATTGAAAGTAAGATAAATAATTAAAACATTATAGATAACCAAAAAGAAATTTACAATATATGACTACTTCTGATAAAGATTTCATAGTAGCAATTGAGCTTGGTTCGTCAAAGATCTCAGGCATTGCTGGAAAGAAGAAGGATGGCACTATGCAGATACTCGCATACGCGGAGGAAAAGACCGCTGGATGCGTTAAGCGAGGTGTTGTCTATAACATTGAGAAAACATATCAGAGCATCAACAACATAATCGCAAAGCTTGAGTCGGTGCTCAAGACCAAGATCACACGTGCGTACGTGGGTATTGGCGGTCAGTCAGTTCGTTCATACAAGTGCATCATTAAGCGCAATATGCTCACCCAGAGCTACATCACTAACGAGGCAATCGATGCAATCCGTCAGGAGAGCTATGAGATTCCTTTCAGTGACTATGAGGTGCTTGAGAACTACCCACAGGAGTTTGTGGTTGACTCAAGCGTGATTGCTGATCCTGTTGGCGTTATGGGCACTAATATCGAGGGTGAATTCCTCGATGTGATAGCGAAGCAGAAGGTTAGAGCTAATGTGCAGACAGTGTTTGCAAACACAGCGGTTAATGTGGTGGAGGAACTCATATCTCCAATTCAGCTTGCAAAGAATATCCTCACAGATGCAGAGAAGCGCTCTGGCTGTGCTCTTGTTGACCTTGGCGCAGATACGACAACTCTTGTTGTGTATAAGAACAACATCGTTCGCTACCTTGTCACAATTCCACTTGGCAGCAACAATATCAACAAGGACTTGGCTACTCTCCCAATTGACGAATCGGAGATAGAAGACATGAAGTTGAAGTACGGAGATGCATGCGTGCCAGAGGCAGAAAGCGAGGAGATTGAGTCGCAGATGTACACAACTACAGATGGTCGTCAGATTGAGGTTTCTCTGATCAAGAATGTGATAGAGGCTCGTATGGGTGAGATTGTTGCAAACATCAGCACTCAGATTGTGAACTCTGATTATAGCGGTAAGCTTCTTGCTGGTATAGTTCTTACTGGTGGTGGAAGCAACATGAAGAATGTGGTTAAGGCATTTATCAACAGCACGAAGATTGACAAAGTTCGTGTGGCAAAGAAGGTTAATCAGATGGTAGTTAAGACTTCTAACGCTTCCAACGTCAATCTTGAGAATAGCCAGACAAATACTATCGTTTCGCTGCTTCTTGCAGGCACTGTGCCATGCGGAGGTGATGCTTTCGATGGTAATAACCTCTTTGATTCGGCTCAGAAGGAAAAGGAGCGTGAGGATCGTCAGCGTGCAGCCGAAGAGGCAGCAAAGGCAGAGGAGCGAGATGCTGTAGCATTTGATACTGTCAAGGCAAGCATTCGCTCGGCTTACGAAAAGGTGCAGAAGCAGATTGTTGAGGTAGAGAAGTATGGACGAGACAAGAGTGTTCGCAAGAGTGCTCGCGAGCTTTCTCTCTCTATCCTTGATGAGACTCTCGGTGAGAAGTATGACAAGGCAGCTGCTGCACTTGAGGGCAAGGACAAGTTCAAACAGAGCCTGAAGGAAGGTGCAGATCTTGCAGAGATGCTCAGCAATGCTGTAGATGTGCTGGCAGAGAAAGTGAACAAGGCAAACAAGGAGAACAGTATCATTGGTCGCATATCACGCGCTCTCTCTGACATTGTGAATGATGAGAACAATTAATAATCGATAATACAACCACGAAATATATGGGTGAAAACGAAGAATTTGGTGTTTTCAATTTTCAGAAAGGCACCACAAGCATAATAAAAGTTATTGGTGTAGGTGGCGGTGGAAGCAACGCTGTTAACCACATGTATAACGAAGGCATTCACGATGTCACATTTGTTGTCTGCAACACAGACAACAAGGCGCTGCAGGATTCTCCTGTGCCAGAGAAGATTCAGCTTGGTACAGAAGGTCTTGGCGCAGGTAATAAGCCTGAGAATGGTCGTGCGTGCGCAGAAGAGTCTATCGAGGATGTGAAGCGTATGCTGAGCGATGGCACAAAGATGGTGTTCATCACTGCTGGCATGGGCGGTGGAACAGGCACAGGCGCAGCTCCTCTCATTGCGCAGACAGCAAAGGAAATGGGTATTCTCACAGTGGGCATCGTCACCATTCCATTCCGATGGGAAGGTGTGCGTAAGATCAATCAGGCGCTGAATGGCGTTGAGGCTATAGGCAAAAATGTGGATGCGCTGCTCGTCATCAACAATGAGCGTCTCCTCCAGATTTATAGTGATATCTCACTCGACAATGCCTTTGACAAGGCTGATGACACTCTATGCAATGCTGCTCGAAGCATTTCAGAGATCATCACAATGCACGGCAAAATTAATTTGGATTTCCAGGATGTAAAGACTGTACTCAAGGATGGCGGCGTGGCTATAATGAGTACAGGATACGGTACTGGCGAAGGGCGTGTGACAAAGGCAATACACGATGCTCTTCATTCTCCGCTTCTCAATGAGAATGAAATTACTAACTCAAAGAAGATCCTCCTCCACGTTATCCATTCCGGTGATGGTGGTGAAGGTGCTTGCCCTCTTATGATTGAGGAGATGGCTGAAATCAATGATTTCATGCAGAGTATCGAGAACGAAGATGTGGAAACAAAATGGGGTTATTCTCGCGACGAAACGCTGAAGGATAAGGTGAAGATTACCATCCTTGCCTCTGGCTTCGGTCTTCGTGACATTCACAGTGATGAACTCAATAGTCGTCTTGATAAGATGGAGAAAGAGAAGGCTGAGCCAGCAATCGACATTGACCGCATCATAAGCTACTATGGCACAAGCAAGGGGAGTAAGACGCTTCGTCGCTCAGCGTACAACTACATATTCAAGGAGGAAGATCTTGACAATGAGGATGTTATCAGTATGGTAGAGACATCTCCTACATACAAGCGCTCTAAAGAAACACTTCGTCAGCTGACTGACATTGGCTCAAAGAAAAGCAACGTGATTGAACCAGGCACAGTTATCAGCTTTGGATAACAAGGCTTAGTTAGGGTATAAAAATAAAGAATGGGAACCGGCTCTCCGGTTCCCTTTTTTTGTTTTCTCTTTCGGGTTATAAATTTGAGAAAAAAATGTGCCGACTCGGTCAGAAATCACTTCTTTTTGGTCGGCACGAGAATATATGTAAGAATTGAATGAAATATTTCTCTTTTATTCTGTGCCAAATCTTTGCATGATTATGCGTCGATGTTAGCGTATGTAGCGTTTCTTTCGATGAACTCGCGGCGTGGGGCAACATCCTCGCCCATGAGCATTGAGAATGTGTAGTCTGCTTCTGCTGCATCCTCAATTGTCACTTGCTTGAGCAAGCGTGTCTCTGGGTTCATCGTTGTCTCCCAAAGCTGTTCTGGGTTCATCTCACCAAGACCTTTGTAGCGCTGCACTTTGATCTTGTCTTCCTGTCCTTCGCCGTATGTGTCAATGAAGCGCAAGCGTGCGTTCTCATCGTAGCAATACTCGCTCACCTTGCCCTTTGTGCACTTGTAGAGTGGAGGTGTAGCGATGTACAGACGTCCATCGCGGATTAGCTGTGGCATGAAGCGGAAGAAGAGTGTCATGAGGAGTGTGTCGATGTGGGAACCATCGACATCGGCATCGGTCATGATGATTGTCTTGTGGTAGCGAAGCTTGTCGTAGTTTGCCTCTTTCTGATCCTCTGGGTTGAGACCGAACTTGACTCCAAGTGCCTGGAAGATGTTGTTTACTTCTTCGTGCTCAAATGCTTGGTGCCACTTCACGCGCTCTACGTTGAATATCTTACCACGGATAGGGAGGATTGCTTGAAAGTGGCGGTCTCGACCTTGCTTAGCCGAACCACCAGCAGAGTCACCCTCGACAATGAACATCTCGCAGTTTGCTGCGTCCTTGTCTGAACAATCGGCGAGCTTGCCTGGAAGGCCACCACCAGTCATAGGGTTCTTTCTCTGTACCTTTTCGCGAGCCGCGCGTGCTGCCACGCGTGCCTCAGCAGCAAGCACTACCTTGTCGATGATGAGTTTTGCTTCCTTTGGATGCTCCTCAAGATAGTTTGACATTGCTTCGCCAACTGCCTGCTGCACTGCGCCAGCCACTTCGCTGTTGCCAAGTTTTGTCTTTGTCTGACCTTCGAACTGAGGCTCTGCAACCTTCACGCTGATTACTGCTGTGAGACCTTCGCGGAAGTCCTCACCGCTGATTTCAATCTTCTGCTTTTCGAGTTTCTCTGTGATCTTGTTGTCGTCAGCATACTTCTTAAGCACGCGTGTGAGCGCAGTGCGGAATCCCTGAAGGTGTGTACCACCTTCGATGGTGTTGATGTTGTTGACGTAAGAGTGAAGATTCTCGCTGTACGAAGTATTGTACATGATTGCAATTTCTATCGGTGTGTCCTGCTTCTCAGTGTTGAGGTAAATGACATCGTCGAAAAGGTGATTGCGAGTTGAGTCAATGTAGCGTACAAAGTCCTTCAAGCCGCCTTCGCTATAGAAGACTTCTTGTCTGATGCCTTCGATGCCTTGCTGTGCATTCACATCAAGACGAAGGTCTGTGAGTGTTATCTTGATGCCGGCATTCAAGTAGGCTAACTCGCGCATGCGGTTAGCGAGAATGTCGTACTTGTATGTCGTAGTGATGAATATGCTTCCGTCTGGCCAGAACTGCTGTCGAGTGCCACGCAATTCAGTCTCGCCTACCACTTTTACATCGTAGAGAGGTTTTCCGCAAGAGTATTCCTGCTGATAGATTTTGCCATCGCGGAATACCTGAGAAAGCATTCGTGTGGAGAGAGCGTTGACACAGCTTACGCCTACACCGTGCAGGCCGCCAGAAACCTTGTAAGAACCTTTGTCGAACTTACCGCCAGCGTGCAGCACGGTCATTACCACCTCAAGGGCGCTGCGGTGCTCTTTCTCGTGCATGTCAACAGGGATGCCGCGGCCGTCGTCTTGAACGGTGATAGAATTATCTTCGTTGATTGTGACTTCTATGTGAGAGCAATAACCAGCCAAAGCCTCGTCGATAGAGTTGTCCACAGTCTCATAGACAAGGTGGTGAAGGCCCTTCTCGCTAATGTCGCCAATGTACATCGCTGGGCGCTTTCTCACCGCTTCGAGACCTTCCAGCACTTGGATATTACTTGCTGAATAGTCTGCTCCGTTTTTTGCTATTTCATCCATTATTAATTTCTCTTTGGTAATCTCATTTTTACGATACAAAGTTACGTAAAAAAACTGACTTGGCAAAAGAAAAAAGACAATATTTTTGAGTCATAAGCCATATTTGTCATTTTATTCGTTTTAAGCAAGCATATCTGCTTCAATTGTACCGAAATCAGTGCGGTAAGGATACAAAAAAGCCAGACTTCAAAAGAAATCTGGCTTGTGATAGTATCTCCGTCAATACTAGATTGTATATTCGGATATTTTCCTTCGCTTGTGTATTAAAGTTTAGCGATGAGCTTAGCAGCGCCTGACTTAAGGTTTGCGGCCTTCTTCCAGTGAATGATGTTCTGCTTTGCGAGCTTGTCAAGCATCTTCTGGAGCTTTGGGAACATTTCCTCTGCTGTTGCCTTGTCCTTAGTGTTTCGAAGGTCGCGGAGGTAGTTACGCATAGTCTTAGCGTAGTAGCGGTTGTGGAGTCTGCGCTTCTCGTTCTGGCGGATGCGCTTGAGACATGACTTGTGGTTTGCCATTTGTTTGTTTTGTTTTTGGGGAATCTATGGCATCAGTTTTTTTTTGCAGAGCATAGAATCCGATAGTTAATAAAATGTGAAATGGAAGTACGATGTGGTATGGCTTGCGACCTCGCACCCATCTTCCAAAAATTACGCCGCTTATTCAGCGGCGCTTGGTAGTCCCTAGGAGAGTCGAACTCCTCTTTAGAGAATGAAAATCTCTCGTCCTAACCGATAGACGAAGGGACCAGCCTATGGGAAAATCCCGAGCTAAACGAACGCATAGCGCTGTTTTGCGAGTGCAAAGGTAGTAACTTTCTTTTTATCACCAAAACTTTTTGCAACTTTTTTTGCTTCTTATCTAAAAAAAAACTAATTTTGCAGTTGCATTGTGGCGGTTTTGAGTTAGATTTGTGATAAATTGTCACGAAGCAACACAATTAGGCATATAAAGAAAAGATGCAAGAAAAGGTACGTGGAATAGTGTTGAGAACAGTGAAATATGGCGATTCTTCACTCATCGTCGATATGTTCACGGAGGGGCATGGGCGCCAGTCGTTCATGACCAATGTTGCGCGTGCCAAGAAGACTGCGCGCACGGTGTCGTTCTGGCAGCCACTCAGCATGGTGGAGTTTCAGGCAGATATTCGCCCTGGCTCTACTCGTTTGCCTCGCCCTGCGGATGTACAGCAATGCTATAATTATATAGACCTCCCATTTTCGCCGCTTAAGTCGTCGCTTGCCATCTTCATTGCTGAATTTCTCAGTGCAGCTTTGCGCGAAGAAAAAGACAATGCTCTTCTGTATGCCTATCTTCAGTCGTCGTTCCAATGGCTTGACATGACAGACAATCCTTTGGCTATTGCTAATTTCCACCTTGTGTTCATCATGCATCTCAGTCGTTTCATAGGCATATACCCCAACACTGACGATGCACATGGCTACTTCGACTTGCTTGCTGGCACATACTCTCCTTTCATGCCGCATCATTCGCATTTCTTGAAGCCAGAGGAAGCGCGCTATCTGCCAGTTCTGTTTCGAATGAACTATTCCACTATGCACCTTTTCCGTTTCACGCGCGCTGCAAGAATGCGCATACTCACAGTGCTCAATTCCTACTATCGTCTCCACGTACCTTCTTTCCCTGAACTGAAATCGCTGGACGTCCTTCATGAAATGTTTGACTGAAAGGCGTGCTTGCCAATAGTAGGATAATGATACTTTGTTTTCTCCAGTCTTTCTGATGCTTTTTCTATAATTAAGCGGCACAAAGCTAATTCCTGTGCCTTGCGCCGCTCAGAAAAAACTAACACCTATAACTGAAAACAAACTTACAGCCAATGGTCGCTGCGTCCTTGACAAGCCATGGAAGGCTCCCTCTTCCTACCTTGCATTTTGTCGTCAAGCTCCCTTATAAGGGAAGGCTCGTTTTTGCACTCTGCAAACTTAGTCACCATCGACGTGAACAACGACTCTTCTTCCACCTGCTCATCCACGAAATAGTACAGTCGGCTCTGTGTGGCAAAGTCTTGTTCCTTGATGGCTTGCTTCATGATGTCATTTATCATTTCTGTAATTGCCATCTCGTGATCCAAGGCTGCTTCCATCATTGCTAAAGGCGTGTTCCACGAACATGGCACAGCATCAATCGCTTGCAGTTCCACTTTAGAGTTCTGCCCATTCAGGTATTCCTCTAGCAATTTGGCATGCCCCAGTTCTTCTTGCACTTGCACGTCAAACCACTTTGCCATTCCGCTCAGGTCCTTGCTCGCTGCATCGAGCGACATTGACTGATACAAATAAGCTGACCAAAGCTCCACATTGATCTGCTTGTTCAGCATTGCTGAAATCTGCTTACTAATCATAACCTTTTCATGTTTTTAATTGTTTGTACTCGTGTTGTCGCTAAAAACACTGCAAAGGTATCGATCTTATTCACTTTACATTCGTTTCATTTGCTTTTTATAAAACACTTACGATTAGCATTCATTATTGGAACGAATGCTAATCGTAAGTATATGTATTAATTAATGTAAGAGTTGCATTAATCGTAGAAACCTGGCTGCTTGTATTCGATGCCGAGTTCGCGGTCCACAGTTGCAATGACACCCTGAATCTGGCCCATAGCGAACATGCGACCGAGGAGAGTGTAGCCTGAGTTGTGACCGTGGTTACTCTCGTCGAACACGCCGCCTGGCTCGTCGGTGAATGTCATGCCGTGGTCAACACGCATTGGCAGACGACGACCGCTGTTGCACTTGCCATCCTTCTCTGCCTGCTCGAAGATGCGGCAAAGCTCGATGAGGTCGCCGCGACCACCAAGGTGCGATGCCTCTGTGAAGTTGCCGTTAGGGAAGATGTGGCAAGAGCGGAGGTGAACGAAGTGTGTGCGGTCGGCAAACTGCTTTGCCATTGCAACGCAGTCGTTGTGCTCGCCTGCTGAGAATGAGCCAGCGCAGAATGTGAGTCCGTTGTGCTTGTTTGGCACAGCGTCGAGCATCCACTGGATATCCTCAAGACTGCCGATGATGCGAGGCAAACCGAACACAGGGTAAGGAGGATCGTCTGGGTGAACACACATATTTATATCATACTCATCACAGATAGGCATGATAGCTTCGAGCCAGTACTTCATGTTCTCCTGAAGCTGTTTCTTGTCAATGCCTTCGTAGAGCTTGAGCAGATCGTGGAACTTCTGGATAGGAGCAGAGTCGCCCTCACTGAAGTTGCCCGATACGAAGCCCTGTGTCTTGATGATGATGTTCTCAACCATAGAATGGTCGAACTCTGGAGTTGCGGTCTCCTTGATTTTGTCAGCCTCAGCCACGAGGTCGCGTCCCCACTTGTGAACCTTTGAGAACTCTGCCCAGTCCTCACGAGCACCTTCACGCTTGAGGATGTAGATGTCGAAGTAAGCGAATACTCCCCAATCCATGTAGAGGTTGTTTGCACCGTTAGGATTGTCGTGTGAGAGGTCGGTGCGGGCCCAGTCGAGCACAGGCATGAAGTTGTAGCAGATGCACTTGATGCCTTCCTCGCCGAGGTTGCGGAGGCTCTGCTTGTAAACCTCAATCTGGTGTTCGCGGTCAGGACCGCCATACTTGAGAGTCTCTACCACAGGGAGCGATTCTACTACGCTCCATTTCATTCCGTAGCTCTCGATATATTCTTTGAGCTCGTGAATCTTCTCACGAGTCCATACTTCGCCGAGTGGCACGTCGTGAAGGGCTGTTACGATGCCCTCTACGCCTATTTGCTTGAGCTGTGCAAGAGTGATCTTGTCTTTCTTGCCAAACCAACGCCATGTTCTTTCCATAGACCTACCCCCATGCCCCTCTTTTAATAAGAGGAGAGTAGAATGTTAGTTGGGAGTATATTCTACTATTTGTTATTCTTTATTTGTTAATTAACGAAGAGAAGTGTACTTGTGAAGTGTTGTGCGTACTGCGCCCTTGCCAGCATACAGTTCCTTCACCATGCCTTCAATCTTGTCGCCAAGGCCAGCTTCGTAGAGGTCGATGCCGAAGATGTCGGCGCGAGAGAAGAGCTGCTTGAGTGGCGACCAATCCTGATCAGGCTTGCCAATTTCGAGTGGTGCAACGATTGCCATGAGCTCATCAAGCTTAGGATCGGATGATGGCGAGAATGGTTCGAGATTGTCGTCGAGAGCTTTGAGGAAACGAGCGTAGCCTGCCAGTGTGAGCGGGATGAGCACGAGGTTCTTCATGTCAAGACCACGAGCTACATACTTCTTGATAGTCTCGCCGAAACGGATAGGGAGCTTCTGCGATGTGTCAGTAGAGATGCGCTGTGGAGCGTCAGGCATGAATGGGTTAGGCAGGCGCTTATTGATTACGTCGCCAATGAATTCGTATGGGTTGAGCACGCCTGGGTCTGTGACAACAGGCATAGCCTCCATGTAGCCAATCTTCTGGATGAATGGACGAAGATCTTCGTCTGCCATTTCTGCCGAAATGAGAGTGTAGCCAAGCATCACGCCATAGATAGACATTGCTGTGTGGAGAGGGTTGAGGCATGTAGTGACCTTCATAGTCTCTACCTGATCAACAGTCTCGCGAGTAGTATAGAGCGTGCCGCCAAGTTCCATAGGAGGGCGACCATTAGTGTAGTTGTCTTCGATCACGAGATATTGCACCTCTTCTGCATTCACGAATGGAGCTGTGAAAGTATGCTTCTCTGTCTCGATGTAGTCGTTGTCCTCAAAACCATCGGCTGCGAGAAGTTCCTTCACCTTCTGATGTGGGCGAGGGGTGATCTTGTCAATCATCGACCAAGGGAAAGTTATCTTTGTCTCATCCTTCAAGTAGTCAAGGAACTCAGCAGGTACAAGGCCGTCAGCCACCCACTTCTCTGCGTATGCGAATACGCCAGCCTTCACCTTGTCGCCATTGTGCGAGCAGTTGTCCATCGACTGCACGGTGAGTGGCAGCTTGCCAGCATTGTAGCGCTCAAGCAAGAGAGCTGTGACTTTGCCCATTGCGAACACAGGTGTGAGACCGCATGCGAGGTCAGCGTCATTGTATGTGTAGCCTTTTTCTGTAATAGTGAACGAGATCATCTGCAGCGATGAATTCTTGAATATGTCAACAAGACGTTTCCAATCCTCAAACTGGTAGTCTGCTTTCAATGCCTCAGTCACAGAAGCAATGACCTTCTTCTCTATTGTACCAGTTGACTGCAGGCTAACGAGGAGTGAAAGATTGTCGTAAGGAGCGTAAGCCTTATCCACAACCTCGTAGTCGAATGTTTCTGCCACAATCACGCCACGGTCATACTCGCCAGTGTTGAGAGCATCGTTGAGAATAGCTGCTGGGAAAGCGCGGAAAATGTTACCGCCACCAAAATGAACCCATGTAGGCTCGTCAAAAGTCTTTTTCTGAACGGCAGCGATATCGAACTTAGGCAGCTGATATCCTTTCTCCTCCCATTCAGCGGCATTGAACTTGCCGGAAGATATGTCTGTAAGTTTCATTGTGTTTTTGAACTGCTTTTTATAGCTTGATAATTAAAACAGTGCAAAGATACACAAAAAAGTGCAATGAGATTAATATTTTTGTATCATTTTTGTTTAATCTTGTACCATTATTTTTGTATATTTGCCACAAAATATAATATAAACCTCAAAACACGGTATGAAGCGATTATTCTCTCTCGTTATAATAGTATTTTTGTCATCCATTTACGTCATGGCACAGATGATAGACTTTGTGCTTCCGCATGGTCAGAAGGTGCCGATATACGTACAGGAAACGGATGCTCCTGTCACCCAGACAGCACTTGAGATGCTGACAGGCGATATGCTGGAAGTGATAGAAGCAGAGCTCACCCCAATCAGCGATCCAGCCAAGGCAAAGATTGTTGCTGACCTCGAATCCGACCTGCCTCGCGAAGGTTTCAGGTTCTACATCGATAAAGGCGTTCTGCATATCAAAGGCGCAGATGCTCATGGATTGGCATACGGACTTCTGGAACTCTCTCGAGCTATGGGCGTCTCCCCTTGGAAGTGGTGGGCAGATTGTACTCCTGCAAAGGTGCGTGACTTCGTTCTTTCCTACGACTTCATTATGGAACAGTCACCAGCCATTGCCTATCGTGGCATATTCATCAATGATGAGGACTGGGGCATCCTGCCATGGAGTGGGGGAGTGATTGGTCCCGAAACCAACGAAAAGATATTCCAACTCCTTCTTCGCCTTCACGCCAACACATATTGGCCTGCAATGCATGAGGTTAGCAAGCCATTCTTTTCTATTCCTGGCAATCGCGAGATGGCGCATAAATATGGCATTTATATCGGTGGCAGTCATTGCGAACCTATGGCAACATCTCCTGCCACAGAGTGGGCTATGCGTGGCAAGGGCGATTACAACTACGAGTCTAATAGCGAAACCGTTCGCAAGTTCTGGATTGACCGTGTTGATGAGGTGAAGAATCAAGAGATAATATATACTTTAGGTATGCGTGGAGTGCACGATGGTGCCATGCAGGGAGGCAATAGTAAGAAAGAGAAACTGGATCTACTTCAGCAAGTGGTTGACGATCAGCGAGAAATTCTCTGTGCTCATGTCAATGCCAAAGTGTCTTCCATCCCTCAGGTGTTCATACCATACAAAGAAGTATTAGAACTTTACAATCAAGGACTCGACATCCCTGAAGACGTCACCCTCATGTGGACAGACGACAACTACGGCTACATTCGCCATTTCCCTAATGAAGACGAGATGCTTCGCGAAGGAGGAAATGGCATCTACTATCACGTTTCCTATTGGGGACGCCCTCACGACTATCTGTGGCTTGGCACAGTGTCGCCATTCCTTATGCGTCAGCAACTTACCGAGGCTTATATGCGTGGCGCAAACCAGATGTGGATTCTCAATGTGGGCGACATAAAACCATCTGAATATCAGATAGAATCATTCTTTACTATGGCTTGGCATGGATTACGCAAAAAGACAACCGAAGAGCGTCAGATGCGTATATTCTACAAGCGAGAGTTTGGTGGGGAGCTTGCCGACACTCTCACATCCATCATGCGCGACCACTACCGCCTTGCATTCCAGCGCAAGCCAGAGCACATGGGCGGAACTCGTGTTGAAGAAGCTGATAAGGTGGCGTGGAGCACTTTCCGTGCCATCGATGGTTGGACAACAGATGATGTGAAGAAGCGCATAGATGCCTACAAGCGTCTTTCCGATGCTGTTGAGGCTGTTGAAGCAAATGTGCCAGCCAACCGCAAGGATGCTTACTTCCAGCTTGTCAAGTATCCTGTCCAAGCTGCTGCGCAGATGAATTTCAAGTTCCTTTGTCCCGACATCAGTAAGCAAGCCTACGACTCCATAGCATCACTTACACATATATATAATAAAGGGAAATGGAACGGTATCATGGACAAAGCGCCTCGCAAGCTGCCCGTATTCGGTGAGGCGAATGCCTCATTCACGTATCCAAAACCAACCCAGCAACTCATACTTTACGACACCCCCGACTGGAAACCAGTTCCAAAGTCAAGCGAAGTGACATTCGCCTTTGGCGATGGACAGTTGCCACAGCTCGACTCCGAACTCGAAATAGAGGTTCGACTTCTTCCTACGCATCCTATCGAAGGTTCTCGCCTTGCATTCTCTGTTTCTGTGGATGGCTGCAAGCCTGTAGAGGTGGAATACCAGACATACGACCGCAGCGAAGAGTGGAAACAGAACGTACTTCGCAACTATGCAGTGCGCAATATTAGAGTGCCATTCGTGTCTGGTCGTTCACATAGTTTCGTATTCACTGCCCTCACAGATGGTGTGTGCATAGAGCGCATAGCACTCATGAAACCCGAAGCAAAGTAGCAAAAGGAGCGTGAAAATGCTCCTTTTGCGTTAAAAAATAGCAAGATACGCAACATTTTTCTCTCATCACTCTTTCCATTTCGCATTTTATCACTAACTTTGTAGCCGTTTTTGGCGAAGCCGCTGTCTTGGGAAGAGTAACCAGAGTATGCTTCGCTGTAATTCTTTAATTATTTAACAAATCAAACTCATGGCAGTAGATTTAATTAAAGTTGCTCAGGAAGCAATGCAGACTTCTGAGCCAAAGCAGTTCCCTGCATTCAAGGCAGGTGACACTATCACAGTAGCTTACAAGATCATCGAGGGTAGCAAGGAGCGTATCCAGATGTATCGTGGTGTAGTCATCAAGATCACAGGTGAGCAGAACAAGAAGCGTTTCACTGTTCGCAAGATGTCTGGCACTGTAGGCGTAGAGCGTATTTTCCCAATCGACTCACCAAACATTGACTCAATCGAGGTTAACAAGATTGGTAAGGTACGTCGTGCTAAGCTTTACTACCTCCGTGGTCTCACAGGTAAGAAAGCTCGCATTAAGGAAAAGCTCACAGGCAAGAAGCCAGAGGCTTAATCTTAGCAAAAGAATAAATAGAGGACTCAAGATTCTTGAGTCCTCTATTTTTGTCTTCAGCAAACGTCATCAACTGTCCCTCAGCAGTTCTCTCATCTGCCTTACGTATCCTCTGAGGTGGTGTGGTCCACACCACCTAACCGCTGTGGTCCACACCGCCGAGGTGCTGTGGACCACACCACTTAAGAGGATGTTAGCGCATGCATTCTGCACGAAACGGCATAAGCAATGAGGCTTTTGCTGTGCAACACAGCCTTTCGTTTTCGTTTTCGTTATCGTTTCCGTTATCGTTTCCGTTATCGTTTTCGTTATCTACAGCATCTCCACTGCTTGTACCAGCTTTGTGCTATTCGATCCTTTGATTAATATCGTGCATCCCTTCGGCTTATTCTTTGCAATGGCTTCTTTCACTGCCTCAATATCCTTGTGAGTCATAGCCTCGCCAAATTCATCTCCCACAAACCATACGCAGTCAAAGCCATACTCCTTCACCTTTTCCACCACCTTCTTGTGTTCTTCTTCGCTCACATCTCCCAATTCCTTCATCGCACCAAGGATGCACATTTTCCTATCTGCTTTCAGTACATGGAAATTATCAAGCGCAGCAGCCATGCTGGTAGGATTAGCATTGTAAGCATCCACCACAAGTTTGTTATCCTCTGTCACCGTCAACTGGCTTCTATTGTTCGAAGGACAATATTCGCTCAGCGCATTGCTGATATCTTCTGCTGTTACTCCAAATAAAGTACCGATACATGCCGCAGCCAACACGTTATCTATGTTGTATGAGCCAATGAGCTTTGTCTGCACTTCGTAGGGAGAGAAACTGCTTGGCATAGGTGACCACTTAACCTTCAAGAACGGATTGCACTCCACAAACTCACCCTTCACTAACAGTCCCTCAGCATCCTTCTGACCATACTTTATAAGTCTTAGTCCTGCACTGATACCCTTCAGGTGCGGATTGTCATTATTGATGAACACAGTGCCATTATCCTCACGTAAGAAGTCATACAGCTCTCCTTTTGTGCGTATCACACCCTCAAACGAACCAAATCCAAGCAAATGCGCCTTGCCCACATTTGTGATGATGCCGTAGTCAGGCAGAACAATATCCACCAGAGTCTTGATTTCTCCAGGATGGTTAGCCCCCATCTCTATCACGGCAATCTGATGCTCCTTGTTCAGCCTGAGCAGCGTCTTTGGCACGCCAATGTGGTTGTTGAAGTTGCCTTGAGTGTAAAGCACGTTGTATTTCTTGCTCAGCACAGCAGCAATCAGTTCCTTGGTTGTTGTCTTTCCGTTCGTGCCAGTCACGCCAACAATCGTTGTACCCACTTGACGTCTATGATACTTGGCCAGTTCCTGCAAAGTCTTCAGCACATCCTTGCACAGCACCATCTTCTCCTTTTTGTCAGCCGCAAGTCCGTTGAATACTCTCTCATTATCCACTACTGCGCACGCAGCTCCCTTTTCTAAAGCGGCTTCAGCATACTGGTTACCATCGAAACTCTCACCCTTCAAAGCGAAAAACATCGCTCCTTCAGGTACGTCACGACTGTCGGTTGTTACCACCGAGTGCTCCAGGAATATCTTATACAATTCTTCTATTTCCATATCTTTGTCTGTGTTTAATTCTGCAATTACGTCTATTTTCTTTGCAAAGTTAAAAATTAATGAATAAATAATAAGGAATAACAGAGAAATAGTGTTATCTTTGCAACGTATTTTATGAAAAAAGACACATTAATTAAAAGTAATAGTTAACAATATGAAGAAAAATTTACTTTCCCTCTTGCTCTTGCTTATCGCATCTGCATCGTATGCTCAGAACATTCAGTTGCACTATGACCTCGGTCGCAACATCTATCCAGATGAAGAAGCTGGTCGTCAGAAAGTGACAGCAACAATCGAACAGTTCAAGGCTGACAAGCTTGGTTCTTGGTTCTATTTTGTTGACCTCGATTTCACGCGCAAAGGCGTAATGGGAGCATATACAGAGATAAGTCGCGAGTTCAATCTTGGCACTGATTGCCCTTTCGCAGCTCATGTTGAGTATGATGGCGGTCTTCAGGTAGGAGAAAACAACATATACGGCTCAAAGTTCCAGCCTGCCACACTTTTGGGTGTTGCTTGGAATGGACACAATGCAGACTTCAGCACTACTTATTCTGTACAGCTCATGTATAAGAGATTCTTCACAGGCGCAGATGGTTACAATGCATACAATAGTGCACAGCTCACAGGCGTTTGGAGCACAACATTTGCAAACAAGGCTTGCACATTCTCTGGTTTCATCGATTTCTGGAGAGGTGAGAATGCATATAACGGACACGGTCAGCTCGTGATGCTCGCAGAACCACAGCTTTGGTACAATGCAAATAGCAACTTCAGCATCGGTACAGAAGTAGAAGTTAGCAATAATTTCATCTTCAACACATTCAATGACAAGTCATTCTTTATCAACCCAACAATCGCATTAAAGTATGCTTTCTAAACTATTCGGATTCGATCCCCAAACAATGACCATAAGCAAGGAAATCATTGGTGGCATCACCACATTCCTCACTATGGCTTATATCCTCGCTGTCAATCCAAGTATCCTTTCGGCAACAGGCATGGATCAAGGTGCGGTGTTCACCACTACATGTCTTGCAGCTGTGATAGCCACCCTTGTGATGGCATTCTATGCAAAGATGCCATTCGCTCTTGCCCCAGGCATGGGTCTCAACGCCTTCTTTGCATTCACCATCTGCGGTACCATGGGTTACTCTTGGCAGTTTGCGCTCACAGCTGTTCTGCTCGAAGGCTTGGTGTTCATTCTGCTCACCATCACAGGGCTTCGTGTCAAGATTGTTAAATCGCTGCCAAAAGTGCTTCGTCGTGCCATCTCTCCAGGCATCGGCTTCTTTATTGCCTTCATTGGTCTGAAGAGTGCAGGAGTCATCGATAGCAGTGAGTCAACCTTTGTCACTCTCGGCAATCTGCATCAACCAGGCGTGTTGCTCGGCATCTTCGGCATTCTGCTCACAGCAGCGCTCCTCGTTAGGAACGTTACAGGTGCTCTACTCATAGGTATCATTGTCACTACGCTTGTTGGCATACCTCTCGGTGTTACAAACTTCTCAGGCATTATAGACACTCCTCCAAGCATTTCACCAATCGTTTGGCAGTTCGAGTGGAGCAGCATCTTGTCTCTCGACATGCTCGTGTGCGTATTCACGTTCCTCTTCATCGACATGTTCGACACCATCGGCACCCTCATAGGCGTAAGCCAGCGTGCAGGCATGGCAGACGAAGATGGTAATATCCCTCGCATGGAACAAGCATTCATGGCAGATGCCATCGGTACGACAATCGGTTCAATGCTCGGCACCAGCACAGTCACTACATACGTGGAAAGTGCAGCGGGTGTCAATGCAGGTGGACGCAGTGGCTTGACTGCATTCTCAGCAGCAATCTGCTTTGTCCTTGCCCTCTTCCTTGCTCCATTCTTCCTCAGCATTCCTGCCCAGGCAACAGCGCCAGCGCTCGTGCTCGTGGGCGTGATGATGATGGCAGGCATTAATAAGATCGACTTCACCAACTATCTCGAAGCCATACCAGCCTTCATCTGCATATCTTTCATGCCACTCACATACAGCATCTCCGACGGCATCCTCATGTCGCTTCTTGCTTATGTGCTTCTCTATGTCCTCACTGGCAACTACAAGCAAGTGAACATCGGCATGTACATATTGGCACTTCTCTTCATTCTGAAGTACGCATTCCTTTAACTGATAGCAAAAAAAAGACTCAATGCTTTGTACATTGAGTCTTTTTTCGTTACTTTGCAATTTTGAAAGAACATTCACGTAATGAAAGGACTGATACCATATTCTATAAATGTGCGAGGCAATCTGCTCGATCTTTCCCAGCCTCAGGTCATGGGCATTCTCAATGTCACCCCCGACTCCTTCTATTCTGGCAGTCGCAAGCAGACCGAAGAGGAGATTCGTCAGCGTGTTCTCCAGATTATCAGCGAAGGTGGTTCCATGATTGACATCGGAGCCTATTCCTCTCGTCCTGGTGCAGACGATGTCAGTCCGCATGAAGAAATCTCTCGCCTCACGCGAGGCATGCGCATCGTTCGTGAACTCGCGCCTGAAATTCCTGTCAGTGTCGATACCTTCCGCGCCGATGTTGCCAAGGCCTCCATTGAGGAACTCGGTGCCGACATCATCAACGACATCTCAGGTGGCGAACTCGATTCGCAGATGTTCCCAACTGTTGCAAAGCTCGGTGTTCCATACATCCTCATGCACATGAAAGGAACGCCGCAAACCATGCAGCAGGCATCTCACTACGACGATCTCATGAAAGAAATCCTCCTATACTTCGCTGAGAAGATACAGCGGCTTCGCGACCTTGGTCAGAAGGACATCATTCTCGATCCAGGCTATGGCTTTGCCAAGACCCTCGCCCACAACTACGAGCTCTTGTCCAACCAAGAAGCACTTCAGGTCTTCCAACTTCCTCTCCTCGTGGGCATCTCTCGCAAGAGCATGATTTATCGTCTTCTTGACATCACCCCGCAGGAAGCCCTCAATGGCACCACCATCCTCAACACCATCGCCATCCAGAAAGGTGCAAGCATACTCCGTGTGCACGACGTCAAGGAATGCGTTGAGGTAATAAAAATCACATCTCAGCTCAACTGAAGCAACCATCACTACACATCTCCTTCTCAATGGCTTTACCATTTGATAGACAACAATGTTAGAATTCGGCATAAAAGACGCAATAGACATTTTCCTTGTAGCAATACTCTTGTTCTACATCTGGAGATTGATGAAGTCATCAGGATCCCTCAACATCTTCTATGGCATCCTGTTCTTCATCGCCACATGGGTTGTCGTATCTCAGGTTTTGGAGATGCGTCTCATGGGCAGTATCTTCGACAAACTCGTCAATGTAGGTGTACTTGCCCTGATTGTAATCTTCCAGGAAGAGATACGTCGTTTCTTCCTCACCCTTGGTTCGCAGCGACACCTCACCATGTTCACTCGACTACTCACGGTTCCCAAGGATGAACCCCATGCCGACAAATCCATAGTTCGTATCGCCCTTGCCTGCGACTACATGAGCAAGAACAAGATTGGTGCCCTCATCATCATCGAGCGTGAGATGTCCCTGTCCGACATTATGCTCAAGGCTGAGATGATAGATGCCAACATCAGTGCCGAACTCATCAAGAATATCTTCTTCAAGAATTCTCCTCTCCACGACGGCGCAATGATCATCAGTCACAACCGCATCGCTGCTGCCGGCTGCATCCTCCCTGTCAGCCACAATCTCAATATCCCAAAGGAGCTTGGTCTTCGCCACCGTGCTGCCCTCGGCATCACCCAGCAGAGCGATGCCATCTCCATCATTGTCAGCGAAGAAACTGGTAGCATCAGCATTGCCCAAAGTGGTCAGTTCAAACTCCACCTTGCAAGCAACGAACTTGAGACCTACCTCGTCGCCGCCCTCGCTAAATAACCCCTCCCATTCTATATTCCTCAACCAAAAACAAGTATCCCCGTTCCCAAGGTTTTACCCTTGGTCCCAATCCCACACAACAATGAAAAAACTCCTTCCCCTCATCCTCATAGCACTCTTCTCGCTATCCTCTCATTCCCAATCCATTCCCCAGATTCTACGTTCCCTCGAACTCGCCAACGATTATTTCATCTCTAAATATCCCGATCCTGGTGCCCCAACCTTCGTCAAGAAAGAGCGCCCCAGCAATCTCTGGACCCGTGGCGTGTATTTTGAGGGCCTCTACGCCCTTGCTGACCTTGAGCGTCAGCTCGGAGGCTCAAAAACAGACCAGTACTTCAATTACATCCACTCTTGGGGCACAGCCCACAACTGGACTCCACGCAACGGCGTCACCACGCGCGATGCCGATGACTACTGCTGTTCCCAAACCTACCTTGACATGGGGCACCCTCTCCCTACCATCCAATGCATGGACAACCTCATTGCCTCTCGCAACACCCCTTGGGCACCAGGCGGCAAAGAGAAATCCAAGGGCAGCATTGGCGACTGGACATGGATTGATGCCATCCAAATGGGACTCCCTGTCCTATCCAAGCTCTCTGCCATGCAGAAGCTGCAAGGCGACAAAGACTACCTCCGCTATGCCGAACAAGGCTGGCTCATGTACAAAGCCTCACGCGATTCCCTCGCTGGCGGCTTCTTCAATCGCAAGCACAATCTCTGGTGGCGCGATGCAGACTTCGTAGCCCCATTCACCACACCAAATGGCAAGGATTGCTACTGGTCGCGTGGCAATGGCTGGGTGTATGCCGCCCTCGTTCGCGCTATGGATGCCCTTCCTTCCGATCCCCACTACAAAGACTATCTCTCTGATTACAAGAGGATGACCGTAGCCCTCCTTCGTTGCCATCAACCAGACGGGTACTGGTACGCCTCACTTCACGATCCAAATGACTTCGGCGGCAAGGAACTCACAGGCACAGCCCTCTTCATCTACGGCATGGCATGGGGTGTGCGCCAAGGACATCTCCCATCCAAGAAATATCTCCCAGTCATTCTCTCCACTTGGCAAACCATGGTCAGCGACTGCCTTCACCCTAATGGCTTCCTTGGCTATGTCCAAGGCACAGGCAAAGAGCCTAAAGACTCGCAGCCAACCACTTATGACCGCGAACCAGACTTTGATGATTATGGTCTCGGATGCTTCTTGCTTTGCGGCACAGAAATCATAAAACTCCTGCAGCAATGAAACGACAGATTCTATACTATATACTCATATTATTGCTCGCCTCGTCCTGCTCTTCCGACAAGAGGGCGGGGGAGAAGAAAGTCACAGCCAAGTCCCAGAGTGCCCCCTACGAACTTCTCATCGTAGCCGACAAAGAGTGGATCAAGACACAGGCAGGCGACATGTTTGTCAACGCCATTGCTGGTCCTATCGAAGGCCTTCCTCAGATAGAGCCATCCTTCCGAGTCACCACCATCAATCCCTCTGCCTTCAATTCCACCTTCCGCACATACTCCAACATTGTCCGACTCGACATCTCCAAGAAGCACGACAAAGCCTCTGTCAGTTGGTCAACCGACGTATATTGCACCCCACAGCTTGTCACTACCTTCGAAGCACCCGACGAAGCCTCACTTCTCCAGTTCCTTTCCTCCGAAGGTGCTCAGAGAGCCATAGACCTGCTCAACGAACAAGAATTCAAGCGTGAGCGTAAGCTTCTTTCCAAGCACTATAGCAACATCGTCAAAAACACAGCCAAATCTATGTTTGGCTGCACCATCAATGTGCCCCAGGATATCGACCAAGTTAAGAAGGGCACCAATTTCCTCTGGGGATCAGCCAGCAAGCAAGAGTTCCGTCTCAACATCTGCCTCTATACCTTGCCCCTTCGCGATCTCACCATCGACGACTTTGTCGCCTCCCGCGACTCTGTCATGAAAATCAACATACCTGGCGACCGCGAAGACCAATGGATGGAAACCGACCAACGCACCGTCACTGCCCGTCTTGCCACCCATTCAGGCAATACAGTCCTCGAAGTGCGTGGTCTCTGGGACATGCGACACGATGCCATGGGCGGTCCTTTCATCTCTTATGTCCAGACCGACACCACTCATTCCCGCCTCCTCGTCACAGAAGGCTTCATCTTTGCTCCCGAAGAGAACAAGCGTTCCCTCATTCGTCAGCTCGAGGCTTCCCTCCAAACCATCATTCTTCCATAGCTCCCCTCATTTTCACCCCAAAATACTCACTTCTAATTACATTTTCCCCCCATATTCACATTTTTTATACCTAAAATTTGGTACTAATACCAAACTTTTCCTACATTTGCACAGTCATTTACGACACAGAAGATTAATTCTAAATTAAATAATTAAAAAGAAAAGATTATGGCTTACGTAATTAGCGACGATTGTGTAATGTGTGGAACTTGCGTTGGCGAGTGCCCATCAGGTGCTATCAACGAGGGTGATGGCAAGTATGTAATTGATGCAGATTCATGTGTTGATTGTGGCACATGTGCTGATGCTTGTCCAGCAGGTGCTATCAACCCAGGCGAGTAATCAATCACAACACTATTTGTTTTGAGTTAAGCGGCAAACTAAAAGTTTGTCGCTTTTTTTCTTGTCTGTTCCAAACTTATTCATTAACTTTGTCCCCAATACTAACAAATAACTAACAAATGCATTTACGTACCAAGACATTTCGTGTCTTGGCACCTCCAAAACCACCATCACCATGAAACGACTTATATCGCTATTACTCGTACTCGCATTCCAGTCATCCTTCATCCTCCTTCATTCCCAGAGTGCCATCGACCTCTCTGGCGAGTGGCAGTTCCAGATTGACCGCAACGACCAAGGCATCACAGAAGGGTGGTGGTCTCCCGACTATAAATTCAACGACCGCATCACCCTCCCTGCCTCCATGCCTCAGCACTTGAAAGGCGACGACATCAGTGTCAACACAAAATGGGTAGGTTCACTCTACGACTCCAGCTATTTCTTCAATCCATACATGAAGAAATACCGCAACCCTGGCAAGGACATGAAGCTGCAGTTCTTCCTCACTCCAGACAAGCACTATGTGGGAAAGGCGTGGTATAAACGTACATTTGTCCTTGACAAAGAAGTGGGACGATTGGATGACTTTACGCTCTACCTTGAACGTCCTCACATAACAACAAATGTTTGGGTGAACGGTGAATACGTTGGCAATAGAATCTCTTTGTCTGTTCCACACTATTTCAGCGTTGGCAGATATCTGAAAAAAGGCGAAAATGTTGTGGTTGTATGTGTTGATAATGATCCTGAGACAGTGAAGGTGGGGCAGGACTCTCACTCCGTAACTGACCAGACACAGGGATGTTGGAATGGTATGGTTGGCAAGATTGAGCTTCGACCATTCAACAGAATAGAGTACGTCAATGTTTATCCAGACGTGGACAACCGAAAGGCTTTAGTGCATTTGGTTCTTGGCACTTTAAGCAGTAAAGGTGAAACTGCTACGGTCAAGTTGAGAGCAGAATCTTTCAATACTGATAAGAAACATGTGGTGGAGTATGATTCAAAAGCCTCAAATCGGGTTGTGAAAATGATTGATGGAGAGTTTGATACACCTCTTGATATTGAACTCGATATGGGCGATGGTATGCTGCTTTGGGATGAGTTCAATCCACAACTCTATCGTCTCACTGTAGAAGTGCAGACCAAGAACGGTGTAAATACTCGTGAGACAGTCTTCGGTATGCGCAAGATAGAAATCAAGGACAGAATGTTCTATCTGAATGGTCGTGAGGTGCAGCTTCGTGGCACAGTGGAGAACTGCGACTTCCCAAACACGGGCTATCCTCCTATGGATCTTGACTCATGGCTAAAGCTCTTCCGCACTTGCAAGAGCTACGGTCTCAACCACATGCGTTTCCACTCTTATTGCCCACCAGAGGCTGCGTTCCTTGCTGCCGACATGACTGGATTTTACATTCAACCAGAGGGACCAAGCTGGCCTAACCACGGCGTGCGTCTTGGTAGAGGCGAGTTCATCGATACTTATTTGAAAGAGGAAGCTATGAGCATCCTCTACACATACGGCAACCACCCTTCATTCACTTTCTTTGCCTTTGGCAATGAGCCAGCTGGCAACTGGGTGAAGTGGTCAACTGACCATGTGGCAATGCTCAAAGAGTTTGACAACCGTCACCTTTACTGCGGATTCTCCGTAGGTGGTGGCTGGGCTTGGCAACCAGGCAGCGAGTATGCTGTGAAGGCTGGTGCGCGAGGATTAAACGAGTGGGCAAAGCGTGCTCCAGAGTCAATGGTGAACTTCAGCAGCAACATTGCTATGTACAATGGCAAGGATGCTCCAGGCACAAAGATTGAAATGCCTTATGTCTCTCACGAGACGGGTCAGTGGTGCGCTTTCCCTAACTTCGACGAGATAAAGAAATATACAGGTGTAAACAAAGCCAAGAACTTTGAGATCTTCCGTGACCTGCTGAAAGACAATGGCATGGAAAAGCGTGGACACGATTTCCTTCTCGCTTCTGGCAAGCTTCAGGCATTGTGCTATAAGGCTGAGATAGAGAGAACGCTTCGCACTCCTAAGTATGCTGGCTATCAGCTTCTTTCCCTCAACGACTATAGCGGTCAGGGCACAGCGCTTGTGGGTGTGACTGACGTGTTCTTTGATGATAAAGGTTATTGTAATGCTGATGCTTTCCGTGAGTTTAGTGGTCCTATTGTTCCGCTGGCTCGTATTCCTAAGTTCACATATACTAACAATGAGAAGTTCGAGTGTGATGTTGAGATAAACCAGCATTCGGCATCGACTATCAAGAATGCCATTGCTCATTGGGAAATAGTGAAGGCTGTTGACACTCGCAAGCCGTATGCCACACTCAATATTGAACAGCCTCTGGCAGAGGGAACTTTCCCAATGCAGGATCTTCCTGTAGGACCTAACATTGAGTTAGGCAAGATTTCTGTTGACCTCTCTTCTGTGGCAGAGCCAACCAAATACACTCTTGTGGTTTCTGTGCCAGGTACCGAGGCTCGTAACCATTGGGATTTCTGGGTGTATCCTTCATATGGTAGTCTCAGACTCCCAACGGGCGTGGCAAAGAAGATAAGAGGTGGCAAACGAGCAGGATCAACTTGGCTGGATAATATCCTCATCACAGACACTCTTGACGCTGAAGCTGTTAAGGCTTTGGATAAGGGAAAGAAAGTTCTCATCTGTGCAGCAGGTAAGGTGTCATACGGCAAAGAAGTGGTGCAGCAGTTCACTCCTGTCTTCTGGAACACTTCTTGGTTCAAGATGCGTCCTCCTCACACCACAGGTATCTTTGTCGAGAATCAGCACAGCATCTTCGAACTCTTCCCAACCGACTACCATTCAGACCTTCAGTGGTGGGAACTTGTCAACCGTGCTCAGGTGATGCAGTTCACCGACTTCCCTCATGATTTCCAACCTCTTGTGCAGAGCATTGACACATGGTTTGTGTCTCGCAAGATTGGTATGCTGTTCGAGGCAAGAGTGGGCAAGGGTAAACTTGTAATGACTTCTATGGACATCACGAATAATCTTGACAAGCGTATCGTTGCCAAGCAGATGCGCGAGTCAATCATTGCCTATATGAGGTCTGATAAGTTTAACCCAGAGTGGGAAATCGAGAAAGAAAGGATAGCAGACCTCTTCACAAAGGTGGCAGGAGATGTCAATATGTTCACAAATGACTCTCCAGATGAATTGAAACCAGCTCTGAATGCACCTGCAAAGAAGTAATTTAATGAGAAGAATTAAAACTTGGCATTATTGTACAAATTAGAATACAAAATTAAAGAGATGAAAAAGACAATTTCCCTTATACTGTTGCTCCTATTGTCCACGACAGCATTCTCACAGACATATTCCTTCGATGGTCGCAACAAATCTGCCATCCAAGTCACACCTTCCACTACCTTTTCTCAGGCTACAGGCTACGGCTATGACTTCCAATCCCTAATCTCCGAGTCCCGCCAATCCCAAGCCTCCTCTTTCCACCTCTCCCCAGGCCTATTCTACTTCTCCGTTCTCGTTCCCGATGGCAACTACAAAGTCACCGTCACCCTCGGTAGCAAAAAGAAACCATCCTCCACAACCGTTCGTGCCGAGTCTCGCCGTCTCTTTCTCCACGACATCACAACTCGCAAAGGCGAATTCAAGACCTACTCGTTCATCGTCAACAAGCGCAACACCACCATCTACGATGCCCAAGGCAACGCCGTAGACCGTGTTCGAATCAAAGACCGTGAAAAGTCCAAGCTCGTCTGGGATGATAAGCTCACTCTCGAAATCAACGGCGACTCCCCAGCCGTTTCATCCATCACCATCGAACCTGCCTCTTCATCTGTTCCAACACTCTGGCTCTGTGGCAATTCCACCGTTGTCGATCAAGACTACGAACCATGGGCATCTTGGGGACAAATGATCACTCGTTGGTTCGACGATGGTGTTGCCGTAGCCAACTATGCCGAGAGTGGTGAAACTGCCACCTCTTTCATCGCAGCAGGTCGTCTAAAGAAGATAGTTTCACAGATGAAGCCAGGCGATTACATCTTCATGGAGTTTGGTCACAACGACCAAAAAGAGAAACGTCCCGGTTCCGGCGCCTTCTACAATTATGCATACGCTCTCAAGCAGTTCGTTGACGAAGCCCGTGCCAAATCCGTCACCCCAATCTTCGTCACCCCAACCCAGCGTCGTAGCTTCGATTCTGCAGGTAAGATCAACGAGACTCACGCCAACTATCCTGACGCTATGCGCTGGGTAGCCAAAGACCTCGGTGTACAGCTTATTGAGCTTCACGACATGACCCGCACCTTCTTCGAGACGCTCGGTGTCGAAGACTCCAAGCGTGCTCTGGTCCACTACCCAGCAGGCTCCTACCCAGGTCAAGCCAAGGCATTCGAGGATAACACTCACTTCAATCCATACGGAGCTTATCAGATTTCCAAAATGATCATCGAAGGTATGAAGCAGTTAAACCTCCCAGTCCTTCAGCACCTCCGTCCCGACTATGCTCCATACTCACCATCCCAGCCCGACGACTGGCGCTCATTCCATTGGAATGATGCCCCATTCTCAGAAATAGCTAAACCCGACGGCAATTAATCTAAACGACTTTTAAAACGAAAACGAGGATTAAAACGAAAACTAAAACTATAGCTAAAACGAAAACCAAAACGAAAATGATGGCAGTTACTGTCTTTTTCGTTTTGGTTTTCGTTTTTGTCCTCGTTTTGTTTCTGTTTTTTTTGTTATTGTACGAAGTTTTCCCTAACTTTGCACTTCAAAACAGAGCATCCAAGGCACACATAGAGCATTGCTCCGCACTTTCCTCTTATGTCCCATCCTCGAATGTTCGTCATTTCATCAAATAAACAAAACAAACAACCCTATAATTCGCCTATAAGCAAAAAAGCATGAAGATAAAATTCTTACACCTCTTCTTGGTCCTCTCGACCATCATTGCAGTCTTCACGTCCTGCACCACTCCCAAAGACATAGCCTATTTTCAGGACTTCAATCCTGGTTCTTCCATCCAAGTTCAGAATCCAGTAGAGATCAAGTTCAAGGCAGACGATGAAATCCGTATCCTCGTCAGCACTCGTGAAAAAGAGCTATCTGATATGTTCTCCTTGTATGCAAATTCATCAGGTAATGGCGGTTCCAATGGTCAATACGGCAGCCGTTATACCATCGACTCCGAAGGCTGCATTCGTTTCCCTATCCTTGGCAAGATTCACGTAGCAGGTCTCAATCGCCAGGAACTTCAGGAAACCATTCGCGATATGATTATGGAGAAACAGCTCGTCAAGGACCCAATCGTCACTGTCGATTATTCCAATCTCTACGTCATCGTCCTTGGCGATGTTGGTAAAGGCAGAGTCCAGATTGACCGCGACAAATTCACCATCCTCGATGCCATCGGCGCCTCAGGTGACCTTGCCATCACAGGCATGCGTCAGAACGTCAAAGTCATCCGCGAGAACTATGGCAAGAAAACAGTGTACGAAGTCAACCTCTGTTCTGCAGAAGATCTCTACGCATCCCCAGTCTATTACCTCCAGCAGAACGATGTCATCTACGTCGAGCAGAACGACAAACAGAAGCGCAACTCTACAATCAATGGCAACTCCACTGCCACCCCTGCTTTCTGGATGTCCCTCGCCTCATTCCTCGTAGGTGTCCTCAACTGGTTCTAGCGTTATAGTTCCAGTTCCCGAGGTATAATTTTTTCATTTTTTACTTTTCCCTTTTCTCTTTTCGTTTTTCACTTACTCTCCCATGCTTCAAGATACACAAAATACTCAATCCCCAGCCACCTACCAGCAAATCGGTGGCACAGCCCAGATGCAGAAGAACAATGCAGCATACCTCAAGATTCTTGATATGCTCATGGTCTTCCTTTCCAAGTGGTATTGGTTCGTCATCTGCATTGTCATTGCCATAGTTGCGTGCAAGGCGTTCCTTCTTTTTACGCCTTCCACCTACACTCGTCAGGCATCCATTCTCATAAAGAATGAGGCAAAAGGAAGCGCTACCACAGCTAATATGAACTTCCTCAATACCAATGTGGATGTCAACAATGAGCTCTTCACTCTCCAGTCTCCAAACATAGCAGCCTCTGTAGTTAAGCAGCTTCATCTTGATGTTAACTACATGATTCAAGGTCGCTTCCACGAGGCTGTTATCTATGGCAGCAATCTTAGCATTCAAGTTCTCCCTCTTGAGCTCAATGATAATGAGTACGCAGAGTTTTGGGTGGATTTGAAAGATAATGACACCTTCGCCATTCGAGAATTCTCTCGCAATGGACAGCCTATATCTTCCAAGGGCTTATCCGCAAAAGTCGGACAGACCATCAACACTCCTATTGGCAAGGTTGAAGTGAAGAAAGCTGGTACAGGATTCAAGCAGAATGTAACTCTTCGTGTTGTGAGAGTACCTGTGCAGTATGCTGTCAACACAGTGATGAAGAACCTCAAGGTTTCTGCTGTCAGCGAGATGTCAACCATCATCAACCTCAAGTATGAAGACGAGAACCCACAGCGCGCAGAAGACATCCTCTCCGAAATCATTGCAGTTTACAACGAGAACTGGGTGAAGGATCGCAACCGTGTGTCTGTCAGCACATCTGAGTTCATTGCCGACCGTCTCAAGGTTATCGAGGAAGAGCTTGGAAGTGTTGAGAATGACATCTCATCATTCAAGTCAGCCAACCTCATCCCAGCCAATAGCAACGATGTTGCAAGCATCTACGTTGGTCAGGCATCATCCGCTTCTGCCCAATCTACAGAACTCAACAATCAGCTCTACATGGCTCGCTATGTGCGCAACTATCTCACCAACGATGCCAACAAATATCAGCTCATTCCTGCCAATCAAGGCACAGATGCTGGTATTAGTACTCAAATCTCTGCTTACAACGAATTGCTCCGCACTCGCAACAACCTCCTCAATGCCAGCTCCCTCCAGAACCCAATCGTTCAGGACTACGATGTTCAGCTCGAGCAGCTTCGTGGTGCTCTCATTGCATCAGTCGATAATCACATCGCTCAGCTCAACACTCATCTTCGTTCAGCTCAAAGCATTCAGGGACAGGCAAACAGCAAGATTGCAAGCTCGCCAAGCCAGTCAAAGTACCTCCTCTCAGTGGAGCGTCAACAGAAGGTCAAGGAGAGCCTCTACCTCTACCTCCTCCAGAAGCGTGAGGAGAACGAACTCTCTCAGGCATTTACAGCCTACAACTCACGTATCATCACACCGGCTTCCGGTTCCAACAAGCCAACTTTCCCAGACGAAGAAACAGTATGGTGGATTGGAATCCTAGCAGGTCTTGTCCTTCCTGGCATCATAATTTTCCTTCTTGAAACCATCAACAACAAAGTTCGTGGTCGTCGCGACCTCAACGAACTCACCATACCATTCATTGGTGAAATCCCATTCTATCACCATCGCCGCACATGGAAAGAAAAAACCATCGAACCATGGCAGAAGTTCTGGGCTAAGATTAACATCTTCAAGAAATCTAAAGCCAAGGAAGATAAAACCCTCCATATCCTTGTCAAGGAGCGTTCCCGCAATGTCATCAACGAAGCCTTCCGTGTCATTCGTACCAACATCGAGTTCATGACGGCAAAGAGCGACAAGGGACGAGTAGTTATGCTCACCTCTTTCAATCCAAACTCAGGCAAAACGTTCGTTGCATCCAACCTCATCACTTCCTTCGCCATCAAGAAGAAGCATGCCATTGCCGTTGACCTCGACCTTCGCAAGGCATCCCTCTCTGCTATGGTAGGTAAGCCAAAGATTGGTGTTTCCGACTTCCTATCTGGCGTCACAAACAACATAAACGACATCATCGTCAAAGGTCAGACTCACGAGAATCTTGACATCATCCCGGTTGGCACCATTCCACCAAACCCAACCGAGCTCCTCTTCGACGATCGTCTCACAGACCTCGTCAACGCTCTCAAGGAACAGTACGACTACATCTTCCTCGACTGTCCTCCAGTTGAGATTGTAGCCGATGCATCTATCGTGGGACGCCTGGCAGACATGACACTCTTCCTCATTCGTGCCGAACTCCTCGATCGTTCTCTCCTCCCTGATATCCAGAAGTACTACGACGACAAACGTCTCCCAAAGATGTCCATCATCCTCAATGGCACAACCGATGCTTTCAGCTACTACGGCTACCACCGCTACGGTTCACGCTACGGATACTATGGTTCATCATACTACGGTGGCTATACTCACGAGAACTAATCTTTTCAAGACATCCAATCAGACTTGGCATATTTCCCAAGTCTGATTATCCATTTTCTGTAACTTTCGCAACCTCAGCATTTTATCACCTGCTGAGGGAAAACTTGTCGTGACATGTTACGTCTTGTTTTTATCCAAAATGTTTTATAATCACGATAAACAAAGATGTAGATAAGAATGCAGTTCCAATTCTACACAATCTGGTATTAGAAAATGAAAATGATACAATAATGTTGAAATGCAAGAAACCAAGATAACGCCCCATCGAAGTCTATTGGATATAGACATTAAAGGTCTGTGGCGCTATCGTGATCTCTATGTCATGTACATCAAGCGTGACATAATCACACAGTACAAACAAACCATACTCGGTCCTCTTTGGTACATTATCCAGCCACTGCTTACCACAATCATGTACATGTTTGTGTTCGGTGGTTTGGCAGGCATCAGTAACGATGGAGCACCGCAGCCGCTATTCTATATGGCAGGTATTGTACTTTGGGGGTACTTCAACTCTTGTTTTGCTGTGTCGTCAGATGTGTTCGGTGCTAATGCAGGTGTTTTTGGTAAGGTGTATTTTCCACGCCTCGTGGTACCACTTAGCGGCATCACCAGTAATCTCATCAAGATGCTCATTCAGTTAATCTTGTTCGTTTGTATATACATATATTATTTTATAATCCTTCCATCAGGTACACTCTGCATCAATTTTTCTATTTTCCTTTTTCCTTTTTTTATTATCTTGTTGGCGTTTCATGGCATGTCCTGGGGACTCATCGTCAGCAGTATGACCACAAAGTATCGTGACTTGAAGTTTCTCATCCAGTTTGGAATCCAGCTCTTCATGTACGCCACTCCTGTCATCTATCCACTCAGTGCAGCTCCCGAGAAATATCGTGACATAATAGCCCTCAACCCACTCACCCCAATTTTCGAAGCATTCAAATACTCATGCCTTGGTTGTGGCAACCTCGACTGGTCAGGCTTAGCATACAGTTTCCTCTTTATGCTTATCACCCTCATTTTAGGTGTTATTGTATTCTCTCGCACAGAAAAGACATTTATGGACACCGTCTAACCTTTGTGTGACAAAATGAGTTCTGCAATTACATTTGATTCCGTAGGTAAGCTCTACCGCCTCGGCAGAGTCGGTACCGGCACACTCAGCCACGACCTAAATCGCTGGTGGCAGATGAATGTGCTGCATCGCGAAGACCCATATTTGAAGATAGGACAGACAAATGACAAAGATTAAATATCCTATAGGAATACAGAATTTTGAGAGCCTACGAAGTGAAGGCTATTTGTATATTGACAAAACTGCATTAGTTAAGAATCTGGTGACTGAGGGTAGGTATTATTTCCTTTCTCGTCCACGTCGCTTTGGTAAGTCTTTGCTTCTGTCAACCATACAAGCATATTTCGAGGGTAAGCGTGAACTGTTCAAGGGACTTGCCATTGACTCTGATGATATGGATTGGGAGGCACGTCCTGTGTTGAAACTGGATTTGAATGCAGAGAAATATGATTCTGTAGAGGCGCTGGAGTCCATTTTGCGCGATCATCTTTCCCGTTGGGAGAGGACTTACGGCTCTGACACTGAAGAGCGGTCTTTGTCAAGACGATTTGAATCTGTAATCCGCTGTGCTCACCAGAAGACGGACAGAACGGTGACGATTCTTGTTGATGAGTATGACAAGCCAATGCTGCAGGCAATCGAGAACCAAGAACTTCAGGCAGAATATCGCAGTATGCTCAAGGCGTTCTATGGCGTGATGAAAAGTTCGGACGAACATATCAAGTTTGCATTGTTGACAGGTGTGACAAAGTTCTCAAAGGTGAGTGTGTTCAGTGATTTGAATAACATCGAGGATATATCGTTCAGCGATGACTATGCTACACTATGTGGCATCACAGAGGGGGAAATGCGAGAAAACCTGCAGGAGGAGATAGCAGAACTTGCCAAAAAGAATAAGTTAACATGTGAGGAATGTTATGACAAACTGCGTCATTGGTATGATGGCTATCATTTCTCTTCCGATTTGACATTGCCAGGAATGTATAATCCTTTTAGTTTGGTCAATACGCTCAAAAACAAGTCGTTCAGGGATTATTGGTTTGCTACAGGCACACCGACCTTCCTTGTCAACACTTTGAAGAAAACAAATTATCCATTGGATGATTTGGCAAAGAGGCCTAATGTGACTGCTGATTTGTTGGGCGAATTGGACTCAATAAGCAAGAACCCATTGCCAGTGCTTTTCCAGAGCGGATACCTGACAATAAAGAGTTATGACGAAGAGTTTGACTCGTATAGCATGGGATTCCCGAACTATGAGGTAGAGTTTGGCTTCGCAAAGCATCTTCTTGAAACATATAAGAGCACAGATAATAGTAAGTCCCCATTCAATGTACAGGAATTTGTGAAGGATATTCGTGAAGGCAGAACCAATGAATGGCTTGAACGTCTGAACGCTTTCCTTTCCGATGGAGACTATCAGATAGAGGAAAAGCAATACGCCTCACCGTTTGCAATGGACGGACGCACAATCATCAAGATAGGTGCAAATTTCAGCAGCGAGCAACGAAAGATGAGTGAGTGGAAGGTTGGGTGATTCTTGACCACTAAGCATCGAAATCAAAAAATACCGTGCTTGCAAATAGTTTTACAGGAATTGCAGATAATGATAAAGAAGATAAAATATCCAATAGGAATACAGGACTTCGAGGGATTGCGTAAAGATGGTTATCTCTATGTGGATAAGACAGCCATCATTCGTGACCTTATAGAGAGAGGTAAGTATTATTTCCTGAGTCGTCCACGTAGATTTGGGAAGTCGCTCTTGCTCTCCACTCTTCATGCCTACTTTGAAGGGAAGCGTGAATTGTTCGATGGACTTGCCATAGATACAGATGATGTTAGTTGGGAGAAACACCCAGTTATGCACCTTGACTTGAATACACAAAAGTATGATACAAAGGAAAGTTTGTATGGAATTTTGGATGACTTCCTTAAAAATGAAGAGTTAAAATACGGTGTCGTTCCAAACAGTGAGTATTTTGGTATTCGCTTCTGCAATATAATTCGCAAAGCTTACGAGCTGACTGGCAATCGTGTGGTCGTCCTTATTGATGAATATGACAAACCAATGTTGCAATCAATAGGAAATTCCGACCTTCAGGACGAATACCGAAATACACTCAAGGCTTTCTACGGAGCATTGAAGACTATGGATGGATGCATACAGTTCGCTTTCTTGACGGGTGTTACGAAGTTCGGTAAGGTGAGCGTGTTTTCCGACTTGAATCATCTGACCGACCTTTCTATGGATGCTCGCTACTACAACATCTGTGGCATAAGTGAAGAAGAGTTGCACAAATATTTTCATGAGGGAATTCAAGAACTCGCTTCTGCCAATGGTATGGAAGAGGACGAGTGCTATGCTGTACTCAAGGAGCGTTATGATGGCTATCACTTCCATCCCAATGTACCAGGTTTGTATAATCCTTTCAGTTTGTTGAAAACTCTTAAGACATCCGAATTTGGTAGTTATTGGTTCGAGACTGGCACACCAACCTATCTCATCACCCTCCTTCAGTTGCACGATTATAATCTTGAAGAGATGTCAGAGATAGAGACAGATGCAGATGTGCTGAACTCAATCGATGATAGAAGCTCCGACCCTATACCTGTCATTTATCAGAGTGGTTATCTGACCATTAAGGGCTATGACCGAGAGTTCGGGTTGTATAAGCTCGGTTTTCCAAACAAAGAGGTAGAGGAAGGCTTTATGAAGTTCCTCATTCCTTATTATACAAACATTCCTAAGTCTGGCTCTGCTTTTGAGATAACGCAGTTTGTTAAGGATGTTCGTGCTGGTCGTACGAAACAGTTCATAAAGCGCCTCAAGTCGTTTTTTGCGGACACACCATACGAACTTGTTAAGGACCTTGAGAACCACTATCAGAATGTGCTGTTCATCATCTCACGACTCATGGGATTCTATGCGAATGCAGAGTATCACACCAGTGAAGGGTGTATTGACATGGTAATCCAGACAAAAGATTATTGCTATGTATTGGAGTTCAAACTCAATGGAACAGCCCAAGAAGCTTTGACTCAAATTCAAGACAAGGACTACACTTTGCCATTCGAAATGAATGGTCAGCAAATCATCCGGATCGGCATGAACTTCTCAAACGAAACGCGTAATATTGATGAAGTTTTAATCGTAAACGATACCTTATAGGTCTCTTTCATTTGAAAGACAATTGTGACAATTTCGGTCACACTCATCTCACTATTTCCTGTAATACCCATTCTTGGAATTTTTGTTTTCCGTTTTTTGATTTTCATTATAAAGTCTCATGAGCACAGCGATAGAGTTTGATTCCGTCGGCAAGATGTACCGTCTCGGTCGTGTGGGCACTGGCACACTCAGCCACGACCTAAATCGCTGGTGGCAGATGAATGTATTGCATCGCGAAGACCCATATTTGAAGATAGGACAGACAAATGACAGAACAAAAAAAGGAGAGTCAGATTACGTGTGGGCATTAAAGGACATCTCCTTTTCCGTTGAACAAGGTGAGGTAGTCGGCATCATTGGCAAGAATGGAGCGGGGAAGAGCACACTGCTGAAGCTCCTTTCCCATATCACCGCTCCAACTACAGGCAGCATTACATATAAAGGTCGCATCGCTTCCCTTCTCGAAGTCGGTACAGGTTTCCATCCCGAGATGACTGGTCGTGAGAACATTTACATGAACGGTGCCATCATGGGCATGACCAAACATGAGATAACCTGTAAGCTTGATGAGATTGTTGACTTCGCTGGTGTTGCCATGTACGTTGACACTCCAGTCAAGCGTTATTCCTCAGGTATGATGGTGCGTCTTGGCTTTGCCATCGCCGCCCATCTTGAGCCCGAAATCCTCGTAGTTGACGAAGTTCTTGCTGTCGGCGATGCCGAGTTCCAGAAGAAAGCCATCGGCAAGATGCAGGATGTAAGTAAAGGAGAAGGGCGTACGGTTCTGTTTGTAAGTCATAATATGGGAGCTGTGAGAAGCCTTTGTACAAGAGGCATCATTTTGCAGAATGGCATGCAAGTATTCAACGGCACAGCTAACGAGGCTGTCGAGATTTATACAAATCAATGCCGTACTATTGAATCTAAAAAAATTGCAGATAGTGTTGGTCAAAAAATGAATTATATTGATAACCTTCGCATATATTTCAATGGAACAGAACAAACAGAGAGCACAATCTTCAGCAACCAGGGTACTTTAGATATACGTATCGATGGTTTTACATCAGTTCCCATTGACGCCTCTGTTAAGATTATTTTTAAGACCTTGGCGGGTGTTCCTATTATGTCCTTTTTAGAAGGCCGATGTACAGGAGAATTGGATCATCTGGATGGCGATTTTTCCTACGCACGACGCATCTGTTTGCCAGATTATTTATCTCAGGGAGACTATTTGATAGACATCTGCTTGCACAGGCCTGCATATTACGATTATTTCCATGCCAAGGACTGTGCTATTCTTCATGTACAATATTCAAATAAGATTAAAGGTCGTCCTTTGACTTTGGGATACGAAGGTGCCTTTAGTTTAGTTTCCCAACGATAACTATACCTTCATATTCTTGTAGTGTTATAATGCTATACTCTTACGACATATTTGACACCTGTTTGCTTAGAGCTTGTGGAGACCCGCTCAATGTCTTTGATATATTATCACAACGGATACTAGGCAGTTCTGACGCTACATGCAAAGTTGATTTTGCGAAAGAAAGAGCAGATGGAGAATTACGTGCAAGAAAAGCATTGCCAGAAGGACACGAAGATGTTACCATTCAAGAGATATATAACTATTGTGATTTCTCAGTCTGGACAGATGTAAGCAAAGAAACTATCTTAGCCACAGAACTTAAAATAGAACGAGAACTTTTAAGCCCTGTCTTTTCTATACGAGAGCAGATTCGAAAGCAAAGAAATGCAGGAAATCAGATTGTTTTTATATCCGATATGTATCTGCCAGAGGACTTCATCATATCCGTGTTGAAAGAACATGGATTCTATGAAAAAAACGATAAGGTATATATCAGTTCTGAAAAGAAAAAGACAAAGGCAACAGGGCATTTGTTTGAGTTCGTAAAGAATGACTGTAATGCTCAGTATTCAAAATGGATCCACTATGGTGACAATAAAAATAGCGATGTAAAGATACCTAAAAGATACGGAATAAAAGCAAAACACATACAGCATCGTTTTACGTATTATGAGTCTAAGCTAAAAGACAAGGATTATGCATGTCGTTCGTACTCAACAGCTTATATGGCAAGCATATCCAAAGCAATCGCCCATAAATATGAGAACAATGTAGCAGTGCTATTTGCTGCCGACCTGATTGCCCCGATGTATGTGTCCTATGTCTATTACTTGCTTTTTGATGCGAAGAAAAGAGGGCTGCAACATCTGTATTTCCTTGCACGTGATGGTTACTTGCTATATCGAATTGCACAGGAGATAGTTAAAACATATGGTGATTTACATAATATAGAATTGAACTATCTGTATGTTTCCCGTGAATCCCTTTATGCTCCTGGATTTGAGCACGATGATTGTTCAGAATACGTTCGAAACCAAAGTGATTTGTGTTATAGATACTTTCAAGAGCAGGGATTAACGAGAAAAGGTTCCGCAATTATAGATTTAAGAGGAACCAGGAAATGCCATGTAGCTATAAACAATATTTTACAGAGGTATGGAGCATTACCAGTCTTTGCTTATTATATAGAAGTAATGCCCCATCGTGCGATAGAAGGTGATTATGATGCTCTACTCTTTGGTGAAAGATTTAAAAGGAATCTTTATAATAACTATTTCTTACCAGCAGAAATATTCGAGCAATATTTTTCAATAACAACGCAAAAAAGGACATCTTCATATACCATTGAAAATGGAAGGGTTGTCCCTGTTTTTGAAGATGAAGTCGGTGACACTGATTTTAAAAGAAAAAGTAGTGAAGTAAACAACAAGATTTGTATGGATTTTGTGCAATTCTTGTCTTGCATGAATCCAGAGCGTTTCGACTTTAAGTCAATGTTTTATGCTACAGTATCAGTATATTCCGATTTCGCCAGAGCTCCATCATATAAATATCTTAAAGCAATAGAAGGACTTGTTGTTTCTGATTCACCCAGCGTTTACTATTATCCTTTAAGAAAGAAAAAAAACGCTAAATGTTCCCCGAAGTGGAATCTCATTAATAAAATATACAATAGTGCTATCCCTTGTTTGTGGACTGGCTATTATAGGGTAAAACATTCACTGATTCGACATCTGCAAGGCTTTTGAGAAATTAAGCATATAAAACGTACGTCAGCATATAATGAAGACAAAAATTGTTTATTGTTTGGTAAGCGATGCCACAGACTATTATTACGAACAGTTATTAATAAGTCTTTGCTCTTTGAGAAAGCATAATCCCAAAGCTGAGGTAGAGGTGGTTTGCGACAATGGCACTTTCGATACACTAATAGGCAATAGACGAGGAATCTTTGACTATGATATTCATTTAATACAGATTGACACTCCAAAAGACTGGGAGAAATTGGAGCGCAGTCGCTATCTGAAGACAAATCTCAGAAGACTTACGCAAGGTGATTACCTCTATGTAGATACCGATACGGTCATTTGCACTTCATTGGATTTTATTGATGATTTACCCATTGAGATAGGTGCAGTACACGACAGCCATCTGGAGTATCCTCTACCCAACTTTAGTAAATGTAAATACAAATCACAGCGATGGATTTGGAGTAGAGCAAGACAAAGAAACATTAACATAGAAGGCTATTTGCATTTCAATAGTGGAGTGATGTTTGTCAGAGATATTCCAAAGGCGCATGAACTATATAAACGATGGAATGAAAACTATCAAAATCAGTTAAAGTATGGTGTTAAAATCGACCAGTTGCCTTTGCTCTTGTCAAATCATGAAATGAATGACATTATATCTCCATTAGATTGGAGATTAAACTGCCAGGTTCCGTTTGAAGGAATAAGAAATAAAGTAGCGCAAGCAAGCATTGTCCATTATTTTCCAGGACATAATACTACTTTATTGTCAAGTCCATGGATTCTTGACCCTATAAAAGAATCTGGTTATGTCAATATTTCTATACGTCGTATTATTGACGAACCAGACAAGTTTTTTGACAAATTGTCAGATGTTGTAATAGGTGAACCTTCCAATATGCTACATACCTACCCGTTAGTTAAAATGTACACTTCTTGTCCAACAACATTCAACATATTTGTTTGCATGATGAAAGCCTATCTTTTTGCAAAAAGAAAATTACAGTGTCTGCTCCATCACTAAACATAGATACATTCCCGAATAATACGATGTTAATTAGGAGACTTTGCTTACGCTGATTTTGTAAATTGATATTTACGCATGATTGAAATTTCTGTAATAGTTCCAATATACAATTTAGCGGATTGTTTACAAAACTGCTTGGATAGTTTACTACACCAAGATTTCCAGAATACTGAATACATACTTGTAGATGATGGGAGTTTAGATAATTCCTTGGATATATGTAATAAGTATGCAAGTATAGACAAGCGCTTCTTAGTTGTACACAAAAAAAATGGCGGTTTAAGTTCTGCTCGAAATGCTGGAATTGAAATGTCACATGGTGAATGGATCGTTTTTGTAGATGGAGATGATTCGTTGAATGAAAGAGCTCTTTCCACAATCCATTCTTTTATAGAGAAGGGAGATTCCGATATTTATATGTATGGACATAGAAGGTTGCGAAATAATCGTAGCCTATATTATAAAAAATGTCCCCCCAAAAAAATATTTGAATCTCCGAATGAATTTATTAAGAGTGGAACATATCAACACCCATCATGGTCATATATTTATAAAAGATCTATTATCGTAAAAAACAGAATACTATTCACTGTAGGTCTCAAATATTGTGAAGATCAAGATTTTCTTAGTCGATTGTTCTATCATATTCAGACGATAGAAACAATACCAATATGCCTTTATAATTATATTAGCAGAGAGGGTTCTATTGTTTCTGGACGAATTTCCGAAAAATGGGTTATTTCATATCTTGTTGCTACAAACAACATTATAAACTATTATAAAAGTAGTAAAAGTACTAACCGTGAACTTTTATACTATGAGATTTTAGAACTGTTAAAGCAATTCAAATCATATGTTTATAAAATGGACAATAAAATATCAAAAGAATTACAAGAGGAATACAGCAAAACGTATGATAATGTTGTTAATGTATTGCCAGAGTTCAAAAGGCTCCATCCATTCATATATTTGCGGTTTTCAATAAAAACGTATTGCCTAATAAAAAAATATTCAGTAGGATTCAAAGATTGTTTAAAAACTCTTAATCAATCCGATTTTGAAAGTTTGTTATATGTTCAAAGTCAAAAAAAAAATACAAGATTTTCTTCAGAGAATTGTTAGAGAAACAAATGAAAATTCCAATGACTATTTGTTATTCAAACAAAGATATTTGGAACTATCAAAGATGACTATAGGATGTAAAGAAACTGGAGTTTCTTCTGAACAAATATTTGATTATCCTATCATTGTTTCTCTTACGACCTATGGTGAGCGTTTATATGAAGTTTATGCTGCAATAGAGTCTATTATGCAGGGAACCTTGAAACCAAATAGAATAATACTTTGGTTAGATGAAGGTATGAAGTCTATTGATATTCCGATATACTTACAACTTCAAACGAAACGAGGTTTGGAGATAAATTATTGTGAGGATATTCTTTCGTATAAGAAATTGATTCCTACATTACGTCTTTATCCTGACAGTATTATCATAACAATAGATGATGATGTGATGTATGATCCTGATATGGTAGAAAAACTTGTAAATGCATATAAACATGATAGTCATCACGTGTATGCAAATCGAGTAAGGAGGATTTGTCATGATGATACAGGAAGAGTATCAAAATATGCAACATGGCCAATTGTTGATAAGGTTTCTTCATCAAGCCTTAATTTCCCTACAGGTGTTGGAGGTGTTTTATACCCACCACATTGTTTTCATAAAGATGTTTTAAATACAGAGAAATTTATGTCCATGGCTAAATATGGAGATGATATCTGGTTTTATGCAATGGCACTTTTGAATGGATATACTGTTTCAAAAGTATATACTCATACAAAAGAAGGCGAGGATTATACGGAAAATCAAAATGTTCTATTTACTGGTTTGCATATGCAAAATCTGTATGGCAATAGGAATGATCCACAAATCAGAGCAGTGTTTGCTAATTATAACATTTACGAATTACTAAAGAATGAGAAATGACGGATTTTATAATTAGATATTACCTTTGTAAATTAAGTGACTGAAAGATGGTATCTGTTATATTAACAACTCATAATCGTTTACCCCTTTTGCCAAGGGCGATAGACAGTGTTATTCAACAAACTTACAAGGATATAGAGTGCTTGGTTGTTGACGACGCATCTGATGATGGAACTGAAAACTATTGCAAGAATCGAAATGATATTATTTATATAAGGATATCTCCTGAGGAGAGTATCGGAGGAAACTACGCACGAAATTTAGGGATTAAAGCATCAAAGGGTGAATATGTAGCATTTCTTGATGACGATGATTACTGGATGCCCAAAAAAATTGAAAAGCAAATAGAAATGATGGAGAAGAACCATTATGTTCTGTGTAGTTGTGGAAGACGTATAGAAGATGTTAAGCCAGACGGAAGCATAAAACTCTACGAAGATGATTTTGGAAGGTTCTTTCAAAAGGATATGAGCAGACAGATTTTAAATAAGGTTTGTACTACTACTTCTTTGATTTTGGTTAGAAAGGATAAACTGATAACAATAGGACAATTTGATGAACGACTTCGCTATTGGCAAGAATATGAAATGTGTATCAGACTTGCTCAAGAAGGAAAGTTTGGCTTTGCTGATGACGTTCTAACCGTTTACAGAATAGACCGATCAGATAAACGAAGACTAACAAATAAATATGGCGGTTGGCCAGAGTCTGTGAACTATATTATCAATAAACATTATCATCTATTCAGCACCATCAGTTTTCATGATTTCTTAAAATTTCTACAATTTGTTTCAAGAGACGCATACTTGAGGTTGAAACAGACAGATGAAACCGAAACAGATGTATATAAAGCTCATGATTTTTCAATTTTCAAATACCTTCTGAAAAGGCCAAAACTTCATAGAATTTGGAAATGTTATGTTCTTCTAATTTTTTATTCTAATAAACATCTTCCTTCATGGTTAAGAAGAAGGATATCAATAGCATAGATTAATGCAAAAAAACTCACCGTAATCGTTCCTACCTACAACATGGAGGCGTATCTTGACAAATGTCTTACGTCTCTCATTGTTAGCAAGCCTGGATGTGAATTGATGTAAAAGCAAGATACTTGTTATCAACGACGGCAGCACGTATTGTTTTGTTTTTGTGTTTCTACAGCAAAGTAAACTGTGAGTTTATCTTGTACTGGGGATTATTGAACATGAAAGGAGAAGAGATTATTGCTGTTACATGAATAAAAATAATATTCATGCACAGAAAAGGATACTGAAATATGGTAAAGATTAAATATCCTATAGGAATACAGAATTTTGAGAGACTTCGCAATGAAGGCTTTTTGTATATAGACAAGACACAAAAAGTTAAGAAACTGGTAGAGGAAGGGTGTTATTATTTCCTTTCACGCCCCCGTCGCTTTGGTAAGTCCTTGCTTTTATCTACACTGCAGGCATACTTCGAGGGTAAGCGCGAACTGTTCCAGGGCCTTGCCATTGGCACTGACGAGATGGATTGGGAGGCACGTCCTGTGCTGAAACTGGATTTGAATGCAGAAGAGTATAAGAGTCGTGAGTCGCTGGAACAGATACTCGTTCGACAGATGGAACCATACGAGAAACGCTATGAAGTTGATAAAATTCAACTAACCCTATCTGGACGTTTTGAGACTCTGATAAAATCCGCTCATGAGAAAACTGGCAGAACCGTGGCGATTCTTGTGGATGAGTATGATAAGCCAATGTTGCAGGCAATAGAGAATAAAGAGCTCCAGGCAGAGTACCGCAGTATGCTCAAGGCATTCTATGGTGTGATGAAAAGTTGTGACGAGCATATCAAGTTCGCATTACTTACAGGTGTGACAAAGTTCTCGAAAGTAAGTATATTCAGTGACCTGAATAACATCAACGATATTACGCAGAATGTAATGTTCCATGACATCTGTGGAATAACAGAGCGAGAACTTCATGATAATCTTGATGCGGAGATAGAAGAACTTGCTGTTGCCAACGACATGACAAAGGATGAGTGCTATGCAAAGCTCAAGAAACAGTATGATGGATATCACTTTGCTGAGGTCAACAGCACTGCAGGCATATACAATCCTTTCAGCATACTTAACGCTTTGTATGAGAAGAAATTCAAGGATTACTGGTTCCAAACAGGTACCCCAACTTTCTTGCTGAAGGTGCTGCGAAACTGCCATTACCGTTTGGACAATATCACAAGGGATGCAGTCACAGCTGATCTCCTTGGAGAGGTGAATTCCCTTGAACACACCCCTCTGCCTCTGTTGTATCAGAGTGGTTATCTTACTCTCACAGACTACGATGACAGATTTCAAGAATACACTCTGGATTTTCCAAACGAAGAGGTCTGCATTGGCTTCTATCGCTATCTGGCGAATAGTTATATCTATGACGAAGAACGTAGTATTAAGACCCCATTCTATATTGGTGAATTTATAAAGGATATAGAAAGTGGCAAAGTCGAACAGTTCATGCAATGCCTGAACGCATTCCTTGCTGATGGCGACTATCAGATAGCAGGAGACATAGAACTCTACTTCCAGAATGTGATGGCTATCGTGTTCAAGATGTTCGGCTTCTATGTACAAACGGAACGTCACACCAGCAATGGCAGAATGGATGTTGTCATGCAGACGAGTGATTACATCTATATCATAGAGCTGAAACTTGACGGCACAGCAGATGAGGCTTTGAAGCAGATAGAGGATAAGCAATATGCTTCACCTTTTGCAATGGACGAGCGGAAAATCATCAAGATCGGTGCCACTTTCGGCAGTGAATCCAGGAAGATAGATGAGTGGAAGATAGGATGATTGCACAGAAAAGGATACTGAAATATGGCAAAGATAAAATACACTATAGGAATACAGAACTTTCAAAATCTTCGTAGTGAAGAGCTTTGTATATAGATAAGACTATGCAAGAAAAGAAATTCAGGCGTGCTGCCGAATACCCTTGTGGTATAGCAGACTTCCCAGATTTGCGAGGCAGAGGTTGTGTCTATGCCGATAAGACAGATCTCGTATATGAGATGGCACAGACAAAGTTCGTTTTCCTGAGTCGTCCAAGGCGATTTGGAAAGTCGCTGTTGTGTTCAACTCTTAAGGCTTACTTCGAAGGTAAGAAGGAGTTGTTCGAAGGACTTAAGATAATGGAACTGGAACGAGAGTGGAAACAGTATCCAGTGTTACACTTTAGCATTAGTGCACTGAAGGATATGCCGATAGAGTTAATGACATCGGGTTTAGAGTCTCAATTACGTTACTACGAAGATGTCTATGGTGACCCAAGGAAGGAAGATAAGACTCCTGGCAAGAGATTTGCTGGACTCATCAAGCGTGCCCATCAGCAGACAGGAATGCCCGCCGTTGTGATCATCGACGAATATGATGCACCAATGCTTACCTACATGCATGATGAAATACACAAGGCGCAAGTAAGAAAGATCCTTCAGGAGTTCTATCAGACGCTCAAGGAATGTGATGCAGACGAACGCTTTGTGTTCATCACCGGCATCACCAAATTCTCTCAGATGAGTATCTTCTCAACCATCAATAACTTGTCCAACATCACGATGGATAAAAAGTTCGCCTCGATATGCGGAATAACGGAGACAGAGCTGCATGATATTTTCGATATTGATGTTGAGATGCTGGCCGAAGAATATGGTGTCGGCAAGAAAGAAATGTATGCACAGTTGAAGGAGAAGTATGACGGATATCATTTTGTTGAGAAAGCGGAAGACATCTACAATCCTTATAGCTTGCTGAGGGCTTTCTTCCACAAAAAGCTTGATTCGTACTGGTTTGCCAGTGGAACTCCAACATTCATACTTGAAGAGTTCAAGCGTTGCAATACAGACATACTTGCCCTTGATGGAGCAGTTGCAGAAGCAGAGGAGTTTGACCAACCTACAGAATCCTTGGAGAATCCGTTGCCACTTATGTATCAAGCAGGATATCTCACCATCAAGGACTATGACCCAGAAACATTTACCTATACCTTGGGACTGCCAAATGCAGAGGTTCGTGGAGGTATGATGAAGAACATACTGCCAATAGTCAACGGCACAAAAGGACACGAAAATGCAAGTTATGCCACCGTCATTAGGAGTTCTTTGGCGAAAGGAAATTACGATCGTGCCAAGACGGCACTTCAATCGTTCCTGTTGAGCATACCTTACATGCAGCAAGGAAAAGATGAATTGAAAGACCTTGCCAAATACGAGGCATTGTATCAACGCGACCTTTATATTTTCTTCTCGGGTATGTCTGCAACAGTGCAGTGTGAGGTGATGATGGCAACAGGACGGGTTGACCTTGTGATGCGCATGGGCAATAAAGTCTATGTTTGCGAGTTCAAGGTGAGTTCCAGTGCCAAGAGTGCCATTGACCAGATAGATGCCAACAGGTATTACGAACCTTGGCGAGCTGTCCAGCGTAAGATAGTCAAGATAGGTGCTTGTTTCGACGTTAAAGATCGAACCCTGAAAGACTGGAATGTAGAGGAGCTGGAGTAACTTTCCATGTTTTTTACATATTCCCACAGAGGATAGTTTTTCTCTGTAAGTGAAAGATGAAGAAGAGAACGAGATATTCATGCTGTAATTTGAAAAGAATATCTTGTGTGCTGAAAAGAACACAGAAATATGGCAAAGATTAAATACCCTATAGGGATACAAAGTTTTGAGAGCCTGCGGAGTGAAGGCTTTATATATATTGACAAGACTCTGCTTGTAAAGAAACTGGTGGCAGAAGGAAGGTATTATTTCCTTTCTCGTCCACGTCGCTTTGGCAAGTCATTGCTTTTGTCAACCATACAGGCATACTTTGAGGGTAAGCGCGAGCTGTTCCTGGGACTTTCCATAGACTCTGATGAGATGGATTGGGAAGCACGTCCTGTGCTGAAACTGGATTTGAACGCCGAAAAATATGATTCAGTAGGGGCGTTGGAGTCGATATTGCGTGATCACCTTTCCCGTTGGGAGAGAGCATACGGTTCTGACACTGAGGAGAGGACTCTGGCAAGACGATTTGAATCTGTAATTCGCTGTGCGCACCAGAAGACTGGCAGAACCGTGGTAATTCTTGTGGATGAGTATGACAAGCCAATGCTGCAGGCCATAGGAAAGCCAGACCTCGCTGATGCTTATCGTGATATACTGAAGGCGTTCTATGGCGTGATGAAGAGTGCGGACGAGCATATCAAGTTCGCGTTGTTGACAGGTGTTACGAAGTTCTCGAAGGTAAGTATATTCAGTGATCTGAATAACATCAATGATATTACACAGAATGTAATGTTCCATGATATCTGCGGAATAACAGAGCAAGAACTGCATGATAATCTTGATGAGAGTATTGAGGAACTTGCAGAATCAAACGACATGACGAAAGACGAGTGTTATGCAAAACTCAAAAAACAGTATGATGGTTATCATTTTGCAATAAAAAAGAAAACGTCAGGACTGTATAATCCATACAGTGTGTTGAATGCCTTGTATGAAAAAGATTTCAAAGACTACTGGTTCCAGACGGGAACTCCAACGTTTCTACTGAAGGTTTTGCGTAATTGCTACTATCGGTTGGATAATCTGACAAAGGATCATGTCACAGCTGACCTACTTGGTGAGGTGAACTCTCTTGAGCACACCCCTCTGCCTTTGCTGTATCAGCGTGGATATCTTACGCTTACCAGTTACGATGGCAGATTTCAGGAGTACACTTTGGACTTCCCTAATGAAGAGGTGCGTGTTGGCTTCTATCGCTACCTTGTCAATAGTTACATCTATAATGAGGAACGTAGTGTTAAGAGTCCATTTTTTTATGGCGAGTTTATTCGTGATATAGAGAATGGCAAAGCCGAGCAGTTCCTGCAGCGCCTGAACGCATTCCTTGCTGATGGTGACTATCAGATAGCCGGAAACATGGAACTCTACTTCCAGAATGTGATGACAATCGTGTTCAAGTTGTTGGGAATTTATGTTCAGACGGAACGTCACACCAGCAATGGCAGAATGGATATCGTCATGCAGACGAGTGACTATATCTATATCATCGAACTTAAACTTGATGGCAGTGCGGATGATGCGTTGAAGCAGATAGAGGAAAAGGAATATGCCGCACTGTTTGCAATGGATAAACGCAAAATCATCAAGATAGGTGCTAATTTCAACAGCGAACAGCGAAAGATGAGTGAATGGAAGATAGGATGATTACAGATAGAAAGCCCATAAAAATCAATGGATAAACTGCTTACCATAGTAGTTCCTGCATACAACATGCATGATTATTTGCATCGTTGTTTGGATTCTGTCTGTGTTGAATCTGTGATGGATGATGTACAGATAATAGTTGTGAATGATGGGTCAACAGATGATACTTCGGAGATAGCACATTCGTACCAACGCCACTATCCTAATTATATTCATGTAATAGACAAGGAGAATGGTAATTATGGTTCATGTATGAATGTTGCCTTGCCATTGGCAGTGGGGAAGTACTTCCGTACATTGGATGCGGATGACATGCTCAACAGTAGCGTTTTTCCCTCGTTTGTTGATGATTTGCGCAGTACTCAAGCCGACATAATAATCTCAAACAGAGTGAATCGTAGGTTTTATGATGAGAACTTTAGAGAAGAGTCTGCATTTGATTCTAATATACAGTTGAATGAAGATATTCCTATAATGGACTCTTTGCTTTTGGATAAATCCGTAGTTGAGCAGTTCCATGTTATGAATATCGTCTATAAGACAGCTTTGCTTCAAAATATTGGATTCCGATGGACAGAAGGCGTCTTCTATTCTGACCATGAATATATTATTATGCCATTGCGTTATGTGAAGCACGTTAGGTATGTTTCCTTCCCTCTGTACCAGTATTTTGTAGGTCGAGAAGGGCAATCTACAAGTAGGACACAATCAAACAAGAACTTCATGTCGCGCTATCTTGTAACGAATAGGATTTTGGACGATTTGTTGAACGATAAACCTCAATGTCAGTTTGTCTATGTAATGTATCTGTATGTTCTCATGCGTCTTTTGCCTAACTTGTATAATGTGTTGTATTTGGATAGAAAGAACAATCTACACTATGTTGATTTACTTGAAGCGAAAGTACATAAAGATACAAGCCTTGTTGCATTAACAGATGAAATTGATGATTATCAGATATACAGAGGAGGAAGATATGTTGCAGCTTATAGATACAACAAGCTTTTGTTCTATCATTTTCTGCTGATTTATCATTTGCGAAAGAGCGTCATATACATGAAAGTTCGTAATGCATTGTTAGGATAATGATACCCAAAATTATACATTACACATGGTTTAGCGGAGAGCCATTCCCTGAACTTGTTCAGAAGTGTATAGATTCTTGGCATAAGTATATGCCTGACTATGAATACCGTTTATGGGATTATAACGCTGTTAAGGATATTGATTCAATTTGGTTGAAAGAATGTCTCAAAGAGGAGACGTGGGCATTTGCTGCAGACTTTATAAGGGTTTATGCTGTTGAGAAATTTGGCGGTGTGTATCTTGATTCTGATGTGCTTGTGTATCAGTCGTTTGACAAATTTCTTGCAAATCGTATGTTTATTGGGCGTGAATGTGTTCCTTATATTCAAATGGAGCGTTTTGTAAATGTATATTTGACATCTCATTGCTTCGGAGCAGAACCTCATCATCCATTTTTACAGTTAAATTTGGAGTATTATAAGGGACGTAAATTTGTAACTTGTGGCTCAGAGTCCGTTCCACGTCATCTTCGTCTCAATTTACTCATGATGCCTTATATTCAATCTGAGCTTGCCAAGACATTTGGGTATGATGCATCCCTGCGTGCTAACAAAACTCAATGTTTGAATGACGGGATGGTTGTGTTTCCTGATGATTACTTTGGGGTTTATGGCAGTATGAAAGAAACAAGGAATTCTTGTTGTCGTCATTTGGCAACTGGTACTTGGCGCGACAGAGGAGAAAATCCTCTTATACAATATACCTTATGGTATAAGATTCGTTGGCGCATAGAAGCAGCATTCTGTTGGCTTGCGGAGAAGTGCGGATATCTGATGGTGAAATTCTAAGATAGGAGGTTTCTGTGCATCCTTTTGTTTCCATTATTGTCCCAATATACAACTGTTCAGAGTACCTTGAATCATGTCTGATGTCTATTAAGACTCTGACCTATAGCAACTTTGAGGTTGTTATTGTTGATGACGGATCTGAAGATAACTCTTTTGCGATTTGCGAGGAACTGATTTCTGATGACAGTCGTTTTCGACTTTTTCGTAAAGAAAATGGTGGCGTAAGTTCTGCACGCAACTATGGATTGGAGCAAGCCAAAGGAGAATATATATGCTGGGTGGATGCTGATGATGAAATAACAAAAGATTATGTTTGCGATTTAATCAACGATTTGAACGAAAGTCAAGATGCAGATTTGGTGATTCATGGAGTGAGGAGAGTAGAAAAGGATTGTCAATCAGACTCTTTCTGTATTAACAATGGAATTTACAACCTTGAATCTTCACCAGAAGCGTTTTGGAAAGCATTGCATGTGACGGATCTTGGCGTTCCTTTCTCAAAATTATTTCGCAAGTCAATAATCGACGAGTACAATTTGCGGTATAACGAGCAAATGGCTCTTGCAGAAGATTTAGATTTCTTCTTGCACTACATCATTCACGCAAAGCATGTTGTCGCAGCAAACAGTGCTAATTATAATTACAAAATTCGGAGCGCATCACTTTCCACTTCTATCAAGCATCCAGAACAGGAATTGATGTGCCTTCAGCAACTATCTCTTTCGTGGGATAAAATATGTTCTCACTTCCCTTTTGAAAGTACAAAGAAACTCTCAGGACAATCCACTTCAGTTCTTCTTCATAGAACGATAGTGTCAGCATACACTCATAAAACACCACGCAGTCAGAGGCGAGCACTTTTCAATTCGATTACGCCAGTACAGATTTCTCAATACAAGCAAAACGGGGATAAATCATCACCATTCTTAGCAATAGCAAACTGGTTGTTTTGCAACAGATGCTTCTGTCTGCTTGATGTCTTAATGCAACTCGTTTATTGATAAATTCATCTCGATGATTCCAAAGATAATTCATTACACATGGTTTAGCAACGATCCTATGCCAGCAGAAGTGCAAAGGTGTATGGATTCATGGCACCGCTTGATGCCTGATTATGAATATGTGCTTTGGGATTATGCCAAGGTCAAGGATATTGATAATACATGGTTGAAGGAATGCCTCCAGGAGAGGAAATGGGCATTTGCATCCGATTTCATTAGAGTGTATGCTGTGTGTCATCATGGCGGCATCTATCTTGATACAGATTGCTACATCCATAAGTCTTTTGGTGATTTGCTCCATCAGTCAGCTTTCATAGGCTGCGAATGGACTATCCATGCAGATACCCATCCCAACGAGCACTATCTCACATCTCATTGTTTTGGCGCAGAGAAGGGTAATAAATACATAAAGAACTGTTTGGATTATTACAGCAATAGGCATTTCATTCTTTCAGAAAACACATCACTGTCACATCGTCTGAGATATGATGAGAAACTGATGCCCTTCGTCCAGTCGGAACTTGCTAAGCAAATAGGTTACGACCCTCGTCCGTCTGCATGCCATGTGATTCAGAATCTTGAGCATGGAGTCAAAGTCTATCCTGTTGGATGTCTTGATTGTTACAGCATAACTCCTTCCACCTATTGCCAGCATCTTTGTTTGGGTGCTTGGCGTGATTATCAGTTTAGAGCAAATTCACCTGCTCATGTTACATTAGCATATAGAGTCCGATACAATTTAAAAAAGTATCTGTATCTCATCTTCGATCGTTTGGGCTACATTTTTATTAAGAAAGACTAACTACTTAATTGATGAAAATACTATTTCTTGCTTCTCGTGCCTTCACTCCCTTCCGAGGTGGGATAGAGCGTTTCTCCCTGGCATTGGGAGACCGTTTCGCTGTTGATGGACATGCTGTGTACTATCTATCTGCCGAGGAAGACTATGACAGTGAAGAAGACAAACGGAAGTACAAGACTGACAATATATTCTTCCTGCCAAATTCCAGAACAGTGAATAGTGCTCAAAACAGAGAGTACGCCCTTTCTTTGGTAAAGGAACAAGGCATAGATCTCCTGTTCAATCAGCAGGCAGACAACGATGGTTGGATAAGTCTCTGTGAAGCAGTGAAGCTGCAGTTAGGAGTAAAACTTGTCACTATCCTCCATTTTGACCCATATCATTACACAGAGATATTCAGAGCTTCCGGTGATAAGATTGAACGCTCTGGGCTGTCGCTCTCGCAGAAGTTAGCTTTGACAATACGCAATACATCTATATATAGCTACCGTCAATTCAAACTTTTCGGGAAGGTATATACCCATGCTGTCAATGCTTCCGATGCATTCGTTCTTCTTTCCGAACACTCGCGCCATCGTTTGATGGGAATGTTGGGAAAGGTTGATGAGAATAAGATTGTTGCTATCTCAAACCCTGTCACAGTTGATTCAAAGACAGGGAACGGCAGACCAGAAAAAAAGAAACAGTTGTTATTTGTTGGTAGAATTGCTTTTTTAGCAAAACGTCCAGACTTGTTGATGCATATCTGGCAACGCCTGTATAAAGAATTTCCTGATTGGGAACTCCTTGTATTAGGCGATGGTGACTATCTTGCCACACTTAAGCATTTTGTTTCCGAATATAGATTGCAACATATCACTTTTACTGGTACTGTTGATTCCTCACAGTACTATCCCTCTGCCAGTATCCTCTGTGTTACCAGTAATAGTGAAGGTTTCCCTTTGGTCACAGTCGAAGCATCCCAAAATTACGTTGTTCCTGTAGCATTCAACTCTTTCGCGGCTGTTCAAGATATTATCCAACATGAGCATACAGGCTTCATCGTCCCTGCGTTCGACATAGAGGCGTACGTCTCTCGTCTCCGTCAGCTCATGACCACACCCTCCCTCCTTCGTGAGATGGCAGACAATGCCCATGACTACGTCAGCAAATTCAACATGGACAACATTGCACCGCAATGGTACAAACTATTCAGTTCGCTGATGAAGGATAAATAAAGATGTGATGTCAAAGGACACAATCTCCAAGCAGTTCGAAGTGCTTGTTGAGGAAGATACTGTTTGGTTGACACAACAGCATAAATACTTTACAAATGGAGAAAACAATAGAGTCTGTCATGCTGTAAATGAAAATACAATGAGCTAAAGCGACTACTAATAAAATAACGATATGTATATAGAGAATTTTAAAATGAATCTTTGGCATACACACCAAATAGACTGGGATGAAATTCATAAAGATGTAAATATTCTGGTTGGTATCAATGGTGCAGGCAAAACAACTCTATTGAATGGTATATATGATTATTACACAAAATTTCAGTACACCAGTCACAAACTTTCTGCTTCCGCCACAAGTATTGCATGTGGTAATTGGACAGAAATTCCCATAACCTATATTAGATCATTTGATGTGCCGTCAAATGTGAAAAAAGGAGCCGCATCTCCACTTATGCAGTCACTCACGAATGTTGTTTACCAAAACAACATTCGTTCATCCTTTTTTGACTATCGTATGCGAGCTCTTAATTATAGAGAGGAAGCAGATAGAGTGTTGAAGCGTATTGACCATCTGTTTTTCATAGTGAACCAATTTTTTAAGGAAACGCATAAAGAGATAGAGTTTGACAAAGAGAACAACAAACTGGTGTTTCGTAAGGCAGATGGTAAGATTATTTCCCTTGAGATGCTATCGGCAGGCGAGAAGCAACTAATGCTTATCTTACTCACAGTATTCCTTATGGACGAAAAGCCAAATGTACTTCTTCTTGATGAACCAGAACTATCTCTTCATATTGAATGGCAAGGAAAACTTATTAAGTGCCTACGTGAACTTAACGCTTTTTGTCAGATGATAATAACAACCCATTCCCCAAGTGTATTTGCTTCGGGTTGGCAGGATCGCCTAGTGTTTATAGACGAAATTACTACTAAGCAATGAATGTTAGTAATAAAAATAAGTACTGGCAGCAGGTATCCCATAATCTGGAGAATACACGCTTGTTGATGCGTGCAGATGTCGTGATTATGACTGAAGGCGAAGCAGATGAGAAATTCTGGACTGCGATTTTTAATGTAGCACTTCCAAACAAAAGGCTGGCGTATTACTTTGTCAGTCAGACTCCGTCTTCGACCCCATGCAAGTCAATATGCTTGAAGTACAAAGACTATACTTCTCCTCATTTCATACTATGTGTAGATAGTGATTTAGATAGGCTCCTTGACGAATCATTCCCTGGCAGACCATTTGTATTTCATACCATAACCTACTCATGGGAAAATCACTATTGCTGGTCCAAGCAGTTGGATTCCTTGCTACACGGAGTTGCTACTGAATGTAAATTCAGTTATGACAACTTCATAACGAAATTTAGTCAATTGGTATATCCATATTTCGTAAGACTTTTAGCAGCAAAGAGAAATAACATCTCAGGGTGGAATCTGGATGAAATGTGTGCATCAATATGCAAGCAACAACTTAATCAGAAAGCATTGTTAGAAAATGATGGAGCCAATGCTATAACACGTATATCGAATGAACTTGACGAATGGCAGAGAAAGCAGAACGAAGTACCTCTACCGTTAATAAATGCAGAAAAGAACTTCCTTGACCAGAAATGTGTAAATCACGCAAATGCCTACCTATACATGCAAGGGCATTGTGTTTATGATATACTCGAAAGGATAGGACGATTCCTCTGCTATAACACAGGATTTGATTTCAAGTCGATGGTTTTGGATAAAAACCTTGCTATTGGAAGATATCCAGAGATTCTTAATCTTATAGATGACATAAGGAGCCAATTCAAAACATAATTATGAAGCTCTCTGTGAGTTCAACGGAACCAGAGGGGTCAGTAGGGACAGGTTCCGTTGACCTTTAACCATTCATCGTTTTTACACTAAATCAAATGGCAAACAACGCTCACGAGTACGTCAGCAAATTCAATATGGACAATATCGCCCCACAGTGGTACAAACTGTTTGAATCAATATAGTTTTTTACATAAAGGCGATGTCTTTGACTTTTTATAAAAACTACAGCAATTTTATGGTCAAAAAGAATAACGATATAGATTCCAAAACAAAACCAAATTCATCTTCAAAAGGCAAGAAGAAGACTAATATGAAGAGGAAGAAAGCTAAGGTTGTTATGCCTAAGCTTTCCAACTTGTATTGTCCTTCGGGTATGTCGCTTGAGGAATGGCAGGTGACATTGCGTCAGCAACAGGCACAGAAGGACTCTTTTGTCATCAGTCAGGTGGACGAGAAATACTCTCCTGGTGTGTATCGTGTCAGCAATTTCGAGTCACGAGGTGAGTATAAGGTTGTATATCGTGGGCGCAATAGTGTCTGGAACTTCTGTTCTTGCTTTGATTTCAAAACGTCACAACTTGGCACTTGCAAGCATTTGGAGGCTGTCAAACAATGGATTAAGGACAAACATAAGAAGGTTCATCGTGAAGAGCCAACATACACTTCGGTGTATATGGACTACAAAGGTCCAAGACGTGTACGAATCCGAATTGGAGAAGAGCACAAGCAAGAGTTTGAGGCACTGGCTGAGCGTTATTTTGATAGCAATTATGTAATCAAAGAAGAAAGCTATAGCAAATTTGATGTGTTTGTGCAACAGGCAAAATCTATTGATGAGAACTTCCGTTGCTATAATGATGCCTTCGACTATATAATTGAACAGCGTGAGAGGATTCTGCGTTCCCTGATTATAGAGGAAAAATATACAGATGCGGTTCTTGACAACATGCTTTCTGTTCCGTTTTACCCATATCAGAAGGAAGGCATCCGTTTTGCCTACAAGGCAGGCAAAGCTATTATCGCAGATGAAATGGGCCTTGGAAAAACAATCCAAGCTATTGCGACAGCAGAAATTTATTTGCGTGAAGGATTGGCGGAAAGCATTCTTGTTGTATGCCCAACATCGCTGAAATACCAATGGAAACGTGAGATAGAGAAGTTCACAGGTGGCGATCGGGTGCAATGTGAAGATGAGTATGTGGAAGATGGTCGTATCTGCCCAAAAGTAGTTGTGGTGGAGGGTAATCCACCTAAGCGTAAGCAGTTGTATAGTGCAAAAGCTCCTTATAAGATTGTATCCTATCATGCCATGGCAAACGACGTGCGTTTGTACGGTAAGCTGGTTACAGATGTTCTTATAATGGATGAAATTCAAAGACTAAAGAACTGGGATACAATTATTTCTCGTGCAGCTCGTCGAATTCAATCTCGATACTCAGTCTTGCTTTCTGGTACCCCATTGGAGAATAAATTAGAAGAGTTGTATTCCACAATGGAACTGGCAGACCAGTTCTGTTTTGGACCATACTATAAATTTCGTGATGAACATATCCTTATCGATCCAGACAAGGGGGCGGTAGTTGGCTATAAGCACTTGAATGCAGTAGGGGAGAAAGCAAGCAGTCGATTGTTGCGTCGCACAAAGAAAGGAGTTCAGCTTCAGCTCCCAAAGCGAAGCGATGAATACATCATTGTGCCAATGACAAACGAACAAATTGGCATGCATAGTGAGTTCAAATTAGAGGTGGCTCGCATCATGCAGAAGTATCAGAAACTTCATTTCATGAGCGAGCAAGACCGTAGGCGTCTGATGCTTTTGTTAGCGCAGATGCGTATGGTTGCCGACAGTACCTTCATACTTGAACAGAATCTCAATACACGCCGAGATGTGAAGATTTCTGAGGTGACGAATATCCTTGAAACTGTTTTTGCTAACGGAGATGAAAAAGTCGTGATTTTCAGCGAGTGGGAACGAATGACTCGACTTGTAGCTATGGAGCTTGACAAGCGTGGCATTCGCTACGAATACCTTTGTGGCAGTGTGCCATCAAAGATGAGAGGGGAGTTGGTGCAGAACTTTACGACCCTGCCCGAAAGTCGTGTGTTTATCTCTACTGATGCAGGTTCCACAGGCTTGAATCTGCAGGTGGCAAGCATATTGATAAACCTTGACTTGCCGTGGAACCCAGCAGTGCTCGAACAGCGCATTGCTCGCATCTATCGTCTTGGTCAACAGAGTCCTGTGCAGATAATCAACCTTGTTTCTCAAGACTCAATCGAAGAAGGCATGATCAGCAAGCTTCGTTTCAAGACTTCAATGTTTGAAGGAGTGCTCGATGGAGGAGACGACATGGTGTTCATCAACGAGGACAAGTTCAAGAAGTTCATGGACGATATTGATGTCGTGATGCGCGAGACTCCAGAACCTGCTCCAGTTGTTGACTATGTTGATGAAGACGACGCAGAGAATGTGGTGGATATTGTCGAAACCGATTCGGACGAACCAGAACTTTCAGCCGATCAACAATCTACAGTAAATACCGGCAATAGTGAACCAAATGCAACACCATCAGAAGAAAAAACAGAAGGAGAACCATTTCATTCTAACGAACTTAGTTCAAGAACCTCATCCACTTCTTCTGATCAAGACTCCAAGACCTCTGCCTCTCACAATCCTCAACATCTTGTCAGTCAAGGCATTTCGTTCCTTAGCGGTCTGGCAGAGACGCTTAAGTCGCCTGAAGCCACAAAGCAACTTGTTGACAATATCGTAGAAGTTGATTCCGCCACAGGTCAGGCAAACTTGAAGATTCCTGTAACTAATAAAGAAACCGTATCTAACGTTTTGCAACTGTTAGGAAAGTTGTTGGGGCAGAAATGAGCAACGATCACAAGTAAGACACTTGTGAGAGGTGGGCTATGGAATTTATGGAATCGTGGGCGGAATGGTTTCTATATTGGGATTTCTCAATACCTCTTTTGTCGAAAGGCAAATAATAAGAATAGAAAGAAATTGTATCCAAAGAGTTTTGTGAGTCGGAGAACCGTCCACAGACTCACCTGCAGCGCCAGAACGCCTTCCTTTCCGATGGATACTTACAGATAGCAGGAGATATGGAGCTGTACTTCCAGATATGTGCGAATTTCAGTAGCGAGCAACGAAAGATGAGTGAGTGGAAGGTCGGGTGAATATCGACAGAAAACAGCAAAACAAAGCCTTAAAGGTTCCTTTTTCGTTCAGTTTAGAGGTTTGGCTACGCCGAGCTGTCGGTTCTTGGTCAGAATTAAAAATTATTTAGGTCAACGGAACTTATCCCAGCCTCCTTTCTTATCTCAAATGTCTCTCAAATGTCCTAAAATGGATGCTTAAGAGGTCATCGGAACCTGTCCCTGCTGACCCTGGTCCCTGCTGACCCTGCTGCTGACCCTCTGCCGACCCTGCTGACCTTCCCTGCTGACCTTTGAAAAAGAGAGACACATTTTGTATCTCTCTAATGGATTAATGTTTGATGAGTTCTGTGGAAGCATAAAAAGATGCCTTTTCATGAATGTGTTTGTCACATATAAGGGTAATGTAACGATTTTTAGGTTCAGTCCCCTTTATGACGACAACACATGAGAGTTTTGTTTTTGAACAGCATCCTTGCTTTGCACACTGATGATTGGTAGGAGAAGTCTGCTGAATGTACATCTTCTTTGTTTTCTCATCAGCTTTGTTGACAATTTTTATTTGTTTTGTCATAGCATTGAGTGTTTTGTTAATATCTTCATTCTCTGATGACTCAGCCTGTATCCTTGTCTCTGTAGCCATACAGGAAGCTTTGGATTGTGCGGCAAAATTATAAATGTCTTGTGACCTCACAAAACTTTTGTGGAGATTTTTCTCTTCCTTTTTTTGGGGGAAATTACAATTATCTTCGCAAACTGAAAAGAAATAGAAATTGATTTGGAAGTTGGTTTACCCCAATTTGTAAAGTTGGGATTGCAATGACTTCTTTTTTATAAATAATTATGTCGGAAACTTCATCAAATAAACGTATAGCAAAGAACACCATCATGCTCTATATCCACATGCTCATTAGTATGTTGGTGGGGCTATATATCTATCGTGTTGTCTTTCTGGCGCTTGGAGTGGAGGATTATGGTATATGTGGTGTTATCGGTGGAGTGGTATCCATGATGGGATTTCTCAATACCTCTTTTCTAAAATTGTGAGGTCGTCGGAACCTGTCCCTGCTGACCTGCTGCTGACCTGAGGAATTACTACATCCCTCCATTCCTTCCATTCTTCGTGACAATCATACACACATCTGCTGTGACAAGTTTCACAGAAGATATTATGTCAGAAGAGACAAAATGAGTCGGGGAACCGTCCTCAGACTCGTGCTAAAAGCATGAAGAGCAAATATATATACATTGTGTTCAATAGTTTTATCCTAAGAAAATGTAAATGACAAATATATGATTAATTCAATATGAAAATACATACAATAACATTTATCAATCATAATACAGGTTGGAATATCCAAGATTTGTCTATCGATAGACTAACTCTGTTCGTTGGAGCATCTGGTGTCGGAAAAACTCAAATTTTACATTCCATATTAGATATAGCTAAGATAGCAAAAGGAGGCTCTTTTAATGGAGTAGAATGGAAAATAAAATTCGTTGTAGGCGAGAATAGTTATGAGTGGGAAGGAAAATTCGAATCTGTGGTTGAAGATGATATTAGTTATTTTGAAAAGGGTGAGAAAAACTACAATATCCTCTTTGAAAAATTGTCTGTTGATGAGTCTTTAATTATAGACAGAACAGAGGATAGAATTGTTTTTGATAATGAAGCAACGGTCAAACTCGATGCTGCAAAAAGTGCAATATCGCTCCTTAAGGCAGAACCTTTGATTGCTCCAATTTACCATGGATTCATTCAGGTTTATCAGCTTAACAATGAGAATCTGGGTATTCGTCTTTCTGCATTAATCAGCGAAAAGCGTGAACAGATAAAAGACATTTCTACTATTCATGATAGCAGAATTCTTTCTCCAATTGAGAAGTTATTTATTCTTAGGAAAAATGGATTGAATGAATTCAATATTATAAAGGATTTATTTATAGAAATATTTCCACTAGTTGAGGATGTCGATTTCTCGAAAGAACAATTCTTTGATGGTACAACATTACCAATTCTAAGGATTAAGGAAAGAGGAGTAGACACATGGGTTCTCCAGCATGAGATTTCCTCGGGTATGTTTAGAACACTTTCACAAATTACAATTCTTACCCTTGCTCAAGATGGTGACGTAATTTTAATCGATGAATTTGAAAATGGTCTTGGAGTAAATTGTATAGACAAACTTGCTTCTCAAATCCTCAATCCGGAGAACAATATCCAGATAATAGTTACAAGCCACCATCCTTATATTATTAATACAATCCCATACAAGAAGTGGAAGATTGTTACACGTAAATCAAGTGATGTTCAAGTGCTAAATGCCACAGAGCTTCATATTGGTGAACATTCTCACCATGAGGCATTTCTTCAGTTGGTGCAGACAAAAGCCTTCAAAGTTGGACAGCAATGAATGCATATATAATAGTAGAAGGCAGCGAGACCGAGATGTCTGTTTATCCTGCATGGCTATCTATACTAGCTCCAAACATGCATAGAATTGAGGATTCATCTCTTGTTGATAATGACAACTATTATCTGTTCTCAGCACATGGAATTCCAAGTATTTTCAAGCATACTGCCAATGCGGTAGCCGATATAAACTCCATAAATTCTACTGCTAAAGGCATGTATGATTTCTTGATAGTGTGTTTGGATACGGAAGAGGAATCAAGAACATATCTCGAAGGCAAAATTAAAGAGGAGATAGATGAACTGGGAGTTCAACTAAATGGGTTTGAATTGCTTATTTTTGAACAAAAAGTGTGTATGGAAACTTGGTTTCTTGGCAATCAAAAAATATTCAAAAGCAATCCTCAAGGTAAGGAACTTATTAAGTTTATCCATCATTATAATGTCAAGAAGGATGATCCGGAAGATATGGATACTATTGATGAAGACCGATATAACAAGGCGCAGTTTCATCTACGTTATCTCAAGAGAATGTTAGAAGAACGAAACATTACTTATAATAAAAACCATACACATGCAGTATGCACAGAGGATTATTTAAACGAACTGATTAAGCGCTATCAAGAAGCACAACATCTTTCTACGTTTGGTTCATGGTATGAATTCGTGCGAGATAATCTAAATTAACTAAAGTTTCCCACCCTTTATAGAGGTAATTTATATCATTGATTTATAATTATTTAACTATTAAAATAACAGGAATTTGAGAGAAAAGTTGTAAATTAGCAACTGCAAAGAAAACCAATCAC
>JAZRYI010000110.1:0-18587 GCA_045600665.1 Bacteroidaceae bacterium
CGCAACCACGTTGTACCAACTGAGAGAATGAAACGTCTGCCATAGAATACACATTTTAGGTTTTTCGACTACAAAGGTAACTAAAGCTTATCAATTTTCATTCTCTTTGGCGAGATTTATTTTCTCATGGGCATTTCATAAATTGTATATTTTAACTCTGCTGTTGAATAATTGAATCTTGGAGTACGCAAAAAACTTGGCGTTTTTTGGTGACTGAAAGAAATTAGTCGTTAATTACCCAGAAATTATTCAGAAATTATTCTGCGTAACGTATTCCATGTGAATAGAAATTTCTGGATAATTTCTGGGTAATTAATGTGCAATTTCTTTCAGTCCATTTGAGCAGAAGGCTCAAAATGGAAAACTATATTTTATTTCCTTACAGGTTTCCTTGCAGGAGATTTTGCAGGTGCTTTTGCTACTGGTGCAGCCTTTGGCTCAATCACCTTGTAGTTGCCGCTGAGGTGCATGAAAGCGAAGAGGCGAAGGATGCCCTCGTAGTATGCATCGAAGTAGCCTGATGGGAATGGCTCGTGCTTGCTGTTCCAGAAGCGATCGACAAACTCGCGGCTCTTGCTGTGGGAAGTGACGAGCGATACTGCTGCTGCTGTTGCAATGAAGCCTGGAGTGTGGCGAAGCTCCTTCATGCCTGCTGCGCCGAGTGTGTCGGTTGGAGCTGTGCCATCAATCTTGTATTGGTCGAGGAACGTGTCAACGCCCTCATTGTAGAGGAAGTTCTGGAGTTTGTTGCCGTATGCTGTCTGCCACTCTGCATCGGCGTGCGACCAAGAGTAGTCGAGGGCGATGTTCATTGGCACACGCCATGAGTCGTAGCGGAAATCATCGCCGAGCGTGCGACCTGTCTTCATGAGCGAGCCATCGAAGTTGTTGTAGTCAGGATTCAAGCCTGTGACAGGATGAATAGACTTGTGAAGGTATTCGCGAGCAGCCTTAGCGCACTGGTTCCAGTAGTCGCTGCGACCGTCCTGTGCATACTTTGCCCACACCTCGTAGAAAGCAGGGATGTGGTATGATGGGTCGGTGTAGTTAGCACCAGGAACGAAAGCAATGAGGTTTGTCTTTTCGTCGATAAGGCGTGGCTGACCTTCCTTGCCCATGATGGTGTCGAGGATGTACTGTGCCTCTTTCAAGTAGTTGATACCTGTATTGTTGCCCCAGCGGTTTGAAGCGAAGATAAGGCTTGTGATGAAGTAGAGCTCGCCATCGGCAGCAGCGCCACGTGCAGCACCTGTGCCATCAGGCTTCACGCTCCAAGCAAAGTAGCCTTTCTGGTTGCCATCCTTCATCTGCATGTATTCCTTTGCCCAGCGGAAAATGCGGTCGAAGATGTCCTTCTTGTCGAGCTGAACAGCAATCATCATTCCATACGACATGCCTTCGGTGCGAGCGTCATGGTTCTTCACGTCAGATACATAGCCCATATCCTTGCCAGTCTCGAAATAGATGCGATCAGGACCGCTGAAGAGTGCGTCGAAGAGGTCGTTGAGCTTGCGGTCAATATCCTTCTGTGAATAGCCGAGCTCAGCGAAGAGGTTGCGATACTTATGAGTCTCGAATGCACCCTTGTCCCAAGGAGTGAGAGCTGTAGTGGAGAGAAGTGCTGGATGGATGTCTGCCTTGAGGTCGAAGCCAATCCAATCGACAGTGACTTCACGACCGTCCTTGCTCTGAATCTTGAGGTCGATCACACCACGAGGCCCCTTGTTGATTGGGAGAGTGATGAGCTTGTATTCGCTTGTGGCAGGGATATCAACAACAGCAATTGTACCCCATGTCTTCTTCATGTTTTCGAGATACTCCTTTGGAATCTCACGATTGCCCCAGCGTGTTGGCATCTTGCCAGAGATGTCGGAAACGAGGAGGAGAGCACCCTGTTGAGCCTTGGCACGAACAGTGATGGTTGTTGTCTCGTTGCTGCCGAAGTCAACCTTGTTGAATGTTGAGTATGCCTCTGTGCCCTTGTATGTGAGCTGCCAACCATCGAAACGCTTTGTTGTGTCTGGGTTAGCAAAGTCGAGTGTCACGCCTGTAGGACTGATAGTGCTGTAGCGGTCAATCTGAATTGGCTTATGAGCATCGACTATGCCTACGCCACGAAGAGTAGGCTTGACTGGCTGGATTGTGCCGTCCTCGTTGAAGAAGAGCGAATCGACACGTGCAGCACGAAGCTTATCGAAGTTTGGAGAATAGTCGTTGTGATGGTAGAACAGATACCATTGTCCCTTGAACTGTATGAGGCTGTGATGGTTAGTCCAGCAACCTGTAGGTGACTGTTCCATGATCTTGCCCTTGTATTCGTAAGGGCCGAGTGGATTGTCGCTCATAGCATAAGCGAGTGTTTCTGTCTTGTCCTCCACCCAAGGATAAGTGAGATAGAACTTGCCATTGCGCTCGAAGGCGAATGGACCTTCCTTGAAGCCCTGTGGGAGTGGAGCATCGACAGCAACACCAATAGTCTTCATCTCACGGTCGCCAAACTTGCGCACCTCAACTGGGTTGTCGTCGGCAAGTTCAAGAAGATTGTCCTTGAGCTTTGCTGCACGAAGACCGCCACCACCCCAGAAGATGTAGGCATTGCCATCGCTTGCCTGAAGCACGCATGGGTCGATGCCGCTGATTCCCTTGATATTGCTCTCCACAACCTTGTAAGGACCTTCTGGCTTTTCGGCAATGGCAACACCTACGCCAAAGCCTCCACCACGCTGACCTTCAACAGGTTTTGGCGCGTCAGGGAAGAAGAAATAGTATTTGCCGTCCTTCTCTACACAGTCTGGAGCCCACATGGAATAAGCGTTAGGGCTGCCCCAAGGCACATCTTTCTGATGTATAATCATGCCGTGGTCAGTCCATTCTGTGAGATTATCCGAAGAGAAAACATGATAATCAGCCATGCAGAACCAGTCCTTGCGAGCATAGTCGTCAGGAGCAGGGATATCGTGAGAAGGGAAAACGTAAACTCGATTGTTGAAAACTCTCGCTGTAGGATCAGCTGTGAACTGATCTCTGATAATAGGGTTCTGCGCAACCATTGTTGCACAGAAACCCATTGTGAGAATTGTAAATAAAGATTTCTTCATATATGTTAGTAATGTCGTCTGTTTTGTGTGTAAGACGATGCTAACACACAAAAGTTTAATGACATTTCATTTTTTTTATTTGAAATTCCACTTAGAATTATCATTCTTGAAATCGAAGACACCAAGAGTTGGTGTGCTGTCTGCAATAGAAATGAGAGCAAGCTTCTTCTTTGTGCCAGGGATAGACTTAGGCATGATGCGGTAAGTGCCATCTGTGAGCTGGTCGATCTGCCAAAGCTGCTCGTCAGCACCTGTGAACTCAGGAACAGTTGTAACCTCACACTTCTTTGTAGCTGCAAGAGCGCGGTTTGTGCCAGCGATTGTAATCTTGTAGTATGGCTGACCAAGGAAACCGCCTACGTTTGGAACTGCTGTGATAGTCCACTGCTGATGAGGGCGAACCATGTAGTCGCCATTGCGAACACCGATTTCGCCTGTTGGCCATTCGCTGATCACGTCCTCAAGCTTCTGCATAGGAATAGGCTTGATTTCTTCGTTTTCAGCACGGCGCCAGCGACGCATACCTGTATCGATGCGCTTGAAATTGACAGCGAGCTCAAGAGCATAGCCATGACGTTCAGATTCAATCTCGTATGTGCCTTCTTTGAACACCTCGCCTGCTACTGGCCAACCATTCTTCCAGAGCAATGGACGAATGCCGAGCACACTGTAGCCACCCTGATTGAAGTCTGCCTCGAAGTGGCAAGACATCTTCTCCACACCTTCTTCAACAACTGTGCGACCAAAGTGACCAGGACCTACAACCTTGTCGTGAGCAGCAATAACCATCTTGCCACCGCCCTTGAGCATTTCACGTCCCACATTATCTATATATGGACCGGTGACTGAACGTGAGCGACCGCAAACAATGTTGTATGTAGAGTTCACACCGTCGCAGCATGTGCCATGAGTGCCAAGAAGATAGTACCAACCATCGCGATAGATGAGGTCGGTAGCCTCGCAGTCAATACCTATGTCGATAGCTTCGTTGCCCTCGACGCGCTTGCCTGTCTTTGGATCAAGCTCAACGAGACGGATATTGCCGAAATATGTGCCATAGCTGCACCAGAGGCGACCTGTTGTAGGGTCGAGGAGGAGACCTGGGTCGATAGCATCGCAATCGTCGCCATCTTCAGACTCTGCTACAACAACTGCTTCTGTGTATTTGAAATCAGATGCCTTAGGATCCAGGGTCTTGTTCCACATTGTGAGAACCTGACCACGGTGAGTGCCACCAAGACCGCCACCTGTGCCGCTGTATGCCACGAGGTAGCGGTTGCCAATCTTCAACACGTCAGGGGCAGCGCCTCCACCAGGACGCTCTGCGCCGCTGTGCCATGTGTAGCCACCATCATCAGAGATAAGGCCGCCACCACCAGTGCCGAATGTGTACCACTTGCCATCGCACTCAGCAAGAGTTGCTGGGTCGTGAATGAATGGGGCACCTACTTGAGCAGAAGCAGATAGGGAAAGTAAAAAGGCGCACCCCCAAACCCCTCCCTTTGCATGGAGGGGAGTAGTATGATTTGTCAAAGAATTAACAAATGATTTTATTTTTTGAGATATGTCTAACATATTGATTCATTATTTGTTTTGTAATAGATCCGTATCCCCACCTTCTGGTTTCTTCTCCCCTCCATAAAAGGGAGGGGCGGGGGGAGGGTCTTCTATTTGATTGTTATACCTTTAGTGATAGGTTCACCGTTTTCTTTCACAAAGCGCACACAGAAGTCGCTCATGCCTGGACCATTGATGATAGCTCCACGAATCACATTCTCGCCCTGCTTCAGATTGATGCGATTCGACATGCCATCGTCAGCAACCATACGGCGGTCGCCAGAGAGGATGAGAGCTTCTTCGCCATTCACCCACCACATTGAAGCTGAGTTTGAGCCTACTGAGAGACGCACATCATTCATTTCTTGTTCGCAGTTGATGACAGTCACAACCCAATAGATCACGCCATAGAGACGCTGAATCTCGTGCTCACCGAAACGGAGAAGCTTGAGGTTGTAGGTCTTGCTGTCAAGCTTGTGCCACTTGAGAGTCTCTGTGCCTGTAATGGTCTTGATCTCCATGCCAGGCTCCATGCGACGGAAGTCCTTTGGCATGTCTTGCTTCTCAAACTTAGCCTTCACTTTCTGACCATCCTTTGGAAGGATTGTCATCTGCTTTGGGAAATACTCTTGAGCAAACACTTCGCGAAGATACGAGTCTGTGAATACTGTGTTTGTACGGTTTGGCTTACTGATAGGTTCCAAAACTGTCCAACGGCGGATGAAGCCCTCGTTGTCAAGCTGTGCAACCTCTTTTGTTGGAGCTGTAAAATACTTCTCCTGTGCGTCAGCTGTGTTCGGAGCAATAATTGCGCTCGCGCAAAGCATTGCGCCCATTGCAATAAACTTTTTCACGGTTAGTTATATATGTATTTGAATTAATATAATAGGTTTATTATCTCTAAATATGCTGGCTACAGCTTAATCACGAATCCACCTCTTGGCTTGCAGTTGAAATTGATTTGCTCATTGCCATAGAAAGGTTCGTTCTCGATTCTGAATGCGAACTTCTCACCCGCTGCCACCTTGTCGGCATCCTCGATGACGAGAGCTGTCTTTGCCTTAGTTTTCAAAGCTTTAGCATTGAAAGTAATATTCATAGCCTCATCTGTTCCATTGATGCCAGCAATGTACCAATTGCTGCCCTTGCGACGAGCAAGAACAACGTACTTGCCAGGATAGCCAGCCAGCAGCTTTGTGTCATCCCATGCAGTTGGCAAACCGCTGAGCAATTCCTTCACCTTTGCAGGGAGATTGAGGTATGTCTCAGGACGATCTGGCATGTGCTGAATAGCAGACTCGAAGAGGATTGGAAGTGCCAATTCATGAGCATTGGTTGTGATGTGCGGATGCTGAGAGTCGGTGAAAGTGCCTGGAGTATAGTCCATTGGACCAATCACATTGCGAGTGAAAGGCAATGTGGCGTTATGGCAAGCAGCCTTGTTTGTGAGGCGACCATTGTTGTTATACCACTCCGCACCATACACACCCTCGCAAGTGATGACATGAGGGTAAGTGCGCTGCCATCCGTGAGGAATTGTGCCGCCATGGAAGTTGACGAGCATGTGATTCTTCTCTGCCGACTTGAGCAACTGATAGTAGTATTGAGTTGTTTCGCGAGTATCGTCGCGGAAGAAGTCAATCTTCACGCCTCTCACTCCCCAGCTTGAAATCTTTGCAAACTCCTTATCACAATCGTCAGGGTTGTTGAGTCTGCCTTGCGGAGTTGGAGCCCACTCGCCTGTCCAGTTTGTTGTGGAATTATACCAGATGATTGGTTTCACATTCTTTGAAACCGAATACTTCACAAGGTCTTCTATCGAACCGCCGCGCATCACGTCCCACTCTGCATCGACAAGAGTGTATGGCCACTGCATATTCACAGCAAGATCCACATATTTCTTGAGGATGTCATACTCTTGAGAACCATGGTTATATGCCCAATAAATCCAAGAAGAAACTCCTGGCTCTATCCATGAGAGGTCTGTGCTTGTGCAAGGATCGGCAACGTCAGTCACGAGAGTTGACTCCACCACGTCGGCAAGACTTCCTGTGATGATGACGTGCCATGCAGATTGCCACACGCCATTTGTTGCTTCGTCTTCGCTGAAAAGCTGCACGCTGTATGTGTTGCGATCCTCAGGAGTGTTGGTGAGAATATTGCCGCAGTTTTTTGCGAAGTTGTATGAGTCGCTGATAAGCATGAAGTTATCTTTTGCCAACTCCACAAGAGCAGGATAGCCCCATCTTGTCACCTTCTCACCCTCAGGTGACACACCACCCGGGCAAAGAGGATAGAAATTCTCGAAACCAGAGCCACTATACTGCTGCATCCATCGGTTAGCGTTGGCAGGCACATGGAACTTTGTCTGTTCAGACACAATCTTCTCGTCCGAAGACATGTTCTGCAATGAATAGCGAAAAGCATAGCCATCCTTGTAGTGACGAATGGTGAGTGCCAGTCTATCTTTAGCAGGATTCTGAAGGATGTACACTTGCTCTGTGCCCACGTTCTTGCACAAGCTGCGCTTGCCAGAAATCATATTGTATTTCTCAGATATTTTTCTTGGCTTGGTACTGGTAATAATGCAAGATGCCGCATTCCACGATCGCTTGTTGGTGGTGATGCCAAAATCGCTTGGCGACATGATGGTATGCCCTGCCACCTTGATTTCCTGAGCATTAGCCACCAATGCCGACGTGCAAAGCAACACTGCCGTTAGTATTTGTTTCAGATTGTTCATGTTATATAATGTTTTGTTATTTTCTAAGTATCTTCTTGCCATTTGCCACTACGATGCCACGAGTATTCTCGTTTGCCTTTGCTCCAGAGAGAGTGTAGGCAGTCTTTGTGGCAGTTTTCGTCATTGGCAAAGAGACTGATGTCTGATTGCCAGCAACGTTTGCGAAGTCAAACTCAATCTTTCCCACTTGATAGTCCTCCACAAGCTTCAATTCCTTCACGCACAGCTTGTACTCGCCACCAGCAATCTCCACCCCTGCAGGGAATTGGAACTTCATAACCTTTGACTTCTCTGCTGTCGAGACATTCTCCATCTCAATCACCTGTCCATTACCTTCCATAGTTGCAACGGCTTCTTTCACAAACACATTCTCCGAGAATCCTATGGTGAATGTGGTTGATGCGCTCACCGATGTCGAAGTGACCGACGGATTAATCTTCGTCACAGCAAATGACAAATCATGGTCGAGCGAATAGCGGCTGAAGAACGCCCACAACTCATCTGTAGTGTTGATGCCACCCCACTGACTGTCGCTGTGCCAGTGTCCTGCACCGTTTATCACGTTATACACAGTCTGCACTCCCTCTTCCTTGTTTGTCCACACCGTCTTTGTGTCGCCGCCAATCTTTGTCACCTTTGGGTGATCCATGTCGCAGCCATTCCATGTTGCCCACTTTGTCACATATTCCGTGATGGAAGGGTATCCGCCAGCCATGTGACCAGGATCGCCGCCAAACTTGAATACATCGTCAGCGCTGCCATGATGGTGAATCAGCGGCACATGACGGCTTGCCGTTATCTTGCGATTGTCGAAGCATACACCGCTCACAGGGCCGAATGCTGCAAACGACGAGGCACTCTTAGTGAGGAGATGGTACGTCATCATTGCGCCGAGCGAGAACCCTGTTGCATACACTCGGTTCTTGTTTATCTTATAGTTCTTGCTCATGTACGATATCACGTTCTTGATGAATGTGATGTCCTTGTCGCCCGACACGTCCCACCACAGACCTTCGCCTTCTGGAAACACGACAATAAAACCATTCTTGTCTGCAAGGTTGTTCCAGTTCGTATTGTTCATCTGATACTCTGCGCTCTGATTCACGCCATGCATACTGATCACCAGCGGGGCATTATCCTTCAGGTTTGGAGGGAAATGCACTTTCATCAAGCGCTTTGCTCCGCTAACAGTGATGTTTATGTCCTCTGTCTTTCCTGTCTTCTGCTGTGCCGAAATGCTGATAGCCACTGCCAGCATAAACATCATAAATGGTAAAATAAGTCTTAGTCTCATATTCTATTCTGTTTTTTTGTTCTGCGTTTTAGGGATTACCTGTTTTCGCCTATCTTATCAATTGCAAAGTTACGCAATCCCACACGCATGCATTATCCCTAATGAAACACATCATTGCAAAAGATAAAGCCACCGATACATTTTATATAAGAAATGTAACATTATAGTCTATAGCGTATAGAAGAGGTAACAATAATTGAAAATAGCAAAAAAGGAATGGAACCACACACCTTTGTGGTTCCATTCCTTTTTTATTAATATTCATTCAAGTGTCCTATTCTTCTGTCTCAATCCATCCATCCTTGTCGAAGTTCATAGGGCGGATGAAGAGTTTGGCTGCTCCGTTCTTGTCCTTCTCGTAGGCGTGGGAGATGAAGTAGCACTTGCCGTCGAATTCGTAGGCTGAGCTGTGGCCGATGCCGAAGTTGTCCTCGTCAGGACCATAGAGGAGGGTGCCGCCACCGTATTCCATAGGCTTGCCGCTCTTGTCGAGGTATGGACCTGCTACATTCTTTGAACGGCCATAGACAGTCTTGTAGGTGGATGCCTGGCCACGGCAGCAGTAGTCGAAGCTTACGAAGAGGTAGTAGTAGCCATTGTGGTAGAAGATGAATGGTGCCTCGATGGCATTGTCGCCTGCCTCGATGGTGTTGTTTCCCTCGACGGTGAAGTTCGCTTCGTTGTTGGTCTCAACGAGAGTGAGTTTTCTCTCCAAACGGCGAGCAATAGTCTTAGGCTTTGTCGCAGGTGTCTTGAAGTCCTTCTTGTTGAGCTTCACGAGCTGAATGCCGTCCCAGAACGAACCATAGGTGAGCCAAGGCTGGCCTTTCTTGTCAACAATGAGGTTAGGGTCGATGGCGTTCCAGTTGTCCACGCGGCGATGAGATGCGATCACCATGCCCTTGTCTTCCCACTTGAAGTCTGGCGACTTAGGGTCGAGAGTCTTGTTTGTAGCAAGGCCGATGGCGCTGCCGTTCTTGCCGAATGTAGAGCAAGAGTAATAGAGGTGCCAGAGTCCATTGTGGTAACTGATGTCTGGAGCCCAAGTGTGACCGTTGTAGCCCTTCACTTCTTCCTTTGCCCATGCAGGAGTCTCAGGAAGAGCAGAAGGTTCGCGACGCCATTCTTCCATATCATCAGAAGAGATAACGCCAACATTCATGCCAGTCATGAAGCAGTAGTAGCGTCCGTCTTCACCCTTTGCCATCACAGGGTCGTGGGCATCTGGCTCCTTTGTGACCATAGGGAAGTTGCGGTTGCGTGCAAGTCCTTCGCCAGCCACACGAATGCGGAGAATTGTGAATGACATTGGTGCAAATTCGTATTTGAAGTTCTCGCCAAACTCTGCAAACATTGTTGTGTTTGGAGAAAGCTTTGTTGGCTCATCGAATGTGTTCTCGTCGTTAGCATCGCCTGAGAGAGTGATGACGCGACCTCTTGGCTCAATGCGCTGAGCACCTGCGATGTTGAACTCGCGAGTGTATGGCTTGTCGGTGCCGTTTACAACCTTGATGACGAGTTCGCCTGTCTGCTCATCGTAGCCTGTTTGGCAGAACTGACGCTCTGGTGCTGCAGGCTTGGCAGTAGTGATTTCCTTGCCATCGACATAGAGAGTGACAGCATCTGGCTTTACGTCGATCTTGATGTTGTACCACTTGCCTGTTTCTATAGTCTGCGGAACCTGAGGGCTGAGAACGCCATTGGTGCGACCGCGGTTTATCTGTTCAACAGCTGTCTGTCTATTGTTCCATCCGCCGATGTTCACTGCGTAGCCATTATGGCTGCGACCGTTCTCGTTCATGCCATAGTAGATGAAGAAGCCTTCCATGCCAGCTGTCTTGCGAGCCTGAAGAGTGAGTGTGTAGCTGTTGGAAGAGAAGTCGGGAAGTGTAGCGACTGTGAGCTGCTCATCAGATGTTTGGGCAATGATGCTACCATTTACGTTCCAAGTGCCTTTCTTCTGTGTGAACTGACTTGCGGCAATCTTCTTTGCCCTCTTTTCGCCAGCAAGAGTAACCTGAATGTTCTTGTATTCCACGTTTGTGGCATAACTGCCAAGACCGATAGTGCCAGCCTTGAATGGTTCTGCTGTGCCAGGCTTAGAGGTTTCGCTCACGAACACATTGTATGTAGGGCGGTTCTCTGCTGCCATTTGCTGAACATAGTATGAAGCACGACCGAAAGTCTGATTGCTGTTGAAGTGGATGAGGTTGCAAGGCCAGTCCTTCTTGTTCACATTCTCGAAGAGAGGAGCGTATGAAGTCATCTTAACCACGTCGCTGTTGCGCTCCATGCCCATGATGAATGCAGCCTCGCTGATTGCTGCGATGAGGTTGCCGCCACCTACGCCAGAGTTGCAAGCGTACTCGCCCACATAGATGTCGTGCTTGCGCGAAGCGTTGTCGAAGAGGTGGTTGTTGTTGAAGAAGAAGTTTGGATCGCGATACCAATGAGGGTCAACCATGTAGTTGCCAGGAATCTGCTCAAGCAGCGGGCTGTCGTGGCCGAGGGTGTTGATGAAAGTAATCTGCGGATACTCTTTGCTCAATACATTATATATATAATTGAAATGCTTAACGTACTCAGGCCCCACATTCTCGTTGCCAATCTCCACATACTTCAATGGGAAAGGCTTTGGGTGACCAGCGTCGGCACGCATCTTTGCCCACTTGTTCTTGGCTGGGTCGCCAAGAGCGTATTCGATAGCGTCGCGGAAGTCCTGTATGCATGCGTCGAGACCTTCGTTGGTGTCGGTGTAGTCGCCATTGCGCACTGAGCATGACATGCCAGCGTTGTCAACAAACATGCCATCCATGTTCAAGTCTTCACAGAACTGCAGGAACTCATGATAGCCCATGCCCCACGTGGCACGATAGCCCCAGAGGTCCCATTCGCCACGGCGAGTCATTGGGTCGCCGAGCGTCTCCTTCCACTTCACGCGGTTTTCGTATGTGGCACCTTCCACGATGCAGCCACCTGGCCAACGCATGAACTTAGGGTGAAGATTCTGAAGCATAAGAGCAAGATCCTTGCGCTGACCGTTCTTGCGTCCCTTGAATGTGTGGCGAGGGAAGAGTGAAACATAATCCACGAGCACTGTGCCCGAAGCGTTGAACTCGAGAGCGAGCTGTCCCTTAGCAGTTGTGCCTGTGCTTGCGATGACGCCCTTGAACTCTGTCCATTCGCCAATGCTTGTAGCCTCGAAATCAGTCGAGCCCAGCGAAGCACCTGTCTCAGCATTTGAAATGCGAGCTGTGATTCGACCCTTGTAGTCGGCACTCTTCACATAGAAGCGAAGGTCATACTTCTCGCCTTCCTTCATGCCCATACCCCAGTAGCCAGAGTTGATGAGCTGTGCCTTACCGCCGTCCTTCACGTTGCTGATGACGAGCTGCATGGCGTGAGGAGTGTTCTTGTGGAGTGGGGAAGGTGCTTCAATCACTTCCTTCTTCACGTCGCACATATTTGATTTTACGCTCCATCCCTGGTACTTCTTCTGCTCCATGTCCCAAGGAATAGACCATTTGCGGTTGTTTCCGTGCTCGTAGTTGCGTGCATCGATGGCAACAGCCTTGCCGTTTTCATACTTCATGCTCGAAGGAAGAACATGCTCCTCGAAGCCACGGTTTTCCACAAGCTCTGCATAGAGACCGCCATCGCCAGCGTGACTGATCTCTTCGAAGAAAATACCATAAAGGTTTGACGAAACCATCGCCCCCTTCTTGCTCAGGTCGATGCTGATTGGTGCGTCTTGCGCCATAGCAGTTAGTCCTAAGCCAAGGAAAAGTGTAGATAATAGTTTTTTCATTGTTGTTATTTCATTAGTCAGTTAATTTTCTTGCAAAGTTATAGTTTCTGGGCACAAGTCATTGGCAAATATCAGACTTTGTGTTGTAAAAAAGATGTAACATGAGCAAAATGTTTCAAAATTGATAGGAAAAACAGAAGTAACCTGCTATTTAGCCCTTGAACTCCGACGGAGCGATGCCATATTCCTCAGTGAAACATCGAGTGAAATAGCTTGGATTTGAGAAGCCAACCATGTACATTACTTCCGACACAGAGAAGGCGCCTGTGGTTAATAGCGAAGCCGCCTTTTTCAGTCGCTGATCACGAATGTATGCCACCGTTGTCATTCCTGTTATTGCCTTGATGCGGCGATAGAGTTGCTTGGTGCTCACGCCACATTTGTCGGCGAGAGTTTTCCATCTATCACCAACTCGCGCTTGCGCAAATGATAGCCATCGTAGCTATACAATCCCCCCTCGGCTGCAAACCACATCATTCCATCTTCAGACTGAGTGATATCGCGCACGCAGATGTTCTGCGCAGCATTGTTCAGGTTGAAGAATGAGTAGTACTGAGGAGGCAAAGCCAGAATCGTAGCACATACATTTACAAATATTGTGAGTAATAGAATTCGTGTCACTTTCATTTCAATAGATTGTAAATTTTGTACAAAAGTATCATTTTTATTATAAAAAAACGACACATAATGCACTTTTTTAATACTTTGTCCATAAAATGTTATCATCTGTCCAAATCTAACAAGGTTGAGTACATCAAGTCGAACGGACAGCATGGCTTCGCTTATGACCAATGCTGCCTATCCAGAATGGACGATAATGTGCAATAGCAAATACTAAGAATCAATGAAATAGACAAATAATAGGAAAAGTTCAAAAACATGATAATAAGATTAGACACAAACGGTAAAAGTAAAAAGGTAAATAAATAGGTTAATGGATTGTATAACCAGAAGGCTTGCTTTCGCTGTGATAGCGAAGGCAAGTCTTTTTTTGTATAAAAAAGATTGTTGAAATGTGTGCCTTATCTTTCATACTCTATGATGAAAGTGACATTGTAGCCTGTGAGAGGGTGTTCTCGCAAGGAGAGAGTCATGTTTTGCATAATAAGAATCTGGCGAGATAGTGATAATCCTATGCCCGATCCGTAGGTTTTTGTGGTGAAGAATGGGATGAAGATTTCGCGTGCCACATCGAGGGGAATGGTGCTGCCATCATTGCTGAAGAACAGCTTGCCATCCCATTTCATGCCTATGGACTTGGCTTCCGCTTCAATGGCATTCTTTGTGAGATTGATAAAGACCTGGCGAAGTAGGCTCTCATCTCCCTTTACTATCAAATCAGATGGGATGAGTATGTTCCATTTGAGATCAGGATAAAGGGCTGTTAAGTCTTGGCAGAAATTCAATAAGTTGAACTCCCTTATCACTGGTTCCTGCAATTGTGTCAATTTGCGGTAGCTATCCACAAAGGAAGATAGCCCACGGGTGGTTTCATGGATAGCCTTTATGCCTTCTTCGTATGGCGAGCCCTTGATGTTGGGGGTTTGCAGATACGCCTGGCTGATGGATTGAATAGGCGTGGTAGCATTCATGATTTCATGAGTCAAGACGCGAGTGAGCCGTTGCCAAGCCTCTATTTCATTGTGGGCAACAAGTTTCTGGATCTCCAATCCCATATCGTTCAGTGCTTCCTGCAAAGCCTTTTCGCCAAAGAGAAGCCCCTTGGTAGGAAGACGGAACATGAAGTCGCGATAGCGTATGGCATCTCGCATCATCTGCGCCCTGTCCTTCAGAAGACACTGATGACGATAGACACAGAGAATGAAGACGATAACGAAAACGGTTACTATGGAAATTATAACCCACATCAGCTTGTACTTTAATTCATCTGATACTTCTTGTACAACGTCTGTCTCGTGATGCCCAACAACTCGGCAGCCTTGGTCATGTTGCCGTTGCACTTATCGACCACCTTCCTCACGTGCTCCTTCTCCACATCTTCCAGTGGCACAACTTCTGTGCTATTGTCGATGGCATCCTTCAGCACACGAATCAGTTCGTCGTTGTCCCAAGGCTTGGTCACGAAATCCACCGCACCATTCTTCAATCCGCGCACAGCCAGCTTCACGTCAGCGTATGCAGTCACCAGCACCACAGGTATGTCTGGGTGCTTGCGGTGTATGGCGGTCAGCCACATCATTCCCTCCTGACCAGAGTTAACGCCAAGGGAGAAGTTCATGTCGAGGAGAATCACATCCACCTTCTCCTGTTGAATGGTAGCGAGTATAGTATCGGGCGAAGAGAGCGTGATGATGCGCTCGAACACACCATCCAGACAAATCTTCGCAGCTGTTAGGATGGCAGGGTTGTCATCCACAACGAGTATTGTTCCGTAGTTTGCTTTCATGTTGCAAAGATAATGGTTATTTAAGAATTAAGAGTAAAGAATTATGATTTTGTTGGTGAAGTAAACAAAAAGTGTATGATTTTCATACAATGCCAGCATAGCGGGGAACTCTCTCGTTGCTCCTTCGTGTTGAATAAGGATGATTATTATTATTTTGATAGTTGTTGCATCTTTACTAATATTCCCTCATATCAAAGTGAAATGTTTTATATTCTGCATTTTATAAAGAAAGAACAAAATTATCCCAATCCTTTGCTGTACCTTGCCCATTAAACACCTTGTGCTGTAGGCGAAGACGAATTTGAGATACAGAACTATTGCTCAAAGCAAGGAGTTTTGCCATGTTGGAAGGGCTTGTTTCAAGCTTAATCAGAATGCAGATCCGATACTCTGTTTCTGACAGATTGATGTGCGAATAAAGGTTGTCCTTGAAATCTGGAAACGACTCTTTGAGGCGTTCCTCTATCAGTTTCCAATCGGAAGTTTTAAGAACCTTGTCATTGTTGACTCTTGAAGTGAGCAACTCGTTTATCTCATTGTCATAAAATTGCTTTTTCGTAGGTTGTGGCGAAGATGATATGGATTGTGTGGCCGAAGGTGATAAGTAAGTTGCGGGTTGAACCACTTTTGTTTTAGTTGCCTTCTGCTTTGACTTGTATTTTACATAAAGCAATCCTGCTGCAATAAAGAAAGCGGCAATCACTACACTGATGCTAATTGTCTTATCTTTTGAACTTACAATCCTATCTTGTAAATCGGAATTGATTTTTGCAAGCTTGTCAGCCTTGACCTTTTCCTTTATTTGCATCACCTTGAGCAGAATTGCCGCAGTTTGAGTGCTATCTACAATCAGACTGTCTTCCAGCATAGAAATAGTGCTTATATCTTCTTTGCAATACCTCATACTCAGCGTGTCGCCCTCCTCCTTACAGTAGAAATAAGCCATCTCCTGCATGTTCTTGGCATCTTCAAACAGATAGTTGCGCAAATAGATGTACCCCATCTGTGCATAGATTCTTCCTCTTAAATGGTTTGTTACCATGCTGCTGTCACATTGCAAGGCCTTATAGAAATAGAATAGCGCTTTTTCTGAGTTTTTCATGTCGCTATTAACCCTGCCTACATAGTAATAAGCCTCAGGCAGATGTCCATCCACATCCTGTTTCTCGTAGTATTCTGCCACTCTGCATATCAGCGTATCTGAGGTGTGACGAATCTTCCTTTTGTCATTTGTCTTTACCCCCAGCAAGTCATAATACATAGCCAGTTCTGATGGCGCTCCTATCACGCTTTCCTTCATTTTGTAAAGCATTTTCGCAGCACTATCTGCATCCACCTCTGCCATAGCATTGATATTTTCCAATTCTGCCTTCATGCCAGAATAACGCCCGTGGCAAGAAAGAATCATTGACGCTGTCAACAGCACATATATTATATATAAGAAGCGTTTAGTCATTCGAATCATTTGTTTATAAATTCAAAAGATGTAATATGTTCGTGCAAGAAGTGCTTGATCTGTGCATTGCTGCAAATATAAACAAAAACATTCTATAATCAGCGGAAACTATATAAAAATAATGGATTTCCGCTGATTATAGCACAAAAACATGGCTATATCCAGCGGAAACTATATAAAAAAGTGCCGTTTCCGCTGATTATAGCATAATGTGATTGATAAGTGTTGTTTGCAACGTTGCAAGTAGATTCCTGAGAATGTATTTTGTGAAAGAAGAGAAAAATGGTTGTTATTATTGTTGAAATGCTACATCTGACCAATATTGTGGATAGTTTTTCTCTTAGTTAGCATATTTTAAGGACGAAGATGAATTGCCCAAAAGTACCAATAATCATGTGTCGCCACCGAAAAGTGTATGATTTTCATACAGTATTGTGTATGATTTTCATACAATCTGCATTTGGAGGGTGAAAAATCCATTGTTGTTTTAGACGAGGGAAGTAACTTTGCATCGTCAAAAAAACAAGCATACAATGAAAAGATTTATAAGTATTTTGTTTAGCTTTGCTCTATGCCAAGGTATAAATGCTTCAGTCTCCGACACGCTGGCGCTGGAACTGAAGGACATTATTGGGATTGCCCATCAGCAATCTCCCTCAGCCCAAAGTGCGCGCAACGCATTCCTTGCTGCATACTGGAACTACCGCTATCATTGCGCCAACTATCTGCCGTCGCTCACCCTCACTTCTTCACCTTATATAAATAAGGAGATGAACAAGATCACGCAGTCGGATGGAACAGGGATGTTCATCAAGCAAGATCAGTTTGGTGCTGACCTCACGCTGAAAGTGAATCAAAACATTGCGCTGACAGGCGGCAGCCTCTTCCTCAAGAGCACTCTCAACCGTCTCGACGAGTTCCAAAACAAAACCACAGCCTACAGCTCTCAGCCGCTCGTCATTGGCTATGAGCAGAGCCTCTTTGGGTATAACTCCTTGAAATGGGACAAGCGCATAGAGCCTATCCGCTATCGCGAGGCAAAGAAGCAATATGCCGAAACGCTTGAGCTCATCTCTGCCACAGCATGCAACTACTTCTTCTCGCTCGCCTCTGCACAAACCGAACTGGAGATGGCTCGCCAGAACTTTGCCTCTGCCGACACGCTCTACACGATGGCACAAGGCCGCTACAAGATTGGCACCATCACCGAGAACGAGATGCTGCAATTGGAAATCAATCGACTGAACGAAGAAACCAACGTGATGGACGCAGAGATTAACTTGAAGGAAGTGATGCAAAGTGTGCGCTCATACCTCGCGCTCGACCACGATGTTGACCTGCAGCTCGTCATGCCCGACAGCATTCCGCAGTTCGAAGTGCCTCTCGCACAAGCAATGGAGCTTGCTCTGCAGAATAGTCCCGATCCCGAGTTCTACAAGCGCATAGTGAAGGAGAGCGAGAGCAACCTCTCATACACCAAAGCCAATGCAGGGCTCCGTGCCGACCTCTATGTGCAGTTAGGTCTCTCGCAAACAGGGCGCGACATCAGCAGCTCGTATCGCAACCTCATGAATCAGGAATATGCCAGTGTATCCATCTCACTCCCCATTCTCGATTGGGGCAGAGGGAAGGGTAGAGTGAAGGTAGCAAAGTCGCAGCTCGCCCTCACCAACACACAAGCCGAGCAAGGCATGAACGACTTCAACCAGAACGTGCAGAAACTGGTGCTTCAGTTCAATATGCAAGCACGCCGTGTGTACATCGCCGCTCTCACCGACCAGCGTGCCGAGCAGCGATATGCTGTGGCAAAGCGACTCTACATCATGGGGCGAAGCAGCATCCTCGACCTCAACTCAGCCATCAATGAAAAGAACTCTGCCAAGCGCAACAGTATCAACACCATGCGGACATATTGGAACCTGTACTACACGCTTCGCAGCATGACTGCTTTTGACTTTGAAAACAACACACCTCTTTCAGAGGAATTGCCAATAGAATAAAAATAAATTAACGACAATTTTGACAATTAGAGACAACTGTTTATAAGATAGCAGAATGATAATCTAAATAGTCAAAAATTGTCATAAGTTACTGTGCAAAATGATTTTTATAATCACGAAAACTCTGTGGTTTTATTTTGAACACGAACCTCGAAGAGCTCGACGAAGTCAATCTCACTAATTGCACGAATCCTTTTGCATTCGTGAGATTCGGGAAATTCGTG
>JAZRYI010000111.1:0-6725 GCA_045600665.1 Bacteroidaceae bacterium
TCATGGAGCTTCTCGGGGCTTGCAACAATCGTCAGGATTATGCTCATGTATTACATCGATGTACAGGGGTTCCTTGAACATCCCGAGAAGGATTGGGAGGAGTCGTTGGCTGCCATGCTGGAGAGCCCACCGGAGGCTGACGAAGCCGAAAAATAACCCTCACACATACGCGTATGAGGGCTTGGAATAGGTTTTCTTGTTTGAATTCGTTGAACAACAATGGGTTCAAACCGACTCTTTATGTTTAGCGGACAACAATAATTTCAGATCGTGATTCATCAAGCGATAGTGAGCCATCTCTTCATATTTTGTACCTGGACGACCATAGTTAGCGAAGGGATAGATGGAAATGCCGCCACGTGGGGTGAAGATGCCTGTCACCTCAATGTACTTAGGGTCCATGAGGCGTATTAAGTCTTTCATAATCTTGTTGACGCAGTCCTCGTGGAAATCGCCGTGGTTGCGGAAGGAGAAGAGGTATAGCTTGAGCGATTTGCTTTCCACCATGCGCTGGTCGGGGAGATAAGAGATGCGGATCTCTGCAAAATCTGGCTGACCAGTGATAGGGCAGAGACTTGTGAATTCTGGACAATTAAAGCGCACCCAGTAGTCATTCTCTGGGTGCTTGTTCTGGAATGCTTCGAGCACTTCGGGAGCATAATCCTGACGGTATTCTGTCTTCTTGCCAAGAGCTTGAAGACCTTCTTGTTCACGTTCTTTATTCATGTTATATTTCCTTGATTGCAAATGCGTTGTACGAAATGTCTTCATCATAGACATCTGTGCCTTCAATCTTCTTCACGTATTTCACGATGCGGATAGTGAGAGGGAGCACAAGAATCTCGTAGAGTGTCTTCGCCACCACTTGCGTGAGCATCAGGTTCACCATCACATTGAGCGGTACTTGAGGCTCGCCATTAAAGATGAGTGGGAATAGATAGAATGCCAGAGGGAAGAAGATGACAGAGTCGGCTCCTTCGCCAGCGAGGGTGGAGAGGATTGCGCGCATAGAGAAGTGGTAATTGAAGTTTCCCTTGTTGCGGTCTGCCATCTTCATCTTGCTCATCACCAAGGCATTGAGGAATGAACCTACGATGAATGCAAGAAGGCTCGCCACTGCCACTTGAGGTGCGAAGGCAAATATCTGCTTGAATGCTTCGTCGCTGCCTGGTTCGATAGGGGGAAGAGCGCATGCGATGCCGCCAAGGGCAACGATGAAGAAATTCATCAAGAAGCCCATCCAGATGATGAGTCGCGCCTTGCGGAACCCCCACACTTCGGCTATCACATCATTGAGAATGTAAGAGATTGGAAACACGATGAAACCACAGGTAAGGGAGATTGGACCCCATACGTGAAAAAGCTTGGTTTCAAGAAGATTTGCTGCCACGAGGCAGATACAGAAAACGATTCCCATCAGCATGAAGGAAACGCTTACAGTACGATTTTGTTTCATGATTTTTTTGTTTTTTACGTGGTTTGTACAATGACACGCTTGTTTTTACGAGGTGTTCAAGCACTCGGAATGTTAATTCGGCTGCAAAGTTACGAAAAAAGCGCAACATATCAACAAAAAACGTAGAAAAAGATTTTTTGTTTCACTACTTCTTCATAACTTTGCATAAATAATATAATAAGTGAGAAATCGTATATGATGAATAAAGGTATAAATTGCTTCGTTGCATACGGAGGCGACGAAGTGACAAGACAAGTGGTGGAACAGTTGAAGGCTGAGCCTCTTGTTAAGTCGATATGTGTGGTGACAGCTGGTGTGGAGAAGTGCGGCGAGATGGGATGCGAGGTGATGCATGTGCCAAACCGCTACTGTTCGGAGGCGATGCGCATGATTGGCGCTAAAGTGGATAGACAGTACATGATGTTTTGTGGCGTGACCTCCCTCATAACGTTTGGATATCACGGCGTGAAGCGCATGTATGATGTGGCAAGAAGCGTGGACGCAGCCGTGACATACTCCGACAGATATGAGGTGAAGAACGGCGTGACTACTGCTCACCCAACTCAGGACTTCTTCTTTGGCAGCGTGCGCGACGACTTCGATTTCGGACCTGTGCGCTTGCTTTCTTCTTCGGCATTCTTGGCATTTCTTGACGAAACAAGAGACTCTGACTATAAATGCTCAGCACTGTACGAGTTCCAGCTTTTCTGCCTCCGCAGAAAGCGTAGCGCATCACTGTTCCACGTGAGAGAGTTCCTCTACACTGTGGAAGAGATGGATCTTCGCAAGAGCGGTGAGAAACAGTTTGACTATGTCGATCCTCGCAACCGCGACGTGCAGATAGAACGTGAGGAGGTGTGCACCAAGCATCTGAAAATCATTGGTGCGTACATCGAACCAGAGAGTGTGGTAGAGGTGACAGTTGATAGATATGAGTTTGAGTATGAGGCTTCTGTCATCATTCCTGTTCGCAACCGCGTGAAGACGATTGAGGATGCCGTGAAAAGCGCTCTGTCGCAAGAGACGAACTTCAAGTTCAATGTTCTTGTTGTAGATAACCTTTCTACCGACGGCACCACAGAAGTGCTCGCCAGACTAGCACAGGAAGATGACCGTGTCATTCACATCGTGCCACAGCGCAAGGATCTTGGCATTGGCGGATGCTGGTCGTTGGCATTCAACGATGAGCGCTGCGGTCGATTCGCTGTGCAGCTTGACAGTGACGACCTTTACAGCGGTACTGACACTTTGCAGAGAATCGTGGATAAGTTCTATACAGAGCATTGTGGTATGGTGATAGGCTCGTACCGAATGTGCAATTTCCAACTCGAAACACTTCCTCCAGGCATCATCGACCATAAAGAATGGACTGACCAAAATGGTCGTAACAATGCTCTGCGCATCAACGGACTTGGTGCTCCGCGCGCCTTCTTCACTCCGTTGCTCCGCAAGATAGGCATGCCAAACACAAGCTATGGCGAGGACTATGCTGTGGGTTTGGCTTTCAGCCGATTGTACAAGATTGGTCGTATTTACGACGAACTATACCTTTGTCGCCGCTGGGAAGGCAATAGTGACGCTGCGCTGAGTGCAGAGCAAGTGAACCGCAACAACATATACAAAGACAGTCTTCGCACGATGGAGATTATCAATCGCCGCCGACTGAACGAATACTGGGAGGTGGGCGTGACTGCCGACAATGCTCGCACCATGATGGAAGAGCAATTGGAGCACTGGCCAGAAGCACGCAAGCGATACGATGACTTGGCTAATGTCGTGACAAGCAGCTTCTTGCTCGACGATTGCCGTCTGATTGCACAATATAACCCAACCCGCATCATCTCCACTGGTGCAAAGGTGGATAAGGAATCGATAAGCAAGCGACCTTGCTTTCTCTGCGATGTGAACCGTCCTGAGGAACAGGTCAACTACCCAATGCTGAAGAAGTATCATTTGCTGCTCAATCCTTTCCCAATTCTCCCAGAACATTTCACAATACCGCTGCGCCATCATCGTCCGCAGCAGATACTGGAGTACTATGAGGACATGATGGACATCACGAGTGCATTGGATGGTATGATTGTGTTCTACAATGGTCCTAAGTGCGGAGCTAGTGCGCCCGATCACATGCACTTCCAAGCTGGTAGCAGAGGCGTAGTGCCATTGGAGAGAGACTGGGAGACAGAATACTGCCGCACCCGTTCGCGTGTATATCCAATAAGCGAGGAAGAGTTTTTGGAAACTTTGCAGCTTGAGCCAATAGCTGACGACACAGGCGTGTTCAGCCTTAGAGGCTATGTGTGTCCGGGTGTGATAATCGTCACTCGCACATCGAGTGCAAACAAGTTCCTCTTTGAGCGCCTGTACCATTCCATGAAGATTGCAGAGGGCGACACAGAACCGATGATGAACATCATCTCATGGACGCAGAAGTCGGCAACTGATGGTACAAAACGACTGGTGAGCGTCATCATCCCTCGTGCCAAGCATCGTCCTGATTGCTACTATGCAGAGGGTGAGGAGAAGATTCTCGTTAGTCCTGGTGCGCTGGACATGGGCGGCATGCTCATCACGCCTCGCGAAGAGGATTTTAAGAAGATGAACATTGATGTGGCAAAGAGCATTCTGCAGGAATGCGGCATATCTCTCGATGATGAGCTCGAGATGATAATGAATTTCAAGTCGAACGTTATTTGAGTGTGAGATGCAAGAGAAAGAAGTTTGCGTAGGAATACTCAAAGCGAATAATATACAAGTGGTTTTCCATGGGGAGTATTCTCTCGATGGAGAACCATTTGTTGGTGAATATGAATTCACTCTCAGCGATGCTGGCAAGATGTTTATACCTGCCAGCACAGATTGTTCCTTCATGCTGAAGGATGTGGTGATCGGCATCAGTTTCCACTGGGAGAGAAAGGAGAATCAGACGTTTCGTGGCGCACTGAAGCTGATAGCAGAGGATGGTGAACTGAGGGCTGTGAATGTGGTGTCGGTGGAGACATATCTGACCAGTGTGATAAGCAGTGAGATGAGCGCCAATGCCTCCCTCGAGCTGCTGAAGGCACATGCGGTGATTAGCCGCAGCTGGTTGTTGAGGCAGATGGAGCATAAGATAAAGGAGTTGGATCGAGGCGTAGTGAGTGACGAAGTGGTGGTGCGATGGTATGATAGTGAGGCTCACTCCCTGTTCGATGTATGCGCTGACGACCATTGTCAGCGCTATCAAGGCATCACTCGCCAGGGTAACTCGAACGTAGTAGAGGCTATCGAAGAGACGCGAGGCGAGGTGCTGATGAGCGAGGGAGAGGTGTGCGATGCCCGTTTCTCAAAGTGCTGCGGCGGTGTGATGGAGACATTCGAGAACTGCTGGGAAGAAGAGCCTAAGCCTTACCTTGTGGGCAAGGAAGACATCGTCATGGGTGATGTTGTGCGCAACCATGGCGTGGTGGATGCGTACTGCAACACGAACGACAGAAGAATACTCAGTCAGGTGCTGAACAACTATGATCAGGAAACCCTCAACTTCTACCGCTGGACGGTGGAATACGACACCAACGAACTTAGCGACCTCGTCCGCAGGAAGTCTGGAATTGACTTCGGCACCATCACTAACCTTGTGCCAGTGATGCGCGGCGCATCGGGTCGCATCGTGCTGCTCAAGATCGTAGGCGACAAGAAGACGCTCACAGTGGGCAAGGAGTTGGAGATAAGGAAATGGTTGAGCGAGAGTCACTTGTACTCCAGCGCATTCGATGTGGAAAAGACATCTAAAGGCTTTATCTTGCATGGCAAGGGATGGGGACATGGCGTGGGACTTTGCCAGATAGGAGCGGCAGTGATGGGCGACAACGGCTTCAACTATAGAGAAATACTGGAACATTATTACCCTAATTCAGGAATAGAGAAACTGTGGTAGAGAAAACGAGACATAGTCCTTGGATATGGATACCTACGCTGTGCGTGGCAGAGGAAATCCCTACAGCAGTGGTGACATTCGTTGCCGTGCTTATGTTCCTCCAGTTTGGTGCATCTGTGGAGATGGCAAGCCTGTACAGCGGCTTGCTGTTCCTACCGTGGGTGATGAAATCTTTCCTTCGCTCAAAGGTGAGAAACCAAGGCAATTTCAAGCGGCATCTGCACATAGTGGAGTCGCTAATGTTTGTGTGCCTGATAGGCATGGCGCTGTATCTGAACGAATACCGAGTGAAGGTTGAGTATCTTTTCGTGTTCCTCTTCGTGCTGGCGCTGCTATGCGCTTGGCACTCATTGCTGGCGCGAATGTACTACAACCGCATGCTTTATCCACGGCAGCAGCGAATATACGACAAGACGAAGATGTTTGCCTCTCAGTCAACGCTCATCCTGACTTATGGCGTTCTGATCATCATTGCAGGCTTCTTTGAGGTCTTTTTCCGCAGTTATCAGAAAGCGTGGGCAATGGAGAGCTATCTTGTGGCAGGCGTATTCCTTGTGTTCTGCGCCATCAACTATTTGGTGCTGCTCAATCCGCGAGTGCACAATCCATACCGCTACGAGAGTCTGATTGGCGCCTTCAAGAACGAGATGCACATCGTTGAAAGAATGCGTCACAAGAAATACTTCACTCAAGTGATTATCAGTGCATTCTTCCTCCTATTGCCGCAAGCATTGATGTTCAATAGCCGCGTGTTCTTCCTTCTTGCATCGGTGGAGGATGGCGGGTTGGAATGCTCGGTGCAAGAGGTTGGCTTTGCTCAAGGCACAGTAGGCGTGATAGCCTTCTCTGTGGGTGTGGCATTGGGACGCATGCTTCTTGTCAAGGTGGGACGAAGCAGGATGTTCTTCCCGCTTGTTGCCAGTTTGACGCTTTCACCAGTGTTCTATATGATGATGTCGCACAATCCGTTGGTTGATAACATCGTAGCACTGTGCTGCATGACGCTGCTTGCCCAGCTCTTATTCGGTTTCGGATTGAATGTGTGCACATTGTTCCTCAAGTTCGTGTCTGAGCAACGATATTCAAATTCAATAGATTACTTATACATACCTCTCATAGCGGGAGCTATGCTCATGCCAATGGTAGCATCTGGATGGCTTGTCACTATGCTTGGTTTCAAACTCTTCTTCATCGTCAACTCTGCCTGTGCACCGTTAGCGTGGCTGGTGCTTCTGAGTTTGAAGACAAAAAAAATACTAACCCAAAACGACAAAGAATAAATGAAACCCTCATGACATAATTTGTAGTCGCCAAAGTTCATGAAAAGGGTTGACGCCCGTCTATATTATATAC
>JAZRYI010000112.1:0-22830 GCA_045600665.1 Bacteroidaceae bacterium
TGGTAGGCAGCAAAACAACATTGAGTGCTGGCTATCTTTCTGCCTTGAAGCCAGAAAAGCAATCGAGAAAAGATCTCTTGGAAGAGTTGGACGAGCAGAAACTCAATATTCCATCTGTATATATTGGCTATCCATCAGCAGACGAAGTGATGATACGCGAGACGATGCTTATATCTGACTATGTAACCACAGAGAAGAAGGCGCCTATCAATTGGCAGATTGCAGACGATACGCTGACTATCACTGGCTATCTTTGTCAGAAAGCGACAGCAAAGGTGCGTGGCAGAGAATGGACGGTTTGGTACACAGAAGAAGTGCCAACAACTGCGGGCCCTTGGTGCCTATATGGATGCCCGGGATTGATAGTAAAGGCAGAGGCTGACGGCATCCATTGCTTTGAGTTGCAATCTCTTGAGCAGAAGGCTGTGCCAATAGTGTATAGTCCTTCACCAAATTATGTTTCCACAGATCGCAGCAAGTTTGTCAAGCATCGCAACAAGACACTTTCTGTCCCTGCATATCTCAATCCAACAATGAGCCTCATAAATAAAGATATGATTACAGAACTGACTATCTTTACTGATGCCGATGTACAAAGACCCATCATCAACGGACATTCTTTCAACACATCACCTAATGCTTTTCAACCGTTAGATTTGGAATAAGAAGACGATTATGCCAACCTTCTGGCGAGATATTTTTTGATAGCAGAATAAAAAAAACGTAGGAATGGCACTTAACAATTTTCGTTTTTTGAAGTATTCTATTATAGAATGAAAAAACAGCGACCTGTTGAATTGAAGTAATACAGCAATATAGAGTATAATCACTTTATTGTGGTTAGTTTTAGTTAATAAATACAAGGTATACCAACCCGTCTCCCTGTTGCCCGGGAGGGTAGCAGAGAGACACTTATTAATAACATCATCACTATGAGACATTTAATAACAACAGCTATATTATACATAATGTGTGCAACCGCTATGTCGCAAACCATTGAGGTGGCAGGCACAGTGAAGGACATGCAGAACAAGCCATTGTCGGATGTGATTGTCAAGGTCATATCTGGCAAGATGACGCTTGCCTATGTCTCTTCGAACAGCAAGGGAGCGTACTCACTTTCCTACGACAGCAAGAAGGTGAAGGAGCCAGCCGTGCTCACTTTTTCTCACATAGCATACGAGAAGGATGAGGTAACGCTGCCAACGGACAAGCGGAAACTCGTTCATGATGCTGTGCTGGAACAGAAGAACATACAGCTGAAGGAAGTGAAGGTCAAGGCTCCACCTCTCACTCTGCTTGGCGATACACTTACATACAATCTTGCATCTTTCTTGAAGAAGGGCGATGTGACACTTGAAGACGGACTGAAGAATTTGCCTGGCATCGACATCTCTGAGAATGGCGCTATCAGCTACATGGGCAAAGGCATCTCGAACTTCTACATCGGTGGTCTCGACATGCTTGGAGGTCGCTACAACCTTGCCACAAAGAATATCCCTGCTGAGTATGCCACTCAGGTGGAGATAATGAAGCACCACAAGCATCGCAAGATTGATGCCGACGAGGAGAGCGATGCTGTTGCCATCAATGTGAAACTGAGCAACAAGGCTAAGTTCAAGCCATTCGGACAACCTGAGTTTGGAGTGGGATGGCGTGAGGATGAACCTCTCTATGCCGCAGGTGCTACCGAGATGATGTTCACCGACAACTTCCAACTGCTTGCCGCTGCAAAATATAGCAACAACGGCAGCTTTGGTCTCTACGATATGGTCAATCACTACGGAGGTGACGACTTCGGCTCTCTTGCTACCGACAAGCTCCCTGTATGGGGACAGGAATATGCAGGAGGAGTGGGCGAATCTGTCTTTCGCAAAAACGGCTACGGCAGCCTCAATGCCATACAGAAGATTGACAGCGTGAGACAGATAAAGGCAAATGCCGACTACACCTACGACCGCATGACGAGCAGCGGAAGCTCTGAATCATTCTATTTTGCAGGAGGCGAGAACATACATATTGCCGAATCGACAAATCCTCTTGCCACGACGCATCGCCCTATGTTCAGCATAAAGTTTGAGAACAACGCAAGCAACCACTATTTCGCTGACAACCTGAGCGTAAAAGCTCAGTTCCTTCGAAACGAGAATGACATTTATTCCACCTCTGCAGCTGATGGCTTATTAGCTACGCAGAGACGAAAATCTACCTCCATCAATCTGCACAACAACTTCTGGAGCACTGTCCGCATGGGCAAGAAGAAGCTCTCCTTCACCAGCGACATCGGCTTCACTCGCACTCCAAGTGTTTTGATGACAATGAACGATATTTCTCAGAGTGGTCAAAGCACTCAGTTAAACACCCGTCATAGCACTTCGCTGCAAGTGAAACTTGGCAAGTGGAAGATTGATATGCCTGTGGAGCTTACGGCAAACTATAACTTCATAGAAACAGACCTTGTAAAACCTGGCTTTGATGATGAAAGTCAGCGAATGAACGGATGGAACCTCGTTCCTCAGGTCAGTCCTTCCACATCGTGGACATCAAGGGACAAGAAGTTCTATGCCTCGATGGGAGTGAGGACTAAGTGGCTCAACCTCTCCTACTTGTCGCATTTCGATGACCAGCGCACCACGCTTTCCCAACTATTTGCCGAACCAAACCTTTCCATGCGCTACACCTTCAGCGGCACATCCGAACTGAACTTCGGCAGCGGTTTCAATCATTCTGCTGGCGACATCATGGACCTGCTCACAACTCCTGTGCAACTCAACTACCGTAGCACTACGGCAGCATCGGGAGTGATTGGCAAGAGTCAGTCTTGGAGCACAAGCCTGCGCTACACCAAGCAAGTGCCATTCAGCTACTTCACCTTTGGCGCAAATGCCAGCTACAATCAAGGCAAGCGCAATGTGCTTTCATCGCGCAATGTAAGTCAAACCGCCACAGAGAGCACATCCATCTTCCGCGACAGCCACTCACGCTCTGCAAGCGGAGGCATCAACGCATCGAAGAATATCCTCTCTCTCTTCACCAAACTTTCAGCCAATGCTGACGTGTCGTGGGGCAGCAGCGAGTATATGATGCAGAACAAGTTTGTGACTGCCTACCACACGGGCTACAACCTGCACTTGCAAGCCGACATAACACCTATCTCGTGGCTTGAAGTCAATGCGAAAGGCGACTATGGCAAGGACTGGTCGCGCACTGTTGGCACAAAACAATCGTCCGACAATCTTCGTTGCACAGGTTCGGTAGCCGTCTTCCCAATGCCAAAGTTAGAGATTCGCAGCACATGCAACTTCATGCACAACATGGTGGAGCCAGGCAAGTACAAGGACACCTCGATGCTTTCCGCCTCAGTACAGTACAAGGCAAAGCATGCGGTATGGAAACTCTCTGGCGACAACCTCCTCGATGTGCGCCAATACACACGCACCTCATTCATGGACACCGACCGCTTTGTCCACACCACCAACCTCGTAGGCCGCACAGTGATGCTGACATGCAAACTGCTTGTGACAGGAAAGAAATAGAGGGATTGTCCCAACTCGACTTCTTGGTCTTTATGGGTGTGTAGCATAACTTTGTATATGCTTTTTTGAAAAAAAAGTGGGGATTGGTACTTAACAATTTTTGAAAAGATAAGTATATAGGTTATAATGACACGCAACGAGTTCGAACATATAGTGCCAAAGCTGCGACCGCTGATGGTCAAGGTGGGACGCAACTTCTTTGGCAATATGGATGACGCTGAGGACGTGGCGCAGGATGCGTTGATGAGGCTTTGGATCTATTGCGAACGTCTGGATGCTAAGCGGAACATGGAGGCGCTTGCTGTTGTGGTGGCGAAGAATGTGTGCGTGGAGATGCACAAGCGAAGGAGGATGGATACAGACGAGCTGCCAGGTGACATTAAAGCGAGCAGGGCGTATTCGGCAGATGCACACATCTCTGCAAAGGAAACACGCAATCAGATTGATTCGGCAATAGAAAAGCTCTCTCCACGAGAGCAGCAGTTAGTCAGAAAACGATACATAGAAGACTGTTTGCCTGAGGAGATTGCGCAAGATATGGGCATGGCGAATCCATCGGTGAGAAGCATGTTGTCGGTGGCAAAAGCGAAACTTATAAAGATACTTAACAACAAATGAAACAGCACAGTACATACAAAGATGAAGTTCTCTACCAGCAGATTATGGCAGAGCTAAAGCCGGGTGCTGATGAATATGACAGATTGATGTCTGAGGGTGAGGCGCCTGTATGCAAAGTGGAGCATAATGTAGGAAAGAGCAAGGTGGTGCCAATGCGAAAGGCGCACTCCTCTATATATAAATATGTGGCAGCGGCAAGCATTATGTTTGCTATAATAGGAACATCCTTATATATGATTATTGACCATGAAGATAATGTACAGACCCCCATACTCAAAAGGGGGCGTGCCATCCGGATTGATTCTATTGCAACACCGTGTACAACTTCTCCCCTTGGAGGCATGGGGACAGATAATGTCATAGCAAAATCAAGTAGATCAGTGGGGAATCCTGTAAAAACAGCCAAAGAAATCATCAAAAACAATTCCGATGATACCGAAGCCGATGAACACGAACAGGAGTTTCTCTATGCTCTCATCACTGAAGTGGAGAGCCGCGCTTTGATTGAACAAGAAGAGGAGGATATGCTTTATCGCTCTATCATTGAAGAGGTTGCCGCCAACATGTCTAACAAATCAAATATACCAGAACTTATATTATGAGACGAATTAGCACACTTATCGCTTGCATCGCTGTAGCGCTTAGCGGCATGTCGCAAAGCTATACCTTCTACAGCAATAACGGTAATTCACAGGTTTACTACAGTACCAGCAGTAATAATAATTCGATGAAAAACGAGATGACGAAGTGCATAGAATCCCTGCCTGCTGACAGGCTCGTCGGCGCATCGGGCGGACAGGGACGCGACAAGCTCGACTCTCTTTTTTTCTTGAATACGAAGACTTATGAGATGCCATACGATAGCAGATGGGACAAGGAGAGTGTTGACAAACTGATTGCAAGGCTCGTGAAGGCATACGACACGGATCTGCAACATCACACTGGCGGTTATTGCTCAACAAACCAGTTGCGCAAGGATAACCCTATTGAAAGTAAGCTGCTGCAGATGTACTATGGCGAAGGTCTTGAACCTCTGGTTGTTGGAGGGGTGGGACGTAACTATGTCGTTCTGCGACAGAACAATCAGATGAACCCTGTATATCGCCGCATTATGGGCGTAGAATGGTGGCTCGTAGAGACGGGAAGCAAGAACACACCTACCGTTCGCATGAGGACATTCGTGCTTTTCGGCCCTCAGTCGGAAGAGCAGTATCAGGTGGCGATGAAGAACAGCAAAACCATAGAAAAAGCCATAAACAAGAAACTTGATAGCAAGCCATCGCTCACTTCATCCATGAATGAAGACCTGTTGAAGGGCATAACGGTGCTGTCAAAGCTATACACTAACAAGAAGGATGCCGACATGGATCGTGCCGTGGTCAGTGCCATCAACGACCGTGTTGTGACCTACATTGGCAGGAGCCTTGAGTTTGATATGGAAGACTGGTTCAAATTGTTCCGGACCGTCCGTGACATTCCTGGCTACATAGCCAGTGTCACTTTTGATGACCCTGCGCATTCCACCGTTGAGTCCGACTTCTATTGGCTGGAACGAATCTATCCTATGCTGGATATTTTTTGCATCACCCATGCCGTGCCAGGCGACCCTCAGTGCGTTGCGCCTGCTAACTTCAAGCTGCAGGTTGTAGTGAAAAACAAGAACTGCGAAGAACTCATGAAGCTTTTCTCTATCAAGAAATAATAAATAATCCCATTACCTTTATGAAACGATTTTTTCTGCTGGCATTCCTATGCCTGCAAGCCCTCATTATGTCCGCTGACGTAGTCACAGGACGAGTAGTTGATGCCGATAGCAACGAGCCTCTGGATGGCGCTCAAGTAAGAGTGACTATGAATGAAGGCAATAGGTGGTATATCTATGATATGACCACCGATTCATGTGGAGTTGTAACCATTGACACTGGCAACTTCATGCGTAATGTTGGTCTGACCATCAATTACTTTGGTTACGAAGAACTGAAAATGAAAGAGTTCATAGCGACAGGCGGTAAGGATACGCTCAATCTGGGCGACATAAAACTGAAGATGTCAGCAGAGTTGCTGAAAGAGGTCACCGTAAGGGGCAAGGCAAAGCAGTTCTATATGAGGGGAGACACAGTAGTGTTCAATCCCGAAGCTTTCAATCTGGAGGACGGTGCGCGCATGAGTGAACTGATGAAAAAACTGCCTGGTGTGCGTATCGAGGATGGCAAGATGACCTTCAACGGCAAGGAGGTGCATCTGAAGATGAACGGCCATGATATTGCCGATGATTTCCTTGCGGCTCAGTTGCCTGCCGAGGCTGTGCAGAACATCAAAGCATACGAGAAGAAGAGCGAGCTGGCAGAACTTACGGGCATGAACGACGGACAAGAACAGCAGATTCTTGACATTGTCATCAAGCCAGGCTTCCTCGACAAATGGTATGGACAGACAACTACGAGTGCTTACGCGTCGAAGAACTATCGTGCCTCGGCAAACATGCACTTTCTGAGCGAAACGAACCCGATGGGCATATATGGGCGTGTCTCGGACAATGGCTCTAAGACAGGCTCGGTGTGGGATAGCGGCGAATGGGACTACGACAATGCTGTGCCTCAGCGTCAGCAATATGGCAAACTATCGTATCAGCACAACTGGAAGGTGAAGAATGCAGAGTCATCTTACAATGAGGATAACTGGAACATAAACACTTCACCCAATCATCTCGACACACATCAAAACTCATGGCAGAACTCAGAGACTTTCCTCAGCGATCAGCCATCATCATTCAGCAACAGCCACAACTATAATTCTAATCATGGTTGGGAAGTGCCTTTGGCATTCAGCACAACTATCCATCTTTCGCCTAAGACCTTGTTTATGTTTGACATGAATGGTGGATATGGAAGATCCGAAGATATTTCGACCAACGACCAGCAGACCTATCATGGCAATGCATACAATGATGCACCTGATGTGTTGGTGAACAGCAGTAAGAGTGAGAGCATCGGCAATGCGGATAGAGCATATTTCAGCCCAAATGTAAATTTGATACGAGGATGGGAGAAAGGCGATTTCAGCATAAATACATTTATTAATTATGTGTACGAGAAGGGAACATCTGACAAACGAACAGATTACGACTACCGTGAGCTTGGCACCACCGAGACACTCGTTCAGTCAGCAAACAGCAAGTCTAACTTCTTCCAGACCATATTCGATGCAAAGCTCAATTACGAACTATTAGATAATAAGTTGAAAATGGGTGTCGGCTACTGGATAGACTATTGGTACAAGAAAGACAACAGCGACAACTACCGCAACGACATCTTTGACTTTGCCAACAGCTACGACCGCATGAAGAGCTATCTGGTCAATGAGCCTCGCATCGAAATCAACGCCGACCTTAACAAACTGTGGATTGGAGCAACACTGAAAATACAGAATGTGGAAGAGCATTTCGACTATCAGCGTGGCAAACTCGACACCTTAGTGCGTCGCAACACATGGTTCCCTCGACCAAACCTCAACTTCAAACTGAAGACCAGCAAGACAACGGAACTGAGTGGTGGCGCATCTTGGGAATATCACGTGGCTGACCTGCTGGATGGTCTGGATTACACAGACGACACCAATCCGCTCCTCATCGTTAAGGGCAACCCTAACTTAAAACCAAACAGCAACTTGCATTCCGACCTTTCCTATAGAATGATGTTTGCCAAGGGGCAGCAAATGCTGACATGGAGTATGAACTACAACCGCAGGATCGACCCTGTAGCAAGTGCCAGTGCCTACAATGGAAAGACAGGTGCTTACACCACAACAAAAGTCAACGTGGATGATCGTCATAATTTGTATGCCAAAATAGACTATGACCGTGCCTTGGGCAAGTATTTCCGCATGCGCAGTGGCGTTAGCTACAATTACAACATCGATCATGGCATCAAGACCATGACTACCCTTGACGATCCTATGGAGCAATTCACGCAGTATGACTCAGGACTTCAGGGCAGCCTCCGCGTCAGCTTCGAGAATGCAGGTTGGGAGGTTGCTGCGTCAGGCTCATGCAGTTACGATGGAGTCACCTACTCCGATGCCTACATGAGTGGTCAGAACCTTTGGGATTACCGTACAGGTATGGAAGGACAGTACAAACTCAAGCACTGGACATTCAACCTCAAGGGCGAACTCATTGGTCATACAGGTTACCTTTCCGAAATGATGAACCGCAACCGTTTCTCGCTCAATGCCAGCATCACATGGAAGACGCTCAAGAACAAGGGCTTGCTCACGCTTTCTGCCAAGGACATCCTCAATCAGATGGATCAAGTTTCCTACAACATCTCTCCTACCATGCGCAACGAGAGCCGCACCGAGTCCTTCCACCGCTATCTCGCTCTTACATTCACATACAATTTTGATGCTAAAGCGAAGAAGTGAGTGCTTACTCCAGGAGTTTCTTGAGCTGCTCGTCGTTGACGTTGTCGGAGTAGTAGGCAACGAATTCGGTTGGAGTCATGCCGAAGTAGTCGTGGAAGTTGTTGCTGAAGTATGAGTGGGATGCGAAGCCCACCTTGTAGGCAACTTCGGAGATGTTGACCTTGTTGTTTACTAGAAGATAAGCTGCCTGCTTGAGGCGCACGCTGCGTATGAACGCATTTGGCGAGATGCCATAGTGCTCCTTGAGTTTGCGGTTGAGGTGCACGCGGCTGATGCCAACCTCTTTAGCGAGAGCCTCGACGGTGAAGTTAGAATCGTCGAGGTTCTTCTTTATTATGTCATTGATCTTTGTGAAGAACTTATCCTCGTATGACTCCATCTCAACCTCGGTGTAGTCGTGGTTGATGTCGGTGCGGTGCATCTTGTTCATGAGGTTTTCGCGCAAGCGGAACACCTGACCGAGTGCGCCGCGAAGGAGAACGATGTTGAATGGCTTGCTGAGGAAGTGATCCACATCTGCGCTCATGCTCAAGAGATGCGACTGCTCGTTGTTCTCGGCAGTGAGCATGATGATAGGGATGTGTGCTGTCTCAGGATTGCGTTTGATCTGGCGACAGAGCTCGTAGCCGTCGCCATCAGGCATGATGAGGTCGGTGATGACCACGTCGGGACGCACGGCAAGCACTTGTTTCCAAGCGGAATTGCCGCTGAAGGCGACGGTGACATTATATTCTGACTCAAGCTGCGAGCGCATGTACTCGCATATTTCCTTGTCATCGTCCACGATGAGGAGATGCTTCTTGCGTTTTGCCTCCTCGCCTTCCTTGTTCTCAAGGCTCTGTTCTGTGGCGATGGTGGATGCAAGCGTGTCGATCTGCGTCTTGTTGCTTGCCTGCTCGGAGGTGAGTTCGGAAGCACGTGGCTTGAGCTCGTCGGCTGTAAGGTGCGTCTTGCCTAATGGCAGATAGAGCATGAACTCCACGCCGTCTGGTGTGACATTCTTCACCTTAATAATGCCATGGTGGAGTTTCATCAGCTCGTATGTGAGGTTGAGGCCGATGCCTGAGCCAACAGTAGTCGTGCCGGCTGTGCCTTGGTAGAATCGCTCGTAGATGTGGTCGATGTCGTCCTCGTCGATGTGTGAACCGCTGTTGAAGATGCTGCAATAGAGGTACTCCGACACTTTCTTGTCGGCGAATGTGCCGTCATTGTTCTGTCTGCTCTCGGTGCGGATGAGAATCTTGCCGTCGGATGGGGTGAACTTGAACGCATTGGAGAGTATGTTGATAATGACCTTTTCGAAATGAACCTTGTCTGCCCAGAGCGGAAGGGACTTCTGCTCACAGAAGTGCTTGAACTGTATGCTCTTGGCTTCTGCGATGGAAGAGAATGATTCCATTATCTCGTTGCAGTATTCCACAAAGTCAATCTCGGAGAAGTGCAGGTGGAGCTGACCGTTGTCAATCTTGCGCACGTCAGTTATCTGCTTGACGATGTTGAGCAATCGGTCGCAGTTGCGTTGCATCACCTCGTAGAGCTTTTGATGTTCGTTGTTGCTGTCGCTGGTCTTGAGCTGCTTGAGCGGCGAGATGATCATTGTGAGTGGAGTGCGGAGCTCATGAGCGATGCTGGTAAAGAGGCGAAGCTTTGCCTCTTTGATCTGCTCGTTTTGTTGCAGTTCATGAAGCTTGGCTTTCTCAGCGTGACGGATCTTGTAGAGATGCCATGTGTACCATCCGATGGCAACAAGGATGAGGAGATATATGAGCTTTGCCCACCATGTGCTGTACCATGGGTGCAGGATGGTGACGTTGATGCTCTTCTCGATGTATTCCTCGCTGTAGTTGAAGCGAGCCCTGATGCGGAGGGTGTAGTTGCCAGATGGCACGCTGGAGTAGTATGCCGAGGCTGCGTTTGAGTTCGTCTCATGCCAGATGTCCTCATAGCCTTCGAGCATGTACTCATACTCGATCTCATCGGCGTGGGCATATTCAGTAGAACCGAAATTGATGGTGAACGTGTTCTGGTTGTGGTTGAGCTTGATGCTGCTTACGGAGAGTATGCTGCCGTTGAGGATGTTGTCGTCGGAGTCGGGATTGTACACTACGAGCTTACCATTGACCGAGAGCCCTGTGATGAGGAGCTTGTCGATGTGCTGCAGGCTCTTTGCGTTCTCTTTGTTGGTGGAGATAGCCACTATGCCGTTGTCGCCACCAAAGCATACGAAGTTCTCGTCGGCGAGAATCTTGCTGCGCTGATGCAGCTCGCCGATGTAGAAGCCTGGGAAGGTGGTATAGTTGGTGACAGTATTGCCGTTGCCACTCACGCACGATACGCTGTGCGACATAGCTATCCATAGGTCGCCGCCTGCAGGCTGGATGGACATGATGTTGAGCTCAGTGAACTTGTCGTTGATTGGATCGAAGGTGAGCTTGCCAGTCTTGTGGGAGAAAGAGGCGAGGCCGAGGCTTGTGCCGAAGTACACCTTGTCCTTCACAGCTACCATGTCGTTGATCTGCGCATTGTTTATGTCGCCAAGGAACACGACTTTTGCCTCGCGGGTGTCGAGGTTGAAGTAGCAAAGGCCTGTGGCGAACATTACCCAAAGGTTGCGCTTGGAGTCTATCACGGCATGAGCCACCCAACGGTTGCCGATTTCTGGTATGTCAATTTTAGTGGTTGTCTGCGCATTGATGTCCACCTCGTAGAGGCCAGCGCCATTTATGCAGACGTATATTCTATTTGTCTTGAGGTCGGGAACGATGGACAGCACGTTCTGCGAACTTAGTTCTGCCACGTAAGATGGCGTGACCCACTGAGTGCCGTCGTACATTTGCACTCCGCCGCCGTATGACGATGCCCAGATGTTGCCATTGGCATCGGAGGTGATGGAAGTCATTTGCAGCATGCTGAGTCCAGAGGATATGTTCTGCATGTCGCGGAAGCGCATGTGGTCTGCTTTGAACATACCACTGCCGTCAGTACCAATCCAGTATGTGTTGGCGGTGCGGAAGATACTCGACACAGGCGATGAGTTGATGCCGTTGCCTGTTCGTGAGACAGGGATGTAGGTCATCTTGTTGATGTGGCTTGGCACTACGAGCATGCCACTCTGATAGAGCGATGCGATGAGGTTGCCGTCCATGTCCTCAGTGATGTGATGCACTTTGCTGACACGAAGGTCCACGCCTGGCACTTCCCAAGCTACGGGAGTGAGGCTTTCTGTGTTCTTGTTGAACTGGAGGATGCCTGCGTTGTCCGATCCTACGAACATGTCGCCCAACTTTGTGTAGATGATGTCGCGTGGATTGATGGAGCGAAGATTGTTCTCCGTCTCGCGCACGATATTTGCCTTTTTGTCATAGATGAGCAAGCCGATACCCGGCACGCCTAATAATATATTATGTGTGTTCGGATCCTCGCACATGCACACGATAGGGCAACCGCTGTTCATCTTTTCTTTGAGTCCTTCGGCTATGGTGAATGGTTTCTCCTTGTGTGTCTTTGTGCTGATGCGGATGAGAGGCTCAATGGATGTGCTCACCCACAGGTCGCTGCTGTTGTCAACAAGAGTGGTATATACGAAACGGTCCTCAACAATGTCGTTGAAGCGCTTTGTCTGCTCCTTGTCGATGGAGAAGTCGCTCATCTTCAACACATAGGTGCCGAATCCCGATGTTGTGATGATGCAGCGTCCGTCATACGCTTTCGTGTTGATGGTGGAGATAGGGAAGCCAGGAATAGCATTCTGTATCTTTGGCTCGCCGAGGTCAATTTGCGTGAAGCGAGAGGTTGTGGAGTCGAAGATATAGAGACCGAAGCCAGTGCCTATTAAATAAGTGTGATCATCAACCTGCTCCATCACATTGATGGAATTGATGCGGTTGGCGAAGTCACTACTGTCATCAATAACAGCATGGAAGCGGTTGCCATCGAAGAACGAAAGGGTGCGGTCGCCCAGAATCCAGAGCAGTCCTTCCTTGTCGATGAAGGATGCGTTAATGCGCGTTGACTGAAGCCCGTGCTCCATAGTGTAGAGGCGCGGCATCTGAGCGTATGAATTGCAAATGAGTAAAGTTAGTAGTGATAAGATTGCTATTATCTTTTTCATAAGGTCTGTGTCGGTTGTTAAAATACGTTGCAAAGGTATCACTTTTCAAATTTAATAGCAAGTTTAGGTGTAAATAATTGTAAAAAATGTAATAAAACCTATCAAAATCGTGTCTTTTCGTGCGAGAAATAGTATATAAGTACGATATAATGGCATTTTTCCTTAAAATATCTTTAACAACTTCTGTTGAATTTGAAACTTGCTATTGTTTATATAATATGTGTTGCCTAACTTTGCATAAAGACTTGGATAAGGTGTGTTACCTGCACACTTATAATGTATCAAATTTATTAGCAGAAAACTAAATCAACCTTTCAAATTATTAAACACAAATTACTTTATGAAGAAACTGTTTACTTTATGTGCGGCTACTTTTGCAGCCGTAACCATGAGCGCACAGGATGCCACTACATGGGAGAAGGGCCAGGAGATCACAACTGATCTCGAATGGACCAACACCAAGTATGAAGGTGACAATGCTGGCTGGACATACTACAATGCTGGCGGCAATAGTGTAGGCTATTTCTACAACACGGAACAGGCAGCTCAAGGCTCAGTAGAAATGTTCAACAACGCTGTAGGCTCAGAGTACTATCAGGTGATGTGGTTGCCAGCAGGCTACTACAAGTTCACAGTGCAGGGCTTCTATCGTCCAGGCTCGGCTTGGTCGGCAGGCTGGGACACAAATCAGGAACAGAACGGCGTGTTCTTCTGCGATGCTGTGAACGTGGAGGACGAGATTGATGCTGAAGGCACAATCACTGGCGTCAAGTACACAACTACTCGCGAATCGAACACAATGCTCCGTCTGCTCGTGTCTGATGGTAGCGAGATTCAGCTCCTCACAGATGAAATGTGTGGTGACTGGCAGCGCGACAGCGAGACAAGCGCAACTGGCACACACATCTGGGTGCCAAACTCAATGTGGGGCGCAAGCTTGCACTTCGCTACAGGTACATACGAGAATGAGCTTATGGTAGTCAATCCAGAAGACGGCTATGTGAAGATTGGTATCCGCAAGGGACCTGACACAATCGGCGATGACTGGATTATCTTTGACAATTTCCGTGCATACTACATAAGCGATGCTGGCGAAGCAGTTCAGCTTATGCTTGCTCAGGAGGAGGTTGCTATTGCTGAGAAGAAACTCAACGACTTGATGGAAACAATTCAGGAGCAGTATGGAGCACTTGGCGGTCTCCTCAGCGACGAGTTGATGGAAATCAGTGATGCTGACGACTACAACTCAACAGTGGAAGGTTGCAATGCTTCAGTTGAGAAGATTAACATCGTGATTGCAAACTATAACACTTATCTCGCTGATGCAAAGAAGCTCACCTCTCTCGTGGAGAAGTGCGAGGCTATCAATGCAAAGGCAAATGACCCAGTGTTCGGTGCTGCAATCGAGGCAGCAAAGGCTGTGATGAACGATGGCAATGGTGACGACGAGATGACTATCGATGCTCCAGAGGCATACAAGAATGCAGAGGAGGCTCTCGATGCAGCTCGCCTTGCTTACCTCACTTCTGCTCCTGCTGTTGACGGAGCATGGGATTTGACAACAATGATCAACTTCCCTTGGTTCTGCTTGCCTGAGTATGAGCCAGTATGGAGTGAGGAAGATCAGATGTACTTGCCAAATGAGGCTGCTCTCGCTACAGATGCTGGCACTGGTGATGGCTCAACTTGGGCAGAAAAGAACGACGTGAACGGCACCGCTAACAATATCGCAAAGGGTGTCAACGTGAACGGCAAGAGCGACCAGATTGGCGTTTGGTACCAGAGTGGTACTGAAGGCGGCGGTCTTGAGGTTTACTGGAACGACAAATACACTTGTATCAAGAAGTGGGATGTGCCACACGAGGGCTACCACGATGTGAGCCAGCGCGTGGTTGGTTTGCCTAACGGCTTCTACAAGCTTAAGGCATTCGCTCAGACTTGGGGAAATGACTGGGCTGACAACTGCCGCAACCAGATCTACATCAAGAGCAGTGAGATGGAGTCATTCTCTCCATACTTGGAGCCAGGTGGCTGGTGGGCTAACGACGTGTACGAGTGGAAGGAGCTTGAGACTGAGATGATTCAGGTGACTGACGGCGAGGTCATCATTTCATCACGCGACAACGGTTTCGCTACATTCACTGGTTTCCGTCTCTACTACTATGGCGAGGAGCCAAACTTCAACGAGCTTCTTGCTAACCAGATCCAGGCTGCTAAGGAGTCGGTTGAAACTCTCCTTCTTCAGGGCGACAAGGCTGCAGTTGAGGCTATGGTGGCTCAGATTCCAGCTTCTATTGATGGCAAGGATGCATTTGAGGCAACATCTAAGATTCTCTCTGACATCAACGGTTATGTAAACACTGCAAATAGCTTCATGTCATCATGGAAGGCTGAGGAGAAGTTTATGGATCTCCAGGGCAACTACGCAGAGGATTCAGAGGAGTTCGCTATCCTTAACCCAACTTGGATGTACGTGCTCGACTATCCATCACAGGCTGACGCAACATACCTCGGCGCACAGGCAATCGACAAAGACTATACTGCATACGAGAACTACATGGGCACTCGCGCTAAGATGGCTACTCTCGCTGCAACAAACGCAGAACTCAAGGCAGAGCTCGACAAGCAGGCTACAGCAATGAAGGCTGCATACGTTACTTCTGACGTCATCGCTGAGTACCTTGAGGCACTCGCTGCGCCATACAACGCTGCAGTAATCGCTTCAATGGGCGAGGCTTCAGAGGCTAAGCCAGCAGACATCACTACTCTCATCGTCAACCCTAACTACGACGAGGGCAACACTGGTTGGGAAGGTGGCTTCACAGTAAGCGGCGACTTCAAGAACGCAGAGTCATGGAACACATCTGCATTCAGCGCATCTCAGACTATCTTCTCTCTCCCTGCTGGTACATACCGCATTCAGGTTCAGGCATTCTACCGCGATGGCGGCGATGCTAATGCTGCATTCATGAACTATGTTTACAACGAGGACTACACTCCAAATGTGAAGCTCCAGGCTAACGGCATCGAGGCAGACATTGTTTCTCTCGCATCATGCATGGTAGTAGAGCCATCTATGACTACTCGCATCAAGGAGTGGGTGAAGGATGACATCGCAACTGACGCATACCACGATGTAAATGTGAACGATCCTGACTACGATCCTAACAAGGTTATCTACGCTCCAGTATATGAGGACATCGATATGGAGAACCCTGCTTATCCATTCGACCAGATGATTATTGATGACCAAAACTACTGGTATCCAAACTCAATGGAAGGTGCTATGAACCGCTTCGAGAAGAATCCTGACGCTTACATCAACACAGTGGAAGTTTACCTCTCTGAGCCAGGCAACCTCACATTCGGCTTGAACAAGGAAGAGGGCATCGGCTCTGACTGGTGTATCTTCGACAACTGGAAACTCTACTACCTCGGCGCTCAGCCAACTGTTGGCATCAGCAGCACTGTGGCTAAGTCTTCAGTTTCTGAGATTTACTCTGCAAGCGGCGTTCGTCAGAACTCTCTCAGCCGTGGCATCAACATCGTCAAGATGGCTGATGGCTCTGTAATGAAGGTTATCAACAAGTAATCTTAAAGAACAAACTTAACAATATCATCCCCTCTCTCGCTTTGAGGGAGGGGATTTTTCTTTTTTTTACAAACAATGAAAAGACTATCCTATTTCTTATTCGCAGCAATCTGCATGCTGGCACTCTCTCAGCGCATTTATGCACAAGATCCTAATTTTTATGTATTCCTCTGCTTTGGCCAGTCCAACATGGAGGGCAACGCCTCTATTGAGGACCAGGACAAGAAGAGTCCCGGCAAGCGATTCCAGATGCTTTCGTGCGTCGATATGCCTTCGCATAGCCGCAAGATGGGCAATTGGTATCCAGCCACACCGCCTCTCTGCCGCGACTGGACAGGACTTACTCCTGCCGACTACTTTGGACGCACCCTCATCGAAAAACTCCCAGACAGCATCAGCGTTGGCGTAGTACACGTGGCTGTGGGCGGAGCACCGATTGAACTTTTCGATGAGGATGTGAGCCAGGCTCCAGGCTATTTTGATGGACAAGCAGACTGGTATATCAATTACTGCAAGGAATACGGCATGAACCCATACCGCCGTCTCATCGACATGGCAAAGAAGGCGCAGAAGAAGGGTGTCATCAAGGGTATTCTTTTCCATCAGGGATGCTCGAACAATGGTCAGATTGACTGGCTGATGAAGGTGAAGAAGATATACACAAGCATCTGTGATGAACTTGAGCTTGATCCGCAGGAGACACCGTTCCTCGCTGGCGAGACAGTAGGGCAGAAAGAAGGCGGTTCATGCTGGGGACACAATGCGGTCATCGCTCAGTTGCCAAACACAATCCCTAATGCGCACGTAATCAGTTCGGCTGGCTGTCCGCAGAAGGGTGACGGCCTCCACTTCACTGCTGAGGGCTACCGCATGATAGGAAAGCGCTATGCCGAAAAGATGTATGAACTTCTCACTGAGCCAAAGGAGCATGTGGAGCAGGTCATCGCTCCCAACTGCTTCCCATTCGATGCCAAGTACCTAAATCCATCCATCTATCAGAAGGGCACATTGCAGATGAAGATGGGCATGGCGATGGTCACTACAGCCAAGGACGGATTCGCAGGATGGGTGTATGACAAGCCGCTTGACATCTCCGACTACCGCTACCTCGTGGTGAAGTTCTATGCCGCTCCATCCAACAATCCTGTGCTCAAGATCTTCGACAAGCAAGACTACTGGGGCAAGAATCACTACGAAGTGAAGATTGGCAACAAAAAGAGCATGGTGGTTGATCTGAAAGAGATGCAGGCACTTGATGGCACTATGGTCGATCCTTCTAATATTCGCATGGTCGGTTTCTCGTCGCAAGGAGGCAAAGCCTTTTATCTCAGCGAGATGTTCCTTAGCAATGACGGTGAGAATCCTGTGGGAGTGGCTCCAGTCATAAGTGGCATCCAGCCTGTTGGCTACTATACTGTAGGTGGCGTAAAGATAGCGCAGCCAGCCAAGGGCATCAACATCGTAAAGTACTCTGACGGTGCAACAAAGACAATGATTGTTAAGTAAAGACACATAAAAATGGCAAAGAGAAATCTTATCTTATCTATCCTATTCATGTTCGTGCTTTGTGCTAGTGCCGACGTGCCACCACAGAGCTATCGACAGGTAGAGTTCATCACGCCAAGCATAGTGCGCATTCAGTATTGCGATAAACCAGACTATTCTCAACAAGGCAACGCTACTGGAGTCGTACTCCGCAAGTTTGGCGAACAGAACGTCAAAGTAAAGACAAAGGATTCAAGGACACGCCTCATTATGACCTCAGATAGCCTCATTGTTATTTGGGACAAAATAGGTGATGCCTACACATTCAAAGACCGCAAGACAGGCAAAGTGCTGCTCAGCGAGACAAATACAAAAGAGTATGAAGCCAGAAGTGCTGAGCACCGCATATTGAAAGAGGCTGTCTATGACGAGTCATCAACTCACGCCGTGCAGTCGGCTGACGGGCAAAAAGTAGAAAAGACCGTGCTTCGCTATGACTCTGTTGGTTATACATGGCGATTCCGTGTCCGCTTTGCTTGGCAGAAGGATGAGGGAATCTATGGTCTTGGCTCACACATCGAGGACTACATGAACCTCAAAGGCAAGACTCAGTACCTCACTCAGCACAACCTCAAAGCAACAGTGCCAGTGCTTACTTCCACTAAGGGATATGGCTTGCTCTTCGATGCTGGTTGTGCTATGATAGTACGACCATACGACGATAAGAACCCAGAAGCTGGCTCGGAAGTGATTTACGAATCAGCAAAGTGTCAGGACTACTACTTCATGAAGGGATACAACCTTGATGCTGTGGTAAAGCAGTACCGCTACCTCACAGGCGACAGCCCTATGATGCCACGCTACCTCTTTGGCTACACTCAGTCGAAGGAGCGCTATTGCTCTCAGCAAGAGGTGGTTGACATCGTGAAGGAATACCGTCGCCGTCAAGTGCCACTTGACATGGTAGTGCAGGACTGGAACTACTGGCCAGAGGGTTGGGGATACATGCACATGGACCCTAAGTTCTATCCAGATCCAAAGGCAATGGCAGACTCCGTTCATGCTCTCAACGCAAAGCTTATGGTCAGCATCTGGCCAAACCCTCAGTACTGTCCTCAGGCAGAAGACTTCAAGAACCGAGGTTTCATGCTTGAGCATTCTGTGTATGACGCATTCTCGCCAGCGGCACGCGACTACTACTGGTCATACGCCGACCGCGAGTTCTTCAGCAAAGGTTTCGATGCATGGTGGTGCGACTGCTCCGAGCCACTCGATGGCGACTGGAAGAATCTTCCGAACTATACTCACGACAACCATGCGGAACGATACGAATCAACCAAACAGATTCTCTCTGAGGCACTTGGTGAAGATCGCTCCAATCTCTACTCGCTCTATCATGCTATGGGTATCTACGAGAATCAGCGCAAGGCTTCGTCGGACAAGCGTGTAGTTAACCTCACTCGTTCCAGCTATGCAGGTCAGCAGCGTTACAGCACCATTACCTGGAATGGCGACACTTACGCATCATGGGAATCGTTCCGCAAGCAGATACCGGGCGGTCTCAACTTTATGGCAACAGGTTGCCCTTATTGGAGTGTCGATGTGGGCTCATTCTTCACCAACAAGGCTCGCTTCCACCGTTGGTTCTATATAGGCGAGTTCCCACAGGGATGCAATGACCCAGCCTATCGTGAATACTACACACGCATGTTCCAGTGGGGGGCATTCCTCCCAATGCTTCGCAGCCATGGTTCTGACACCCCTCGCGAGATATGGCGATTCGGTGAGCCTGGCACGCCATTCTACGATGCCATCCTCGATATGATTCACCTCCGCTACAAACTCCTGCCATACACATACAGCCTTGCTGCAAAGATTACAAACGAGCAATACACTATGGCTCGTCTTCTTGCCTTCGATTTTGCTAAGGATACCGAAGTTCTCGACATCAAGGACGAGTATATGTTCGGTCCAGCTTTCCTCGTATGTCCAGTAACAGAGCCTAATGCTAAGACACGCAAGGTGTATTTGCCAAAGGGTGCAAACTGGATGGATTATTGGACAGGAACACATTATGTTGGAGGTCAGTGGATTGACGCACCAACACCTATCAATCAGATACCTATCTTCGTTCGCATGGGAAGCATCGTGCCAATGGGACCGGTGCTTCAGTACTCAAGCCAAAAGAGCGATGAACCTCTTGTCATCAACATCTACCGCGGTGCAAACACCGACTTCACCCTCTACGAGGACGAAGGCGACAACTACAATTGCGAGAGTGGCAAGAGTTCTAACATCAAGTTCACTTGGAACGATAAGACAAACAAACTCACCATTGGCAAGCGTGAAGGCTCATTCCCAGGAATGCTCAACATTCGTACATTCAAGGTGAAGGTAATGGGCGGCAACGAGCATACTGTCACCTACGATGGCAGTGCACAGACAATTGACTTCAATAATTAAATACAAAACCTACAAATGAAAGGAAAACTAACATTGATTATGTGTATGTGTGCTTTGGGCACAATACAGGCTCAAGACATCACCTTCTTCACGCCTACTACTGTTCGTGTCGTGAAGAACGCACCTGACACATCCAAGGAGGCCAATCTCTCCCTTGTTGTTACAGCAAAACCATCTGTCAAAGCAATAACAAAGAAAACAGTTGGCGACATCACAACCTATTCATCTTCTGCTCTCACAGTGACAGTAGATACAAAGACTCAAAATGTGACATTCTCCGACAAGAAAGGCAACGTCCTCATGCAGGAAGGTTCGATGGGCTTCACGCCTATCACCTCTGGTCCTGACCAAGGTCGCTACAAGGTGAAGCAGGCATTCGCCCTCGACAAAGATGAGCCAATCTATGGCGTAGGTCTTCTCCAGAATGAGAAGATGAACCAGCGTGGTGAGCATCGCCTCATGATGCAGAGCAACCTCGAAGACTACTCGCACTTCTTCCAGAGCATCAAAGGCTACGGTATCTATTGGGACAACTACTCGCCTACACGCATCGACGATGGCGCTGAGCTTGCACTTGAATCGCAGGTCGGCACAAAGATTGACTACTACTTCATGTATGGCGGCAATGCTGATGGCGTGATCAAGGAGATGCGCAACCTCACAGGCCATTGCCCTATGCTACCTCTTTGGACATACGGTTTTCATCAGAGCCGTGAACGCTACAAGACACCACAGGAACTCATTGAGGTGCTCGACACATACCGTAATACAGGCGTGCCTATCGATGGAATGATTCAAGACTGGCAGTACTGGGGCAGCAACTATCTGTGGAACGCTATGGACTTCCTTCAGGACGACTACCATGCTCGCGGCAAGCAGATGGTGAAGCACGTTCACGACAGCAATGCCCACCTCAGCATCAGTATCTGGGCATCGTTTGGCCCTCAGACACTTGCTTTCCGTGAGATGGAACCAAAAGGACTTATGTACGACTTCATCACATGGCCTCAGAGCGGTCTCAATCCTTGGCCGCCTATCAAGGAGTACCCAAGCGGAGTGCGCTGTTACGACCCATACAGCCAGGAAGCTCGTGACATCTACTGGAAGAACCTCTCACGCCTCCACAGCTACGGCATCGATGCATGGTGGATGGACTCTACCGACCCAGATCACATCGATTTTCAAGAGAGCGACCTTGATCAGGTTCGTCCAATCACAAACCCTGTAGATGGCAAGGATTTCATGGGATCATGGCGCATGGTGCGCAACGCCTTCCCTCTCTGCACAGTCGAGGGCATCTACGACAAGCAGCGTGCTGCCGACCAGAGCAAGCGTGTCTTTATTCTCACTCGCAGCTACTTCGCTGGTCAGCAGCGCACAGGAGCAAACACATGGAGTGGCGACGTCAGCTCATCTTGGGACAGTTTCCGCAAGCAGGTGCCTATCTGCTTGAACTACACGCTCACTGCTAACCCTAACGTCAACACAGACCTTGGCGGTTTCTTCGCCAATGCCTACAATAAGCATTCGCAGGACAACACTGCCACTAAGAATCCACTCTATCAGGAACTCTACGTTCGCTGGATGCAGTTCGGTACTTTCTGTCCTATGATGCGCAGCCACGGCACAGAGGTGTATCGTGAGATATACCACTACGGCAAGCCTGGAGAGCCTGTGTATGACGCTCTCCTCTCCGCCATCAAGTTGCGCTACGAAATCATGCCATATATATACTCTCAGAGTTGGCAAGTAAGCAAGAACGATGACTCGTTCATGCGTGCCCTCATGATGGACTTCAAGGACGACAAGAACACATGGAACAACAACCGTGAGTACATGTTCGGTCACTCATTCCTCGTTGCCCCAGTTGTCAACGCTCTCTTCACTCCAGAGACAGCCAACGTGACAAACGAGATCTCTGGCTGGGACAATAATAAGAAATCCCTCTATCAGGACGGATACAAGGCAGACTGGTCGGCAAAGAAGACTTACGATGTTTACCTGCCTAAGTATCAGAAAATGGCAAATGGTAAAGCTGCAAATGGTAAATGGTATGACTACTGGACAAACGAATGCTTCGAAGGCGGTCAGACCATCAAGGCTGATGCGCCTATCGCTCACTCTCCGCTCTACATCAAGGAAGGCAGCATCATCCCTCTCTGCAAGTCAAACCCTATGTACACTAACATTGCTGATTGGAAGACACTTGACATCGTAGTGTATCCAGGTGCAAATGCCGACTTCACTCTCTACGAGGACGAAGGCGACAACTACAACTACGAGAAAGGCAAGTACAGCACCATCCCTATGAAGTGGGATGACAAGTCGCGCACTCTCACCATTGGCAAGCGCACAGGCTCATTCGATGGCATGCAGACAACTCGCATTTTCAATGTCCATCTCTTCGATGGCTCTGTAAAAACAGTTTCTTACAACGGAACAGCTAAGAGCGTAAAACTATAATTATGAAATGCCCATGAGAAAATAAATCTCGCCAAAGAGAATGAAAATTGATAAGCTTTAGTTACCTTTGTAGTCGAAAAACCTAAAATGTGTATTCTATGGCAGACGTTTCATTCTCTCAGTTGGTACAACGTGGTTGC
>JAZRYI010000113.1:0-21875 GCA_045600665.1 Bacteroidaceae bacterium
AAGAGGTGCGTGACCAGATGGACATAGAGGACGAGTTTGTGTCTGAGGTGGAGGAGAAGGACACAAAGATTATGCGACTGGAAGATGCTGTGTTAAGGAAAGAAGAAGAGCTGCAGCAGAAAGACGAGCAGCTGTCTCAGAAGGACGAGCAGCTGGCAAAGTCCATCCAAATGCTGGCTTCCGCTGGTGTGCCAGAGGAAACGATATCAATCAATTTGAATATCAGCATTGAAATGGTGAGAGATGCATTGAAATAGAGGCATCAATGCACAGAGACAATGGCAGTTCCCAATACGTATTTTTGCAATGAATTTCCAAACTTAAGCAATTCTCAATTATGGCACTGAAGACATACATAGCAAATCCGCTCTACGATTCGGTGTTCAAGTTCCTGCTTGAAGACCCGAAGGTGACTTGCACCCTTCTATCCGCTCTGCTGAAGAAAAGAGTGGTTGAAGTGAGCGTGCGCCCTCATGAGTACAGCAATGTGAAGCAGTACAAGGTAACTGTGTTCCGAATCGACTTTGCCGCCACAGTGCAAGAGGATGACGGCACAAAGCATCTTGTTCTCATTGAGCTGCAGAAGACATGGAAGCCAACGGAAACCCTGCGATTCCGCAAGTACCTCGGCAAGCAGTACCTTGGATTGACTGGCAGAGGCACGATTCCTGCCGATGACGAAGTGAAGGATGGCGAAGAGTATTACCCTATCGTGTCTATCTACATACTTGGCCACACGGTTGGCGACATCACGGAGCCGGTCATTTATGTGCGCCGGCAATACCTTGACTATGACAATCATGAGATCACTCAGGGTGTTCCTGATCCGTTCGTGGAGAATCTCACCCACGACAGCATCATCGTGCAAGTGCCTTACCTCACAGGCAATGTCCGCAACCATCTTGAGAAGATCCTGTCTGTATTCGACCAGTCGAATGCCGTTTCGCCAAGGAAGAGCCAGCTCCTGTATGTGAATCCTGACCTTTTCACTGACGATGATGACACTCACCTCATCTTCGACCGCCTGCTTTATGCAGCCACCGACCAAGAGGTGCGTGACCAGATGGACATAGAGGATGAGTTTGTGTCTGAGGTGGAGGAGAAGGACACAAAGATTATGCGACTGGAAGATGCTGTGTCGAGGAAAGAAGAAGAGCTGATACAGAAGAACGAACAATTGTCTCAGAAAGATGAACAATTGTCTCAGAAAGACGAGCAATTGTTCCAGAAAGACGAGCAATTGTCTGAAAAAGACGAACAGCTGTCACAGAAGGACGAGCAATTGGCAAAGTCCATCCAAATGCTTGCTTCCGCTGGTGTGCCAGAGGAAACGATATCAATCAATTTGAATATCAGCATTGAAATGGTGAGAGATGCATTGAGATAGTAGTATCAATGCACAGAGATAATGGCAGTTTTCAATACGTACATAGCGTGTTGGAAACTGCTTTTTGCTAAGTGTGTATAAAAAATGTAAGAGCGAAACTTTTTGCATTCACTTCTTGTGGATACATCTATTCGTACGGCATGAATAACAACAGTCTTACGGCACGAATAATAGTATTCATGCGGTATGAATAACAGTATTCACTGGAACGACTGTTTCTGAATAAGTGAACTCACTGTTTCCGAAACTGCATACAAATAAAATAACTCTTCACTCTTCATATAGGCGACGTATCATCCACATGTTCAATGTCTTGCGACTATGAAGAGTGGGTGAAGAGTGATGAAGAGTCCGTTATCACTCTTCATCGCTATATCACTCTATAAATCAAATTATTAAAAGACAAAGGTGAAGAGTGAAGAGTAAGTGAGGAAATTGATGGGTAATCAAGGGGGCTGACCTCTTGATTACCCACATAGCGTGTTGGAAACTGCTTTTTTGTTAAGTGTGTATAAAGAAAAATGCAAGAGGGAAAGGTTTCCTTCTTGCATTTATAATTATGATGAACTTATTAGTTTTATCTAATTAAACACCAGTATTTGGAGTTGCAGTTCCTAAGTTGTAAATATTTGCCGCATTGAATTGGAAAGTGCTTGATGACGATTTTTCAGCCTTAGTACCATCTGAATAGTCTACCGTAACATCAATACCTGGGAACTTTGTACTTGTAATAATAGCTATCAAATATGTACCTGGAGAGAAAGTAGTAGATGCTGATTCTGTTCCATCAGCTGTAAGCTTAACAGTTTCAACAGCATCATTATATCCTGTAATCTTTGCACCTGTTGAAGATGCTTGAATGGTAACTTCACCAGCTACTTTCCATTCTGCTCCGTCAACATTTTTGTCATGTGCGGAAACAGAAATAGATTTACAATCTTTTGTTGTAGTAATCTTCAAGAAAGCACAAGCATGAAGGATACTTACAGTTCTCTCATTCTGCCCCGCAGTTGCACCAGCGCAAATTGCAGCATTAGGATCGAAACTATTCTGTGTTGCCTTTTGAATTGCTGGGATAGTGGCAGTAATATTACCATTTCCGTCAAATTTTGCACCATCCTGCTTTGGGTACATAATATAATACTTGCTGGCAGTAAAGGCTGTTCCTGTAAATGCTGCATAATTATGGTAATTACCATATTTTTGGAATGTAAAAGTATGAGAATTTGTTTCTCCTTCTCCCCATACAAATATCTGATCTGTTTCTTCCCAATTAACTGATGGAGTTTGAGTTTCAATCCCAGAAACTACTGCACGAGTATTTGACGAAGGCGCACCAACAAGAAATGACATTTCTTTTGATTCGTTATTAATAACATCGTCAGAATCACTATTTGAGCACGCAGCAATTAACAGAGAACTTGCGGCAAAAGCAAACATTGCGAAATATTTATTCATATAGATAGTCATTATGATGTTTTTGTAATTAAAAGAGTATAGATTCATTATCGCCTGTAGTAGTCAATGACTGAATTGTCAATCCTTCTGGATTACCACCAACTTCTCCGCTCGTAGCGATCACATTCATTTTCTGAAGCTTCATTACTTTCACTTCAGGTTTTACAATTTTTTTCTTCATTTGTTTATTATTTTTGCGTTAATTTCTTTCTTAATTATCTATAATAGATAATATTCGTTGCAAATTTAGTAATTATTATCAATTCGAGTGAGCAAAAAGAGCAAAAAGATGTATCGTTCTCTCTATTTTCAGAAATTAGAAACACTTTATATTACATTATCTTCTGTAATATTGCTACACGCATAATCATTTCAAGAGAAGAAATTCTGGCTGTGCAAATGAGTGGGTGGATGGCGTTTGTTGCCGTAGGCCATGAAATATCAATAGATAAAAATATATAAAAATAAAGGAAATTATATAGAACTTGACCTACTCGCCTTCTGCGTGTAGGACTGAAACGAAATTTAACGTTAATTACCCAGAAATTAGTCAGAAATTTCTATTAATACCCATTCAGCAGAGCCAAAACACAAGGGGGCTTCATAATTTTTGTTGAACGGGCAAGAGTCGTTCTGTCTCAGCCGTGAGGGGCAAAACACTTGCACTCACATCCACGAAAGTGGTGTGGACCACACCACTTCAGAGGATGTGAAAGGGAGATGAAAGAAGAGCTGAGGGAGCGCTGACGAGCTGTGTGAGTGGAAGATTTCGGTTTTTGTCTTTAACGCTTTCAACGCACAACTCAAACTATTTTCGTTTATGCAGAAGCTTATCCACTAATCGCTCCCAATAGCAACGGATGCCAGTCATCCAGCATCGGCAGATGTGCACGTATGGATAGAAGTCGGAAATGACAGCCATTGGCTTGGACGAGGAGTGCATGCGGAGAGCAACGAGAATGATGCGACGCAAGCCGTGAGGGAGGGATTGGAGGGAATTGTCGTGAGAGTGGAAATGGAAGTTGCCACCCGACAGCACTTCCTGCAGCACCAAGCCTTGCGACTTGAGTGCCATCTGCTCGGAATAGAATGGATAATCTTTGGCTGGGAACTGCAACTGATGGACGAGTATGCCGCCTAAAATCTGCCATGCGCGGAGCATGCCAATCCGCTTGAGCGTCTGGCGCAGTTGCTGGTAGTCCTCATCTGTAGCTTGCTGCGTGAACTGGCGGAGCACAAGCATCCAGTCGCAGAACTGGCGCAAACCTATGCCATCGCCTGCAAAGTGGAGCACCAAGTGGTTCATGTTGTGCCACACGTTGCACTTCACATCAGGCACACGCACCACGGTATTATTGCCACCTGGCAGTTGCAGCGACACAGTGGCTGTGTTCTCAGGTAAGAGGCATTTAGCTCCCATGCGAAGATACACATTATTATAAATTATGTTGGCTGCTTCGCCAGCATGACGATGCACCTCGAAGATGACGCCATCTGTGGTAGTGATCTTCAGATGGCGCACATATTCATTCTCTATGGCGTGCTCTACCTCTTCTTTGTCAGCATGAGTGTAGATGATCTGCTTTGCCACATCGTAGCGTGCAGGATCCACATACACATCCACATCGCCGCTGGAACGCACGCATCCCTTGGGATAGAGCGTGGCAAGTCCCTGTCCCTTGAGCAATACAGGGCTGCAGCCAGCAGCTTCGAACTCAGCAAAGACGGTGGCAATGGCACTGTTGTGCAGCAAGTGCGTCCGGATCATGTTTGCCACCTTCATCATCATGTATTGCTGCAGCTGAGCGTCAGGCAGATAGTGGGCAGGCAAACTCAGAATGGTGTTTGCCACCACGCGAAGGAGGGCATGCTCGTCGAACGCAGCCACGATGCTGTGCCACGACCATGTGCCACTGAGCAATGAGAGGTTTGGCTCGCGCTCCCAAAGCGCAGAGGATAGAATGTCGAGAAATATGTCTTGTTCTTGCTTGTTCATTGTATGTGGCTGGAGGCGCTTCTTGCTCACCAATCTGTGTGCAAAGTTACTGTTTTTTTCAAACCGATGCAAGAATAAAGAAGCAGAAAGCGGTGTTTGTTTCATTTTTTACAAATGTTGTTTAAATATATGCAATATGTGTGGATGAAATGTGCTAACTTTGCAGCCGTAAAATATTGAAAATGTAAAACAGACCTATATATAATTATTATGATTGAAATCGGCAAAACAGGAATGAAGGTCAACCGACTCAGTTTCGGTGCTTCTTCTTTGGGCGGCGTGTTCCGCAACATAAACGAAAGCGAAGCAATCAAGGCTGTTCATACAGCTGTGGATGAAGGCATGAACTTCATCGATGTGTCGCCATACTATGGACATTACAAAGCAGAGACTGTGCTTGGCAAGGCTTTGCGCGAGATACCTCGCGACAAGTACTACCTCTCTACCAAAGTGGGACGATATGGCGAGAATGGCGTGAACACATGGGATTACAGCGCCAAGCGCGTGACAGACAGCGTGTATGAGAGCATGGAGCGACTTGGCATCGACCACATCGACCTCATAAACGTGCACGACATAGAGTTTCAGGCTGCACTGCCAGGAGGATTGCAGAAAGTGTGTGACGAAACGCTCCCTGCGCTTGTAGCATTGCGCGAGAAGGGCATTGTCAGCCATGTGGGTATCACAGACTTGCAGTTGGAGAATCTGAAGTGGGTGATTGACCATGTGCCAGCAGGAACAGTGGAATCGGTGCTCAACTTCTGCCACTACTGCTTGAACGACGACAAGCTTGCCGACTACTTCGACTACTTCGAAGAGCGAGGCATAGGCATCATAAATGCATCGCCACTCAGCATGGGACTTCTCTCGCAGCGCGGCGTGCCAGATTGGCATCCAGCACCAAAGCCGCTGGTGGAGGCTTGCAAGCGTGCAGTGGAGCATTGCGCAGCCAAGGGCACGCCAATAGAGAAACTTGCTATTCAGTATTCAGTCAGCAATCCTCGCATTGCCACTACCCTCTTCTCATCGGCAAATCCTGAGAACGTGAAGCGCAACCTCGACTGGAGCAATGAGCCAATCGACTGGCAACTGGTGGAGGAAGTGAGGGAAATCATTGGCGATCAGCAGAGAGTGTCATGGGCAAATTCATAATCGACACGCATTGCCACCTGTGGCTGCATCAGGACACGGTGGTGGACGGCAAGCCTATCAAGACTACCACTCGCGGACGCTCCATCTTCTTCGGCGAAGAGGTGCAGATGTGCCCTCCGTTCATGATAGACGGCAAGAACTCGGCAGAGGTGTTCCTTGCCAACATGGATTACGCTCAGGTCAGCGCAGCCGTTGTGGTGCAGGAGTTCATTGATGGCTTGCAGAACGACTACCTCGCAGAGGTGGCAGCCAAGTATCCCGACCGCTTCAAGGTGTGCGCTATGGCAGATTTCCGCAACGACGACTTCCTGCCACAGGCAAAGCAGCTCATAGAGAGCGGATTGTATAGCGGCATGGCTATCCCTGGCCATCGCCTTGCGCGCCCTCTCAACTCGCCAGACATGATGGAGATGTACCGTCTCATGGACGAGAAAGGCATGTACCTCTCGCTCTGCTTGCACGAGGACAACCATCAGCTGGCTGAGACAGAGGACATCATAGCCTCATTCCCAAACCTTCGCATCGCCATAGGGCACTTTGGCATGGTGACCACGGAGGGATGGCTGGAGCAGGTGAAGCTGGCGCGCCACAAGAATGTGATGATTGAGTCGGGCGGAATCACGTGGCTATTCAACTCCGAGTTCTACCCCTACCCAAGTGCTGTGCGCGCCATCCGTCAGGCAGCCGACCTTGTGGGAATGGACAAGCTGATGTGGGGCAGCGACTACCCTCGCACCATCACAGCCATCACATACCGCATGTCGTACGACTTCATCACCAAGTCGGACGAACTGACAGAGGAAGAAAAGAAGATGTTCCTTGGCGAGAATGCCCGTCGCTTCTATGGCTTCGAGAATCTCGTTGAGCTACCTTATATTAAGAATATGTCTGAGTAGCGATTTCGCCTCTCAGCGCAAAGAAAACAGATACAAAGCAATGAAAGCAGTACAGATTTCAGGCCTTCAGCAGATGGAGGTCGTAGATATAGAAAAGCCAGAGATGGGAGCAAATGAGGTGCTCATCCGTCTCCACTATGTAGGATTCTGCGGCAGTGACCTCAACACATACCTCGGTCGCAACACTATGGCAAAGATGCCTGTCATCCCTGGCCATGAGGTGGGTGGCGTGATAGAAGCCGTGGGCGAGAATGTGCCAGACGTGCTCAAGGCTGGCATGACCGTCACTGTGAACCCTTACACCAACTGCGGAAAGTGCGCATCTTGTCGCAATGGTCGTGTGAATGCATGCAAGGACAATCAGACGCTTGGCGTGCAGCGCGATGGCGTGATGTGTGAATACGCTGTTCTTCCTTGGGAGAAGGTGATTCCGGCAGGAAGCCTCGATCCTCGCACATCGGCACTCATCGAGCCAATGAGCGTAGGTTTCCACGCAGTGTCGCGTGCGCAAGTGACAGACATCGACGTGGTGATGGTCATCGGCTGCGGCATGGTGGGCATGGGCGCAATCGTTCGTTCGGTGCAGCGTGGCGCAATTGTCATTGCTGCCGACATCGATGACGAGAAGCTTGCTCTTGCTCGCGAGATGGGCGCTACATACTCTATCAACACCCTTACAGAGGATGTTCACGCTCGCCTGCTTGAGATGACGGACGGTTTTGGCCCAGATGTCATCATTGAGGCAGTGGGCAGCATTCCTACTTATCAGATGGCAATCAATGAGGTGGCATTCACAGGTCGTGTGGCATGCATCGGATATGCAAAGAACGATGTTTCCTTCACAACCAAGTACTTTGTGCAGAAGGAGCTCGACATACGTGGCTCACGCAATGCGATGCCAAGCGACTTCCGTGCAGTGATCCACTACCTCGAACGCGGCACATGCCCAGTAGATAAGCTCATCTCCAAGGAGGTGGCGCCAGCTGACGCAGAGGCAGCAATGAAGGAATGGATGGAAGCGCCAGGCAAGGTGTTCCGCATTCTTGTCAACATGAAGTAGCGAGAAGAAGAAAAAGTTGAAGCTATTCTTAAGCGCAGCATTCTTCTTCGTCTTTGGATGTCGAGCCTTTAATGAGTTTTGAGTTTCTTTTTCATTGGCTCTGTTAGGCTTCTTGACTGATTTTCTCCCACAGATGACACAGATTACACAGATAAGTCTCACAAGTGAGACGTCATCCGGATGGCTGTTCCTGCATAACAGAAAAATCTGTGCAATCTGTGTAATCTGTGGGAAACAATATTTTCACTCATAATATAACGTGAGTTCGACGAATTGTGTTTGATTGTTTATGCGCAAGCGCCATGTTAAGAAAAACCTTTGAGAAACAGAGCAAAAACAAGAAAAAACATTATGGTTTTCCTTTTGTTTTTTTTGGTTTTTCTAATTGGCCGAAGGCATGAAAACAATTCATCGAACTCACGTTAAAATACAACATAGCCATAGTATTTTTGTGTTTCGTTTAACCGAAATAACGATTACATATATTTTTATTTACATATTTTCGTCTAAACGCTTTGTCATAATAAAATAAAGTTATATATTTGCACAGTTTTTGCAAGCGGTGGCTTGCTATTGGCAAAAGAATAATTGATAAAGTATGACAAAGATAATTAGTTTTTTGAATCACAAGGGCGGCGTGGCTAAGACAACTACGTGCGCAAATCTTGGTACAGCGTTATGGATTCTTGGCAAGAAGGTGCTTCTGATTGATACCGACCAGCAGTGCAACTTGTCAGGAGTGCTTGGCTTTTCTCAGAAGGAAGGCGACCCTACCCTCAGCGATTGGCTGAAGGAGCAGATTGCGCCTCCGATTTACATCAGATATGATGGATTGGAGTATGTGCCAGCATCGAAGGCACTGAGAAACATGGAGGCTGAGCTGCTGAACAAGCGCAGCCGCGAAACTATCCTTGCACGAAAGCTGGAACAGGTGAAAGATGAGTATGACTATGTCATCATCGACTGTGCGCCAGGCGACAGCGTGCTGAACGACAATGCACTATCTGCAAGCGACTATGTCATCATCCCAACGGAGTGCAGCGGTTTCTCGCTGCAAGGCATGCAGAACTTGCTTTTTGCCATTAGAGAGATACAGCAGGAGATTAACACTAACCTTGTGATTGGCGGTTACTTAATGACTAAGTTTGACAAGCAGACAAAGATTGCTAAAGAAGTGAGCCGCTACTTCGAGAAACAAGACGAAGTGCCTACACTGAAGACGAAGATTCGCAAGTGCGTGAAGTTTGACGAATCGCCTCTCGGTCATCAGACAATATTCGAATATGCCCCTGAAAGCAATGGCGCAGAAGACTACATGCGCCTGGCAGAGGAACTGACAGGAGAGAAGCGTCCTAAGAACTGGAAAGTGAAGGCTCGCAAGGCTGAAGAAGAAAGCCAGGGAGAATAAGCGAACAGAGTATAAACACATAACCATATCAAATACCTATACATACAATGGCTAACAATAAGAGAAAAGATCTTGGCATTGGCAGCTTCATCAACGAAGTAAAAGCTGACACAACCTCCACTCAGCGCATTCCGGCTGTGGAGCCTGCAGAAGAACCTGTAGTGCAGCAAGTGGTGCAGCAACAGGTGGTTTACCAGCCAGTAGGCCGCCCAGCACGCAAACAATCATTGCTTTCGAAGAAGCTGGCAAAGCTCGTTTACATCGACGACGAGACAGAGTTGCAGCTTCGCCTCATCAAGACATTCCAGAACTACGACTACAAGGAGGTGATATTCTCAGCCCTGCATGAGTTCATGGAGCGTCACTATCAGGACATGCGTCTCGACGAGAGCGGCGCACGCAAGGTGGAGAAGATCATCAAGGAATATAAGACAAGAAGTTAATATATGACTTTCAAGAGATTGACATTTGCCATCTCGACCATTGCTTTAAGCATTGCAACTGCAAAATCACAACTGGTAATTAACGAACTAATGCAGTCAAACATCGACTGTGTCATGGACGATCTGAACGATTTCCCAGACTCGTGGGTGGAGCTGTACAACCCAAGCACCTCCCCCGTGAGCCTGAAAAACTACAAGATTGGCTTGACAGACGATGAAGGCACGGCGTGGACATTGCCAGATGAAGTCATTGGCCCCAAGCGATACGTGCTGGTGTGCTGCGACAAGGAAGCAAAGGGTCTTCACACCGACTTCCGCCTGGAGTCGGGCAAAGGCGGTGCTGTATATCTCTTCAGCGACGGAAAGATTTCCGACTCCCTAACCGACATTCCTAAGCAGCCTGCACCTAACATTGCATACGGCAGGCGCACTGATGGCAGCAGCGACTTTGGCTACCTCACGCTCCCCACCCCTTCGAGTGCCAATTGCGGCAAGATAGCGAAGGGAATGCTGGGCGAACCAATATTCTCAGAAGCTGGCAAGGTGACAACGGCACAAGAGGCTTTTTCGCTTGTGCTGTCCATGCCAGAAGGCACTCCAGAAGGTACGGAAATACGATACACGATGAATGGCAGCGAGCCGACGGAGACAAGTTCGCCATATAGAGCGCCGATCTACATATCAGCTAAAAGCTCAAAGACAGTAAAGGCTAAGCTGTTCTGCGATGGCTACATCTCGCCACGCTCTGTCACGCAATCATACATCTATATGTCCCACAAGGTGACATTGCCCGTGGTATCAATATCCACCGATCCAAAATATCTGAACGACAGCAAAATTGGAATATACGTAGATGGAAGCTACAAGGCTGGCAAGAAAAACTACGAGTACAATTGGCGAAGACCAATCAACTTTGAGTATTTCGAGGGCGAAGGTGATGAGAGTGCTATCAATCAGTTGTGCGAGGCGCGCATACAAGGTGGAGCATCGCGCGGTGCTCAAATGAAGTCGCTTGCACTGTATGCCCATAAGCGATTTGGCGAGAAGAGGTTTGAGTATGAGTTCTTTCCCGACCAGCGTGCAGGTGAGACGAGATTCAAGTCAATAATTTTGCGCAACGCAGGCAACGACTTCGACTACCTCTACATGAGAGATGCCATCATACAGCGACACATGGCGTCCCACACCGACCTCGACTGGCAAGCATGGAGCCCTGTGGTGGTGTACATCAACGGCACGTACAAAGGCATGCTAAACATTCGCGAACGCAGCAACGAGGACAATATCTACACCAACTACGATGGTCTTGAGGACATCGACATGATAGAGAACTGGAGCAGCGTGAAAGCTGGCGACAAGACGAACTGGGATGCTTTCACGGCATTCTATGAGGAACATGGCCACACGATGGCAGAGTACGACGAGTGGATGGATTGCAAGGAATTCATCAACCTGATGGTGATGAACCTGTACTATGACAACCAAGACTTCCCCGGCAACAACATCGTGATGTGGCGACCAAGAGAAGAAGGAGGCAGATGGCGATTCGTGGCAAAAGACACGGATTTCGGTCTTGGACTGTACGACCATCCATCTGACTACAACGATATAGCGTGGATATACGACCCCAACTATGACGGCAGCAGGAACTGGGCAAACGGCTATGAGCACACTCGCCTGTTCCGCCGACTGATGGAAGACAAGGATTTCAGCCGCGAGTTCATCGATCACTGCGCCATCTACATGGGCGATTTCCTGAATGGGAAAAGCACTTGGGAGACATGGGAACCGATGTATGAAAAAACAAAGACAGAATACCCTCACCACCGAAAACTGATCAACCAGTGGTGGCCAAACTACTCAGACGAGGTCAGCAAGGCTAAGAGGTGGGCAGAAGCACGTACCAACAATTTCTACAAACACCTGGCAAACTACTACAAGCTTGGCAATCCATGCACTCTGCTTGTCAATCCTGACATAAGTGACGAGGAACTGCAGCAAGTGGAAGTAAGGGTGAACGGCATATCTCTGACTAAGGGCAAGATGGATGGCAAATTCTTTGCTGGACGAAGCTTGACGCTGGATGGCACGCCTGTGGATGGCAAGTATGTGAAGGGATGGCGAATCACTGCCTCGCTGAACAATGGCAAGACTGATGTGAATGAGGTGGCTGGCAGCAGCTGCTCGATGATCATGCCTGACTGCCGCAGCTTGGTGGTAAGCGCGATACTGGGCGACAGTTCTGATGCCATTGATGATATTGCTGCTGCTCGCAAATGGCATTTTCACAAGCTTAGCGACAGGCTCTCGCTCAGTGGAGTGGAAGAAGGTACACATATATATTTATATAATATGAGCGGAATGATGACGCACCACATCGTGGCTGACGGCATGGGCCAGAGCATTGACCTCAATCCAAACCAGGTATACATCCTGCGAATAGGTGCTGAATCGATAAAGATACAATAACAAATATGATACTCAACATTTTCTACATCATCTTAGGCTTCTTCCTTCTGGTGAAGGGAGGCGACTATCTGGTCGATGGCTCTGTGTCCATCGCTCAGAGGGCAAAGCTGAGTCCTATGGTAATTGGCCTTACTGTGATTGGCTTCGGCACATCGGCTCCTGAGCTCATCGTGAGTGCACAGGCTGCGGTGGCAGGCTCTTCGGGCATTGCGATTGGCAATGTGGTGGGATCAAACATCGCCAACATAGCTCTCATACTTGGTATGACATCGCTCATCTGCCCTATCCCTGCTCATAAATCGACCATCAGAATCGAGATGCCTTTCATGATTATTGCCATGATTCTATTCATTGCTGCTGCCACATTAGGCTCGGGCACAATAGAGCGCTGGCAAGGCATAGTGTTCATGATTATCATCATCGGTTTTGTGTCGTGGCAGGTGATCAATTCGCGCAAGCAGAACCAAGGTGCTGATGCCTCGGCAGATGAAGCAAAGAAGCCTATGCCTGTGTGGAAGGCACTCATCATGGTTGCTGCATCCATCGCTGTGATGATATGGGGTGCCGACCGCCTCATTGAGGGGGCATCGGGCATAGCAATGGATCTTGGCACGCAGTTTGGCGTAGATCCGCAGACACTGGAGCGCATCATCGGCCTCACCATCGTGGCTGTGGGCACAAGCCTTCCCGAACTTTTCGCCTCAGTCATCGCTGCGCGCAAGGGAGAGACGGACATGGCTATAGGCAACATCATCGGTTCGGTGACATTCAACATACTCTGCGTCATCGGCGCGTCAGCTGCCATCTGCCCTATTGCAAACAGCGCAGAAGGATTCCTCTACGACTATGGCATCATGCTCTTCCTTGGCATACTGCTATGGTTCTTCCTGCGCACAAAGCATTTGCTCGAGCGATGGGAAGGCGCGGTGCTGCTCGCTATTTATATTCTCTTCATTGCAAAAACTATTCTTCTTTCTGCTTGAAAAGATATTATTTAGTATAAAAAGCAAATTTTGCAACCGTTTTATTTTGTAGTTTTGCAAAAACATATTAACTTTGTCAAACTAAAAAACAGATTAGTAATCTTATTAATTATTGTCTATATTATGAAGAGACTTTTCATCATTATGGCGATGATGCTTTCAGCATTCGTAGCCAATGCGTTTGATTTCGATGGCATCGACCTCAACGCTCCTTATGGTACTGTGGCTCAGGAAATCTCTAAGCGAGGATACGTTTACGACAGTGAGCGTAACTGCCTCAAGGGCAATTGCCAAGGCACAGAAATCTACCTTAGTTTCAACTACATCGACGTGACAAAGAAGAACCAGGTTGGCCAGCTCATTGTAGAAATCCCGATGGAGAACACTGACGAGGCACTCAAGAGCGCTGCTACTCTCTTCAATGTCGTGTATCACCAGGTGGCTCCAAGCACATACGTTGTGAGCAAGGATGGCACTCAGCTCGTCATCAGCAAGAAGGGCAACTCTATCATCCTGACTTACAACACTCCATATTACAAGAAGAAATAAACAACAAATAAATAATGACAACAAACGAGCAACTTTCACATGGGAGTTGCTCGTTTTCATTTTAAAAATGTCTGATTTCCTGAGTTTTTCCTTCTTTACTTTCGCACTGTTATTGTTTTTCGCTACCTTTGTAGCAAAATTGTCGGAAATGAAGAACTTTTACTACTCAACAGCAATAGCAATCATATTTTTTCTCACAGCAATAGTGCCTGGTGCCTCAGCACAAAACTACTCGCGCTACACCAATCTGCCAGCAATGCACATCAAGACATTCGACGGCAAAGGCATCACGAGCAAGACGGTGGAAAAGTATGCAACCATATACTATGTGGACGAGGATGACAACGTGACTACGTACGACTCTGTGTCGATACGAGGTCGCGGCAACTCTACATGGAACATGTCGAAGAAGCCATACCGCATCAAGTTTCTGACGAAGCAGAAGTTTCTGGGCAAAGGCAAAGCCAACGCCAAGAAATGGACGCTCATGGCAAATGCTGGCGACAAGACGCTGATACGCAACGCTGTCACTTCTGCTATGGGCGAGTTCTTAGGCTTGGATTTCAATCCTGCGTACAAGTTCATCGACCTCTACATCAATGGCACCTACTATGGCAACTATCAGGTCAGCGACCAAGTGGAAGTGAGGAAGCACCGAGTGGATGTGGAAGAGCAGGATTTCCCTGTCACCGACGAAAGCGACATCACTGGCGGCTACTTGCTCGAAGTGGATGGATTTTCTGATGGCAACTGCTTCACCACCTCGCGCTATTCCGTTCCTATCCGCATTCACTACCCTGACGAGGATGAGATTGACTTCACGCAGAACAACTACATCAAGCAGTACATGCGCGACTTCGAGTCGGTGCTTTCGGGCAGCAAGTTCACCGATCCTGTGGAGGGCTACCGCTCCTGGGTGGATTCCGTGTCGCTCGTCAATTGGTTTCTTGCCACTGAAGTGAGCGCAAACATCGACGGATACTACAGCACGTATTTCTACAAGGACAAGCAGGATTCCCTCCTCTACTGGGGACCTCTCTGGGATTACGACATCGCATACGGCAACGACACTCGCCTTGGCGATACGAGCCGCCGCCTCATGACGGATGTGGGATATGGCCAGACAAAGAACTGGATAAACAGGATGTGGGACGATCCGTGGTTTGGCAATCTTGTCAACCGCCGCTATGCCGAGGTGCTGGAGGAGGGACTGGTGGATCATCTGATGAACACCATCGACAGCCTCACTCTTTTGCTCGACGAATCGCAGAAGCGCAACTACAGCAAATGGGGCATCGGAACAAAGATGTATCACGAGCGCGTATTGTACTCATCCTACAAGCAATACATCACCGACTTAAAGTCTTTCATCAACACTCACACTGCATATCTGCAGACCGCTTTCGCCCAAAAGAAACCTGCTGAGCCTACTCCTCCATTCCATACCAGCGACTACTACTATCGCATCATCAATTCTGGCACAGCCAAGGCAATCGACATCGTAGGTCAGAGCACGTCAGCAAGCGCAAACGTATGCAGCTGGGACAACCTCAGCTACCGCATGAGTGAGCAATGGCAAATAGAAGCTGTGGGCGATTACTTCATGATCATCAACCGCAACTCTGGCATGGCTCTCAACGACCCTACCCCAGGCACAAGCACCGCCACCACCAACACTGGCACGCAGCTCAATGTGGCTAAGCCAAACGAGAATGACGGTCGCCAGCTGTGGAGCATCGTGCCGCAGGGTAATGCTGGCTGCTACAATCTCACTAACAAATACACGCAGCACACTGCCAACCTCAATGGCGGCAGCACTCTGAATGGTGCCAGCATCATTAGCTACAACACTGATTCGCGCAACTACACAAGCGCCAACCGCTTGTGGTATCTCATTGCTGACGACCCTATCGATGCAAGCATTGCGTCGATTGATGCCGAGCTAGAGGAATATGCTCTCGCGTTGCGTCCCGACACCAAGATGCTTCACTTCGGCAGCGAGACTCCAGAACTGCTCACCTTCATGGTCAGCATCCATTCTCTCTCTGGCAGATTGGTGGGACAGTTCCGTGCCAACGAGCAGTTCTGCACTGAGGCACTTCCTTCTGACACATACATAATCAGTTGGTCAGCAGGTGGTAAAAGACGCAGCGTGAAAGTGCAATTGTAAAGCATAATGCAGCATCGCTTGCTCTTTTCGCCGTTTTTCTCCTCATTTCTTTTGTCGTAAATAATATAATACTTAATTTTGCAGTAATTATACCAATTGCTGCAAATAGCAAAAACCTATTATATTTATCGATTTATGAGGAAAATTAACCTACTAAAAGCTTTATTACTGGCAGCGGGAATGGCTGGAACGCAAGCGCATGCGCAGTTGTCAAGCAATCCCGACAAGTTTTTGGGCAACATCACCACTCGCGGACAGGTGAATGGTGGTGGCGTGGAGTACTCTACGCTCTGGAATCAGATCACATGCGAGAATGAATCAAAATGGGCATCGGTGGAAGGCACCAACAACAGTTTCAACTGGGGCGGTAGCGACAATGCTTTCAACTATGCCAAAAATCATCAGTTCCCATTCAAGTTCCATGCCCTGATATGGGGTGCTCAATACCCTTCATGGCTTGAGAAGCAAACTCCTGAGCAGCGATACAAGGAAATTGTGCAATGGATGGATGCTGTGAAGAAGCGCTACCCAAACCTCCAGCTCATCGACGTGGTGAATGAGGCAATCACTGGTCACCAGGCAGGCACTCCTTACTTCATCGAGGCGCTCGGCGGAACTGGCGTCACTGGCTATGACTGGCTCATCAAGGCTTTCGAGCTTGCATACGAGCGCTGGCCTGATGCAATCCTCATATACAACGACTTCAACACTTTCCAGTGGAACACGGATCAGTACATCGACCTTGTCAAGACGCTTCGCAATGCTGGAGCGCCTATCGATGCTTATGGATGTCAGTCGCACGACCTCACCGACATTTCGTTCAGCAACTTCAAGTCGGTGATGACCAAGCTTCATAATGCTCTCAAGATGCCGATGTACAGCACGGAGTATGACATTGGCACATCCGACGACAGCAAGCAGCTGCAGCAGTACAAGGATCAGATTCCTTACATGTGGGAGCAGGATTACGTGGCAGGCATCACCCTTTGGGGATACATCTATGGTGCCACTTGGACAACGGACGGCAACTCTGGCATCATCAAGAATGGCAAGGATCGTCCTGCTATGACTTGGTTGCGCGAGTACATGCAGTCGGACAAGGCGAAGAACGCCAAGAGTCCTTTCCCTGGCATGGTGAAGGAGGCTTCTGTGTATGTCAAGCCAGAGGCTCTCAACATCGAGAAGGGCAAGACAAGCAACATCACTGTCCGCGCCCGCATGAAGACAAAGACAATTGAGAAGGTGGAGCTTTATGCTAAGAATGTGCTCATAGCAACAATGACTGAAGAGCCATACGTGGCTGAATACACTCCTTCTGCCACTGGCAGCGTAGAGCTCAAGGCTGTGGTGACAAACACTGACGGCTCTACATTCGAACGCTATTCCACTATCACTGTATGCACCCCACGTGCGCCATACAAGAACTCGCCTGCTCAGTTGCCAGGCACTATCCAGGCTGAGAACTTCGACTCTGGTGCTGACGGCATCGCATTCCACGACGCTAATGGCAACAAGGAAGGCGACGGGTCGGCTTACCGCACTGATGCCACTGGCATCGACGTGGTGAAGGGCGGCACAGGCTATGCTATTGGCTATGGCGAGGTTGGCGAATGGATGGAATACACCGTCAACGTGAAGGAGGCTGGCATCTACTCATACGACATCAGCTACTCTGCTCCTGAGGACGGCGCAGCTATCAGTCTTGCACTCAGCGGTGCTAATGGCATCACTCCACTGACAGCGGACAAGGTTGTGCTTGCCAAGACTGGTGCTTGGGGCACATACAAGAGTGCTCACAATCGTCTTCTCCTTCCTCTCGAAGAGGGTGAGCAGGTTATCCGTCTCAACATCACTGGCGGCACTGGCACATACGTCATCAACATCGACAAGCTCACATTCAATCGCATTGAGGTGAACAACGACATCAAGATAGCGCTTAGCTCTGATCCTGCATCCACAATGGCTGGCAGCAAGGCAATCATCACAGCAGATGTGGAATCTGAGGCGGAGATTAAGAATGTCAAGTTCTATGTCAATGGTGCGCTCAACAAGACTCTCACCGCTGCTCCTTACGAGTTAGCATACACTCCTACAGTGAAGGGCACTTACACCATCACAGCCATAGCAACTGATGTTGACGACAAGCAGTCGGAGATTGCCTCTTACGTGCTCAACGTCACTGCCAAGCGATCTGCCTACAAGTCGGTTTCTATTCCTGGCATCATCGAGGCTGAGAACTTCGACAAGGGTGAGGAAGGTCTCACATTCCACGACACCGACAATGAGGATCAGGGTGGCACTAAGTATCGCTCCGACAATGGCGGTGTTGACATCGTGACTGGCAATGGCGGCTACGCTCTTGGCTACACAGCCGTAAATGATTGGACTGAATACACTGTAAATGTCAAGGAAGCAGGCAAATACACTTGCGTATCTACCGTGTCTTCTGGCGCCACTGGTTCATCATTCACTATCAGCCTGATGAAGGATGGAAAAGCTACCACTCTCTGGACAGTGTCTGTTCCTCAGACTGGCAATAACAGCTGGGACACTTACAAGGAGGTGAAGAGCACTGCTCAAAGGTCTATAGAAGAAGGACAGCAGACATTCCGCATCACCATCAAGGGCGCTAACTGCAACATCGACAAGATCAACCTTATCTGCGCAGTGAGCACAGGTGTTGAGGATGTCATCGACAACGCTGGCACATACAATGTGTTTACTTCTACAGGCGTGTACGTTGGCAACATCACCGCTAACAGCAACGAAAGCATCAGCAGCAAGATTCACTCCCTCACTGGCAAGACTGGCGTGTTCATCATCAAGAACACATCAACAGGCATTGCCAAGAAACTGATGGTTTCATCGTCTAACTAACCAGACTATGCAACGAGAGAAAGATCCTATGGGAACAGCCATTTCCGACTACTGGAAGAATGGCGTGGCAGGCAGGCTTCGTGTCTTCTCCCCCGATTTCGACGAGGATGAGATACCTGTCAGCACGCTCTTCCGAGAGTATGACGAAATGCCTGAGATAGAGCAAGAAGCACTGCGACTCGCATCGGGCAGCATACTCGATGTGGGCGCTGGCGCTGGCTGCCATGCCTTGGCACTGCAGGACATGGGCAAGCGTGTCACAGCTATCGACATCTCCCCACTCTCCATCGATACAATTCAGAAGCGCGGCGTTGAGCATGCGCTTCTGAAGGATTTCTTTGATATGGATTCTGTTGCCGATGGCAAGTACGATACCATCCTGTTCCTCATGAATGGCATTGGCATCGCTGGCACCATCGACGCTCTTCCGCAGTTCTTCACCAAGATTCGCTCTCTGCTTGCTGATGGAGGCAGTGTGTTGCTCGACTCATCAGACATCAGATATGTATTTGAGAATGAAGACGGTTCCTTCGACATAAACCTCGATGCCAATTACTACGGCGAACTGCAGTATCAGATGCAGTACAAGCGCGTGAAAGGTGAGCCTTTTCCTTGGCTCTACATCGACTTTGCCACTCTGCAAGGCTATGCAGAAGAGAACGGCTTCACTGCCGAACTAATCATGGAAGGTGAGCACTACGACTACTTAGCAAAATTATCACCTTGCAACAAATAAAAAAAGTGCTAACACAAATCCGTGTTAGCACTTTTCTATTTCTTATGCAATTGCTTCTTTTATGCAATCGCAAATATATTTCACATCATCATCTTTCACATAAGGACCAGCAGGCAAGCACATGCCCACTTTGAAGATGCTCTCGCTCACGCCATTCACGTATGCAGGAGCGTCTTTGAACACTGGCTGCTTGTGCATTGGCTTCCATACAGGGCGAGCCTCAATCTGAGCTTTCTCCATATACATTCGCAATGCTTCCACATTGTCATTTGGCTGGCAATCAGTTGTTGCCGAATCGACAGCATGGATCACGCCAGCAGCACCGCCAACCGCACCAGTCACTACTGTCTTGTATGCGTTCTCCTGTCCCTTGATTCTCAGGTTCTCATCCAGTGTGATAGCGCAAAGCCAGTAGTTTGAGTCATACTCGCCGCTCTCTGGCTGCTTATGCACATGCACTCCCTTCACATCCTTCAGCAGCTCCTCATACAGCGACTGCACATGCTTGTGATGAGCGATATGATCATTCACCACCGTCATCTGGCCTCGGCCAATGCCTGCGCACACATTAGACAAGCGGTAGTTGTAGCCAATGGCTTCATGCTGATAGTATGGATACGCCTCACGTGCCTGAGTTGCAAACCACATCACGTTCTTCTTCGAAGCATCATCTTCACAAATCAGAGCACCGCCACCCGAAGTCGTTATCATCTTATTGCCGTTGAACGACATCACGCCATACTTGCCGAATGTGCCAAGCACCTTGCCTTTCCACTTCGAGCCGAAGCCCTCAGCAGCATCCTCAATCACTGGGATATCATACTTGTTTGCCACTTCCATGATCTTGTCCACCTTGTATGGCATGCCATAAAGCGCAACTGGTATGATAGCCTTTGGCTTGTTTCCTGTCTTCTCTATTCTATCCTTGATTGCCACTTCCAGCAACTCTGGATCCATATTCCATGTGTCTCTTTCTGAGTCAACAAACACAGGCATAGCGCCTATGTATGCCACAGGATTTGCAGATGCACAGAACGTGAAGCTCTGCACAATCACTTCATCGCCAGGCAAAACGCCGCAGGCTCTCAACGCAAGATGTACAGCAGCAGTGCCTGCCGACAGTGCCACCACCTTCTTATCGTCATTGCCTTCGCTATCGTTCGGAGCTTCATTGACAAACTTCTCCAAATCCTCCTCAAACGCATTCACGTTAGGTCCGAGAGGCACTACCCAGTTTGTGTCAAAAGCCTCTTTCACATACTTCAGTTCCAATCCTTCCTCGCTCATGTGTGCAAGACAGAGATTGATTTTCTTTCTGTCACGAATTGATGTATCTGAATAGCTTCCCGTATGGAAAGGCTTGAAAAATAGATTCTTAGCCGACTCCTCTTCGCGTCCCCTGAACATATACTTGGCAACCATTCTGTATGACCACTGCACTGCAAGCGACATCATGATTGCTGTGCCGATAACGTAAGTACCAGGAGTGTAGTCAGTCAGATGTCCCGGCATCAAATACAATAAAAGACGAACCACAATGCCACCTGCCACTAACGCGCAAGCCAATCGTATAAAACTTCTTAATGGTGAATCGAGCAACGTTCCCACGTATGTGCGGAACAAGTGCATGAACAGCAAGAATACGGGCAGCGAAAGCACCCATACCTCTACACTCTCCCAAAAATTACTTATCACACCCATTCCACCGAATATTACATACAGCGATAGCACGCCCGCAGCCACCAATGTAAGGCAATCGAGCACAACCAAGCACCAGTATGGCACTGCCTCTTTCGAGAAGTACCCCTTAGGCAATAAACGTGAATTATATTCTACCATCGTAATCTTCTTTCTTTATTTTTCCATTATTTATGCAAATATAGCAACTTTATTTTTCACAACAATAATATATTTACCTTTTTTTCACCTTCCACCCAATATTTTTCAAAAAAACACACATTTGACTCTCAATATAACACTCCAAAACTGTCAAAAATAGTATATTTTTAAAAATGGCCAAACACCTAACATCAGACGTGTAACTCGTTGTCAATTAGCGTGCTAATGATGTTAGGTGTTGGTCAAACACCTAACACAACACCTAACAAAGACCTAACATAGACCTAACACACACTAACATGCACTTAGGAGTAACTACTCAGGTAGGGGTACACGCCCTCTTGGGAAACTTGAAATATTAAAATGAACACCGTCTATTTTTGCCTGCTAAATTTTGCAAAAACACATTTATCAAAGCGCCTAAATAATGCGTATATACCTGTTATACATCG
>JAZRYI010000114.1:0-13244 GCA_045600665.1 Bacteroidaceae bacterium
AGGTGGACTTGCCACAACCCGAAGGGCCCATGATGGCAACAAACTCACCTTCCTTCACTTCGAGGTTCACATTGCGCAGAGCCCATGTCTCCACGGTTTCGGTGCTGAACACCTTCTTGATGTCTGTTAACTTGATCATAACGAAGACCCCCTCAGCCTATCGGCAGCTCTCCCTTAATGGGGAGCGCCCTCCGGACTGTATTCTCGGTTAGTTGGGGGGTAATGAGAATGTATTATTATGTATATTGTTTGTTCTATTCACGAGATGTCCCGTCAGTCTCTCCCCATAAGTTTTTGTCTACAGACAAAATGCAGGGAGATGGGCAAAGCCCAGAGGGTGCTTTATTCCTTCTTGATCACATCCGCTGGATTGGTGCGTGACACCCTGTAAATCTTTTCGCCGATGGTGAGGAGGGTGATGAGCGTGACGATGAGGAGGCTGGACACGATCCATTCGCAAGCGAGGGAGATGACATTTGCCTCTACCCGCATGATACTCATAATCATAACGCCCAGAGCGATGCCTAGGGGAACTGCTATGACGGCAGAGATGAGGAGCAGACGCATGTAGTAACGGCCAAAGAGACGGATGATGTCCCACACCTTGGCACCATGCACCTTGCGGATGGCTACCTCCTTCTCACGGCCACGGGTGTCGAGCGAGACAGCGGAATAGACACTAATGACGATGCAGAGAAGGCTGATAACAGTGAGCTGCCAGCAGAGTTGCTGCAACATTTCCGCCCAACGCACCAGAGTGAACCAGGTGTCATAGACGTTCGCTATCTCCAGCGGCATCAGGCTCTTGGGACACTTCTCGTGGTACAGTTCGTTCAGTTCGTCGGTAAGCTGGGCATAGCGATGGGGTTTTGGACGGAGGATATGATAATAAGCTTCTGTGCCATTCCATTGTGCCAGTGTCTCGCGCAGGATGTTCTCATCGACTTCGGGTACTATCATAAAGTATGAAGGCAAAGTATATCCGAACACATCATGCCATACAGGCACATAGCCAATGCTTACATATTCCTGTCCGTCGGCAAGGACTCTTCTATGCCTTCTCGTTCCCTCTTCTGCCTGCAACGATCGGGCCATGCGCTCGGCATCCTCAGGACGTACAAAGACGGGAACCATTGTCTCGCGATCCATACCTTCATACTCTGAAATGGGGTGAAGTCCCATAGCCAAGAAGTACTGCTCGTTGGCCGATGCCACTGCATACATGTAGCCCATTGGTGTGTTGTCGTCTAGCATGAGAGTCGCAGCATTTACGTAAAGCATGGTGTCAACTTCCGTAGGAGAAATATGCGTGGAAGCCAGCAGACCTCCTGCTTGCTCCATGCTCGGCAGAGAAGCCAATTCGCTGGTCGTGAAGTATTGAAGGCGGCTTGAGTTGTATGCACCACTTTCAACCACATCCATATTGCTGGCACGTCTTATCAGCATGCATTGCTTGATGCAGTTCGGGTCCTCTGGCACGTGGAAGGCGCGTGCAGTCTGTTTGGTGTAGTAATAGGTGCCCAGTATCACCGCAAGCAGAAAGATGCAGAATACGTACTGAATGACAAGCATCACGCTGCGGCCAGTATGGTTGATGTGATGGCTGCGACCCACCGTCATACCAAGCGGAGCATGAAGGGCGCGACGCACAGCAAGGGCTGCAATGACAAGCGTCAGCAAGGTGGCAAGGAGAGATATCCACAATTCACGATGGTATATGATCTCCATGTCAACATACAGGGTGTCGTTCACCACCTTATACAGGATGGGCAAGGCATAGCCAGCAACCAACGTAGTGATGCCCAAGGCAACCAACGTGGTGACAACGAACACGATGACCACCTCCATGGCCAGAAGCCAGAAAAGCTGCCAGGGGCGTGCCCCCACACATCGGCGCAGGACCATCTCACGACTGCGAAGGTGAAACAACTGCAACTGCATCTTCAGGAAGCCCAACAAACCGATGATCAGCACGATGCTACCCAAGAACAGGAACATGCCACAAAGCGCAGTGATCTTCACCATTAAAGAGGTGTCGGAAACCCTGACAAATGGGAAACGATCGGTGTAGATTTGTTGAAGGTCTGCATCGAGATCAGCGCGTGTCTTTCCCCTTGCAAGGACTATGTTCAGCGAGAAAACTTCAGTTTTGAACTGACTCAGGAAGGGAGTGTCGCTGACAATGAACATACCCTCCAGCTGTCCACGCATGCTGGAGCGAACCACATCGCTAACAGGGCCTGTAAAGACACGGTCGGCCCTCACACTCGTATGCCAGCCTACGGGGTTAGTCTTGCCTCCGAGTGTCTTCCTCCACAATCCATCAGACATGATGATGGTACCAGGCTCAAGGTGCTCTATCGGATTGCCGGTGATGGCTGAGCAGAAGCCGTAATGATGCAGATATTCAGGGCTGATAGCAGTTAGGGCACCTTGCAATTCCCACTCCTTGCCATCCATGTCGGTCAGCGTCCAAGAAGCCTCTATCAGGTTCACCTCTTTGAAAAGAAGATGCTGGACGGATGCCGGCTTCTGATCTATCAGTAGCTGGAAAGCTTCCGTGTCAAGTGGTTTAGCCACGACGGATTCTTTGCTTTCTTGAAAATAGACCGTGGTGCATTCGCTGTCGTTGTTGTCTTCGTAGTTGAACTTCCACAAAGCAGAGACAAAATGGAAGGTGACGGTGAAGCAGACGATGCCCACCGCCAGACAGAGGATGCTGATGACGTTTTGCACCTTGTACTTCAACAGATTGCGGACAGAGGTGCGCAGGTTGCTTAGGAAAAGTTTGATGTTCATATTTTCTTTTGCCTTGTTTTTCACTGCAAATTTACACCTTTTCTATTATACACGCGCAAGGAAAATGGGGCGAAAATGCAAAGTGTATGATTATTAGACACAATACTGTATGAAAATCATACACTTTTGGGGAGAGGCTAAAGAAAAAGCGTACAGAAAGGCATCTGCACGCTAAATCATTTTGTAAAAAACGAATTGTATCGTTGATTATGCTACATGTGTGTACTCTTCTCCTAGCGCACGGATGGCGGCCAAGATCTGGGCTTCACGCTCTGCGGATGGTTTCTTGAAACCATTGATGTAGTTGCGTAGCAACGATGCGTTTATTCCCACTCGTTTGGCAAATTCCGCCACATTGAGTTCCTTGTGAGTTAGGAAAAAGCGTTGCATGACTGTTGGTTCTGCATCTTCGTACTCAAAACTTTCGAAACTGATGTCTGTGTCAAGGTCGCGCCAATGAATGCCGTCAAAGCCCATCTTATAGGCCATACGTTCCTCCTCACTTGCCTCTTTGAGTCGAGCGTACCATAGCAAAGACTGCTTGAGAACTCTACCGTCTTCTGCCTCTGCATAGATATAATCTGTATCAAACCAAATCCTTTTCATTGAAGACTTCTGGCATAGTAATTTATATCTTTTGGCGCAAAGATAGGTATTATTTTTGATACCACAAAGTAAATGCGCTATTTTTCACGAATATTCTAATCAGTTTCTTTTATTCACTCTTGATCACGTCAGGCAGTTTCTCCCTCGCTGCCTTGCATATCTGCCAGATGAAGTATTGTTGTCCCTTTTATTTTACTGAAGTTTCCCTCCTTATGGAAGTTATTAGGAAGTTAATGAAGTTAAAGAAGTTAAAGGACTTTTGACGACGGTCAAAAGTAAAAGTCTTGCTCCCTGAATGCGTCTTACAAACGTATCGTCTACTTTTGACCGCCGTCAAAAGTTAACTTCCTAAGCGACGAAGGAGCGATAACTTCCTTTAACTCCTTTTAACTCCCTAAGTTTCAGCCACCCAAAGGGTGGGAAACTTTAGTTATTTTATTACCAACTCTTCAATTTCTCCAAATTTGTCGTATCCACTAATGATGACACGGTCACCAGGCTTCAGGCCGCTGAGAATCTCGTACTGCTGTGGGTTCTGCCGACCTATCTCGATGTCCACCTTGCGGGCTGTCTTGCCGTCAGGTGAGAGGCGGTAGATCCATCGGCCGGAGGTAGCCTGATAGAAGTCGCCACGGGGGATGGTGAGGGCTGTCTCGGGTTTGCCCAGCTCTATCTGTACGCGATAGCTCTTGCCGAGACGTATGTTGGAAGGCTTGTCACCCGTGAAGACGAGGTCGCAGGCAAAGTTGCGGTCTTTCACCTCGGGGACCACCTTGCTGATTCTCATTTCGTATTTCTTGTCTTGGTAGTTGATATGGGCAGGAAGGCCCGTCGTAATGCGATCGATGTAGTACTCCGAGAGGGAGGTGTGCACCTTGTACTCGGTGAGTACCTTGATCTCGCCGATGCTGGAGCCGGCTGATACCTGCTGACCGATGGCCACATTGACAAAGCTGAGTTGACCGGCCACGGTGGCGCGGACGATGAGATGCTCCGTCCTGTTGACCGAACGGGAGAGTTTCTTGTTGGTTGCCTCACGGTTGGCTTGCAGCATCTCCCGCTTGAGCTGCGTGGCCACAGAGTCGTGATGCAGGCTCTGCATCTGCAGTTGTGCCTTGCGATGCTGATAGGCATAGTCCTCCTCGATGACATCCAGTTCGGCCTTGCTCTTGATGCCCATGCGGTATTCCTCACGGCTCTGCTTCAAGGACTTGTCAAGGCTCGCCATCTGATGCTCAGCATCGAGTGCCTGCTGGCGGAGCGTGATGGAGCGTTGCTGCATCTCAATCTCCTGCTCACGGTAGTTGCGTTGCTGATTGGCCCAGTCGGCCTGCTCATCGTCGATGGTGCGTAGGAGCTCGGGATTGGAGAGGACGAGGATGGTGTCGCCCACCTCCAGCATGGCGCCCTCCTCACCCACGATGCGCTCCACAAAGCCACTTTCAAGGGCATTGACCTGGATGGTCTGGATGGGTTGCACCAATCCTTCTACGTCCACGTATTCCATAAAGGGTGCTTCTTCGACTTTCACAATCTTGTAATCGTCTGCATCAATATTCAGTTGGCGAGGGCCAAGGGCAAGGATGATGACATAGATGGCAAAGGCAAGGAAAAGTGTGCCTGCCAGCAGATAGTAGCGGTACTTGATGTACCAGGGTTTGGGAGTAAGTTGAATATCCATTTTGTTTAATTCATAATTCTTAATTCATAATTCATAATTGCCATGCGGGACGGAATGTTACTCAATTGGCAATTCCTCCGTTATGGGCATGTTCCTTTCAAAATCAAAAGCCGTCATGCTGCGCAGGGTGTAGTAGAGGCTCCAGTAGGTGCGGAGGGTGCTAAGGCTGTTTCGCTTGGCAGCGTTCTTCTCGCCCGTGGCGGCATTGAGGTCGAGGATGCTGCTGCGCCCAAGGATGTAGAGGCGGCGGGCCACACTGTAGCGTTGCTCGGCTCGCTGGTCGGTGAGCGAGGCGATGTGGACACGGCGAGCCTGCATGTTGAACTGCAGGACGAGCTTCTCCACGTTCTGACGGAAGTCGTTCATGCCTTGCTCTACCTGTGTGTGGGTAAGGGCAAGCTGCGACTTTGCCACTTTCACGCGTCCTTTGCCCCTACCCCAATCCAGGATGGGGAGAGAGAGGGAGATGCTGGCATACTCCTGACTCTGAAGGCTGTGGTAGGAGGACTTGATGTCGCGCCCCGTCTGCGAGAGGCCGAACTGCACATAGAGGTCGGCACGAAGTCCGCTGTTGGCCTTGGCCTGTGCCAGATAGCTCTCACTCTCCTTGACGATGCGCTGGTAATAGTCGGGATCAGGACTGTTCTGCAAGGCAAGCTCCATGGCTCGGTCAAGGGGCACATTGAACTGCGGCACGCTGTCGGGCATCGTGAGGCGAAGTTCCACCGACTGATCCAAGCCCAGAAACGAGCGCACACTCTGCATCACCTCGCGTAGGTTGATCTCAGCATCCATCACGCTGGTTTCTTCGTTCAGGCGGTTTATCTCGAGTTGCAGCATCTCGTTCTCCGTGATGGTGCCAATCTGGTATCGCCCCTGTGCCATGCTGTAGAGGGTGTCGGCCGAAGCGAAGTTCTGCCGGGCCATGTCCAGTTCGGTTTGTGCAGAGGCAAGCGAGAAGAAGTAGTTGCATGCCGTGGCAGAGATGATCTCGAGTGTCTCGGCATATTGCTTCTTCGCTTCGCGATAGCGGATGGGTTCGATGCGCTTGTCCCATTTCAAGGAGTTATAACCGAAGAGACTCTGCTCATAACCTACGACAAGGGGTTGGGAACTATAGGCCGTCATCTTGTTTTGAAACTCATCGAGTCGGTTGAGTGTACTCTTCAGGAAAACGCTTCCACCCGTAAGGCTGATGTTCTGGTTGACCTTAAGCGTGAGGTCGGCACCAAACTGGTCTTGCTTAATGAACAGGGCCGTTCCGTCGGACTGCGTTATCTTGTTCACCTCTTTATTTATATAAGGAGTGGACGACAGGGTGACGGATGGCAGGTAGCTGGCACGGAAGTGTCGGTAGTTCCAGTAGGCAGAAAGGAAAGTGTTGCGGGCACTCTGGGCAGAAGGCGACTGCTTCTGGGCGAGTAGTAAGGCATCTTTCAGACCTAACACCAGCGTGTCTGTCTCAGCAGCAAGTATGCCATTGCTCATTGCCAGCATGAGTATTATAAGTATAATCTTCATTTCTTTTAAGATTTGTAGTTTGTTGTTTTCACAATGCAAAGATACTCACTATATAAAAAAGAATAATGGATTATTCGTCCCCCAAATGCAGATTGTATGAAAATCATACACAAGACTGTATGAAAATCATACACTTTTTCGGAGTTCATTCTTCTTTTCATGCTTTTCATCGACAACAACTTCCCCCACAACCTATAACCAGCGAAAACAAAGTCTTTTTATACGGTTTCCGCTGGGTATAGCCGTATTTTTGCACTATAATCAGCGGAAACGCACTATTTTTACATGGTTTCCGCTGATTATAACATATTTTTATTTATATTTGCAGCGAAAATAGCGGGAACTATGCTCATAGGAAGAATAAAAGAACAAAAGACCTTGCATTCGCTGATGGAAAACAGCGAATCGCAGTTCTGTGTGGTATATGGCCGTCGTCGCATTGGTAAGACTTACCTGATACGTGAGACCTTCAATTATCAATTCACATTCCAGCACACGGGTGTGGCACGGGGTACTTACAAAGAACAGCTCATGGCGTTTCGTGATTCGCTCCAATTGGCAAGCGGACAAAAGCACAGCACTCCAAAGAACTGGTTTGAAGCGTTTGACATGCTAAAAGAGATGCTGCATTGCACGCCAGAAGGCAAGAAACTCATCTTCATTGACGAGCTGCCCTGGATGGACACGCCTAAGGCAAACATGACAGGTGCACTGGAACACTTTTGGAACGGCTGGGCAGCAAGCCGCAGGGAGAAGGATGTCGTGCTCATAGTATGTGGAAGCGCCACATCGTGGATCACGAAGAAACTCCTAAAAGACAAAGGTGGGTTGCGAGGACGATTGACAGAGAAAATAAAGGTCAATCCTTTTACTTTAGCGGAGTGCGAGCAATATGCCAATGCTGCAGGATTAGGTTTGGTGCGAAAGGACATACTTGAGGCATACATGATTCTTGGCGGCATTCCCTATTATTGGAGCTTCCTCAAGCGTGGCCTGAGCATAAGTCAGAACATCGACCAGCTTTTCTTCACAGAAGATGCCAAACTTAAAGATGAGTTCCAGGCATTGTATCACATCTTGTTCAAACGTCCAGAAAACTATCTCAAGGTGATTGAAGCACTGACGAAACGCAAGGCAGGGTTGACACGAGACGAAATCTTGAAAATGTCGAAACTGAAAGATGGGGGGGCGTTTACACAAGTACTCGAAGAGCTTGAAGAGTGCGGATTCTTGCGCAGATACATTGCGTTTGGCAAGGAAGAACAAGGCGCTGTCTTTCAGTTGATAGACAACTACACCCTCTTTTATTATCACTGCATCCAAAAGAATGCGTTCAGCGATGAGAGCTATTGGACGCATACCTATCTCAGCAATGAGCACAACGCATGGAAGGGACTTGCTTTTGAGCGTGTCTGCCTGCAACACACCATGCAAATCAAACAGGCTCTGAGCATCGCTGGCATTGTGTCGAATGTGTGTTCATGGAGAGGCAGTGATGCACAGATTGACCTGTTGATAGCAAGAGGCGATAATGTGATAAACGTATGCGAGATGAAATATTGCGACGAGACATACAGCATTGACAAAGCGTATGCCGGGAAATTGCAGAATAAGCTCTCCGCCTTCCGCACCAGCACCTCCACACGCTGTGCTCTGCATGTCACAATGGTCACCACCTATGGCGTTGCGCACAATCAGTATTGGAACTGCGTACAGAGCGAGGTGACAATGGACGATTTGTTCAGATAAAGCGTTATTATGAATTATGACTGCGAAGCTTGATGAGACGCATGTCGAATAACTATGAACTTTGAATTATGAACTATAATACAATTCTTGTCGTGGATGACAATCCTGCCATCCTTACTGCTGTGAAGATTTGTCTCGATGGTGTGTTTGAACGCATCATCACACTTTCCAAACCCGATGCCATCCTACCCACTATCCAGCAAGAGCCTATCGATGCGATACTGCTCGACATGAACTTCTCTCTTGGTGTCAATTCCGGACAGGAGGGAATGATGTGGCTCTCTGCCATTCATCGCAAGCACCCGCAGATTCCTATCATACTGATAACGGCGTATGCTGATGTTCAACTTGCGGTGAGAGGACTGAAGAATGGGGCTGCTGACTTTGTTACCAAGCCATGGGACAACGACGAGCTCATACGTAAGCTCAAGGATGCCATCGACAAGACAAAGGAGGTCATACCGCTTGACGAACTTGAACGCGAGCACGTCAGAAATGTTGTGGACAAGTGTCACGGCAACATGAGCAAGGCAGCCGAACTGCTTGGCATCACACGCCAGACACTGTATAATAAGTTGAGAATCAAAAGCTAAAAAAGAGAAGAGAGAAAAAGAGAAAAGAGAAGAAAGAAAAGAGAAGAGAATCTTGAAGGGGTGAATTTTTCCCACTTAATTCTTCTTTCTTTATTCTCCTCATATAACTCTCCCCGCACAATTCTTCAATTCTTCAACTTTTCTCTCTTCTCTTTTAACTTTTCTCTTTTTTAATTCTTCCTTTTTTATGAATTGGTTGGATACTATACTATATATTGTACTTCCCCTTGCTGGAGTGGTCGTGGTACTTCTGTTTTACCGCCATCAATGCAAGCTGCGTGACAGGGCGCAGATGATGCGTGATGCCATGCGCCACCGCGACTTTATGTTTCGCCTTCCCACCAAGCGTATGTTTTTTGGAGAGAAGGCATTGCAGGAGGCGCTGAATGACATGGGCCTGGAGATTCAGAAGCTTGTGGCACACAATGAAGTGGAGTCATGGCAACGGCTCACCCGTGTATTGACCCACGAGATAATGAACGCAACCGCCCCCATACAATCCATCAGTCAGGCATACCTGCATAGTCCTCACATCAAGGGTTCACCTTACGAGGAGGGCATACAGGCCATCCACGAAACCACCCTCACCCTTTCGGCATTTGTGGACAGCTACCGCAAGCTGACCCAGCTACAGGAGCCAGTCATCAAGGATGTCAACCTCTCGGCATTCTGCCAAAGTATCGCCGCACTCTATCCCGACCTGAAATGGGACATCAGCATTCCGTCCAACCTGATTGTCAAGGCTGACGACACCCTGCTCCGCCAGGTATTCATCAACCTCGCAAAGAATGCCATAGAGGCGGAGGCAAAGGCCATCGGTATGGAATGGAAAGGTAAGTTGTTCGTCAGCAACAACGGGCACACCATCCCCGACGAAGTGGCACAAGAGATATTCATTCCCTTCTTTACGACCAAATCGACAGGCTCCGGCATTGGTCTCTCACTCTCCCGGCAAATCCTTCTCATGCAAGGCATGACGCTCACCCTGCGCGAACATCCCCTCAAAGGCTACAACGTCACCTTCATAATAGAAAGTGAGAGGTAGCAACGCAAAAAAGCCACACACCTCACCCTAAACTTACAAATGAGGTATGTGGCTTCCGCGCTCGTAGGCGCAAAGACTTACACTATTACTTGAGTACGAACTCTACGCGGCGGTTCTTGGCACGTCCTGCCTCTGTCTTGTTGTCGGCTACAGGCTCGTGCGATCCCTTACCAGTGGCTTTGAGGTTGAATCCGTCAACGCCCAATCCTTCAAGTGCCTTTACGATAGCCTCTGCACGCTTTTGGCTGAGAGGGTCGTTCACCTTGTCGGAGCCTTGGTTGTCGGTGTGACCAACCACCTCAAAACGAGCATTGGGATTCTTCTTCATATAGTCGGCCACCTTCATGATCTCAATCATTGACTCTGACTTGAGGTCTGCCTTGCCCGTCTCGAAAAGGATGTTGTTGGTTACGAACTTACCTGTCTGCTGAATAGCCTTGGCGATAGCATCTGCCGAAGCGTCGGTAGCGTTACGGTCATAGAGTTCACCAGCACCATGAGCAATGATCACATTCTTGAGGTAGGTTGGATGGGGTGCTGCACTCCAGAATGTCACCCATCCTGCACCAGCCTTAGCTGCAGGCACGTTGATAACTCTCTTGCCATCTACATAGAACTTAAGAGCACGCTCGTTGAATGATACTGCAAAATGATGCCATTTGCCATCACCGACAACACCTATGCTAGTTCGGGAACTACCCTGCTTGTCAGAAAAACTATCAGAGCCGGTTCTTACATAATCACATAAAACATCCTGAGCATCACAAGCATTATTCCATTTAAATGTATATATTTCATCATCCTCTCGATGGTCAGGCGCCATGAAGTCTAACTCAATAGAGCTAGATCCATCTTGAGATCTATCATCATAGAGCATATCAAACTCAACGGTAAAAATCTTACCCAGATAGTTCTTGTTGCCATTCTTAATAAGAGGAGCAATCCATGAGTCATCCTTCTCCATGGCAATACAATACTCCCCATTGATCTTGGCAATCTCGGCATTACCACGCACAAGATCCCATTTGCTGGGGAATTCGCCTACCTTCTCGCCCTTCATGTCGTCCTGAAACACGATGACAGAACCGCGTACGAAGTCACTCTTTGAACTCTCAATGTTGTTCTGCACATCATCGTCCTTGCCGGCAGCCACAGCCTCTGCCTTGTTTGCCTTGGCAGGCTTGCCGTTGAGCACACCATCGATGGTTTGATCTATGGTACGGTCAATCTTCTCGGTGACCTTCTCCTTCACCTTGTCCTTTATTCTGCCCAAGATGCCCTGAGCCTGAGCCTCGCTTGCACTCAATACGGCAAATGCAAAGGCCATGAGAAATACTTTTTTCATAACTTGTTGTCTTTTATGTGCGTTAATTAGTGTTTACTGAATAATACTTATTAATCTGAATTTTAATTATTTATAACATTTTATATTTGTTTGTTTAACATATTTATTGTACCTTTACAGTGTTAAAATCCGAGTGAGATGAAGTTTACGTCACAGAATAAGCAACTGACCTTCGACCTGTTCCGCTCTTCCCTTGATGAGCTGGACAAGACCAATCGTTGGGTTGTGCTTGGCGACCTTCTCCCTTGGGCGGAGATAGAAAAGAAGTACAATTCCAAACTCAACAACCAGGTTAAAGGTGCAGGAAACAAACCAGCCCGTCTCATCATTGGTGCCATGATCATCAAGCACAAGCTAAACCTTGGCGATGAAGAAACCATCCAGATGATTCAGGAGAATCCCTACATGCAATACATGTGCGGTTTGCCAGAATACACCACCAAGCCCGTGTTCGACCCAAGCCTCTTTGTCACAATTCGCAAGCGCATAAGCGAAGAGGAGCTGAACGACATGACTGTATCTCTGCTAAAGGAGCAGCGCCTTAAACAAGAGAAGAAACATTTGGCAAGTAAGTGTCATAATTAGGTTTATATTAGATTGAGCTACCTTTGGCACATCGAGTGAAATTCTTATGAGCAAGATTACAGTATCACGTTGAACATCCAGCCGAGCAGCATTATCATAAGGGCTACTGTGCCGAAGAAGATGCCTATGAGTCGCCAGGTCATGACCTTTTTAAGCATGGTGGCTTCGGGGAGTGAAAGTCCTACGACCGCCATCATGAATGCGAGTGCTGTGCCAAGAGGAATGCCTTTGGCCACGAATACCTGCACCAGAGGAACGATGCCTGCTGCATTGGCATACATCGGTACGGCAATGAGCACACTGGCAGGAACACCAAAGACACCAGCCTTCTGCATGAAGTCTGCAAAGAAATCCTCTGGAACATAACCATGGATGCCAGCTCCGATGGCGATACCAAGCAGGACGTAAAGGATGACTCCACGAACGATGCCAAGGGACTCTTTTACGATGGCTGGCAGACGTTTCATGAAAGGTACACGCTCCGCTTCAAATTCTTCATTGACTTGCATCTGCATCTGTTGCATCTGAATGATCCAAGGCGAAAGGTAGCGCTCGAGCTTCATCTTGCCCAATACGAATCCACCGATTGTCCCCATCAGTATGCCACACACCACATAGATGGTAGTCACCTTAACGCCGAATGTGCCAAGGAACATGGCAACGGCTACTTCGTTGACAAGAGGTGAGGTGATGAGGAAGGCAAAGGTCACACCCAACGGTATGCCGCCTTTTACGAAACCAATGAACAACGGTATACTGGAGCAGGAGCAGAACGGAGTGATGGCTCCGAAGATGCTTGCCATAAGATATTGGAAACCGTACATCTTATGCGCAGTCAGGTAGTTGCGTAGTCGATCTATTGGGAAATACGCATTGACCACACCCATCACAATGCTTATGAGGAAGAGCAACAGGACAATCTTCAGCGAGTCATAGACGAAGAAGTTGACTGCCTCGCCGAGACGTGATGAAGCATCAAGACCAATGAGGTCGTAGATAAGCCAATCGGCAAATGTCTGTATCATTTCGTTGAAAAGTTTATTGGTTTAAAGTTTATGGTTAATGGAGTCAACTATCCACCGCAACAGCAGCACTTAGGCAGGTGAAGCCCTTTGACATCGACGAGATAGAACTTCTGCATCTCCTTCTTAATCTCGTCACGTACGCGGCGGAACACCTCCATGATCTCCTCATCTGTACCAGTAGCTGATGCAGGATCATCAAAGCCGATGTGCATACGCTTTCCGACCTTGCCTGTGAATACGGGGCACGACTCGTTGGCACCACCGCAGACGGTGATGACGAAATCCCACTCTTCGC
>JAZRYI010000115.1:0-8975 GCA_045600665.1 Bacteroidaceae bacterium
TTGTCACCCATCATCCAGTAGTAGTCCATCTTGAATGTGTACTCGTTTGTCTCCTTGCCGTTGATGTAGATCTTGCCATCCTTCACCTCCAGCTTGTTGTTTTCATACACACGAATTGGACGCTCGTAGATGGCGAGATTGTCCAGCGTCAGCTTCACGCTCTGTCCCTTGGCAGGAATCCATACAGGGCCATAGTTGTCGCGTGTCCAGCCATACTGATGGTTGATAGGATAGAGGTTGCCCCAGTATCCATCCTTCACCTCCACTACGCTGTCGCAGAATGCGGTGTTGGCGCGCAGCGCTTCTGCTGCCATCCTTGTGAGCGGAATGCCTTGAGTGTGGTCAAGTATCTTGTCGCGGTCTTCGTCGCTGATGCCAAGCTCGTCGCACATGTCGTCGCTCAGCACTTGGTTGTTGCGAGTGTAAACCTTGTAGTTGAACTGCGCAAATGTTGGTGTCTCCTGCGCCTTGCCATCGATGTGTATGATCTTGTCCTTGATTTCGAGCGTCTGACCAGGCAAGCCCACGCATCGCTTCACGTAGTTCTCTCTGCGGTCAGCAGGACGAGTTGTCACAATGCCATACTTGTTTGTCTGAGTGGCAACAATCTGCTTGCCAATGCTATACAGCTGGTCAAACACCTCCTGCTGCTCCTCGCGCTCCAGGTCTTTCATCAGTGGCACATCTATGCCCTGCTCGTATGCGCTCTGGCATCCAAGCTGGTAGCAGAGGTCGTAGTAGTCGCCGTTGAAATCCACAGCCACTGTGTCGCCAGCAGGGTAGTTGAACACCACGATGTCGCCATACTCCACATTGCCGAGTCCCTTCACGCGGCGATACTCCCACTGTGGCCATTCGATGTACGACTTAGTCTTGATGAGCGGCATAGTGTGCTGAGTGAGCGGCATAGTGAGCGGTGTCTGCGGAATGCGAGGGCCATAGCTCACCTTGCTCACGAGCAGGAAGTCGCCTGTCAGCAAAGTCTTCTCAAGCGATGAAGAAGGAATCTGATAGTTCTGGAAGAAGAAGTTGTTGACGAAATACACCGCCACGAGAGCGAACACGATAGCGTCCACCCAGCTCATGATGGTGCGAGCCACATCATTCTCCAGGTTCTTCCACCAGGTCCACTTTATCTTCTTTGTGATATACGCGTCATAGATGAATGGCACGACGATAAGTCCCCACCATGAGCCTACCCAATACAGGAAGGCAAGGTAGAGCAGTGTCACCACCACGAACTTCACCCATTTCCAAGCAGGATTCTCAGGCTTCTCCGCAGCCTTGTCGTTTGAGCGAGCTTGCTTTATATGCTTATAATCTATTCCCATAATTAAAACTTGAACATATCGTCAATAGTCAGCAATCCGCTATTCTTTCCCGTGAACTCAGCAGCCAGCACAGCACCAAGAGCAAAGCCCTGGCGTGAGTGAGCATCGTGAGTGATGGTGATCATATCCTCAGGCGAGTCGTATGTGATAGTGTGTATGCCTGGCACCTCCTTGCGACGGATGTCGTCGATGCGAAGCACGCCCTCAGCTGTCTCGTGCAATCCCCAGCGGTTCTTGCGGTCAATGTTCTCCACAATCTGCTCTGCCAAAGTGATGGCTGTGCCAGAAGGAGCGTCAAGCTTGTGCACGTGGTGAGTCTCCACCATGTTCACGTCATACTGCTCAAATTGGTTCATTATCTTAGCAAGATACTTGTTCACAGCACTGAAGATTGCCACGCCCACGCTGAAGTTCGAAGCCCAGAACAGCGTCTTGCCATCCTCAGTGCATGCCTTGCGCACCTCGTCGCCATGCTCCTTCATCCATCCGGTGCTGCCGCTCACCACCTTCACGCCTGCCTTCCAAGCCTTCTGGTAGTTGTCGAATGCTGTCCAAGGGGTAGTGAATTCGATAGCGACCTCTGCGCTGGCGAAAGCCTCGCTCTCAAACTCTTCCTGATTGTCAATATCTATGATGCTTACGATCTCGTGACCGCGACTGAGGGCAATCTGCTCAATCATCTTGCCCATCTTTCCGTAACCAATAAGTGCTAATTTCATTTTCTTGTATATTTTTTATGCTGCAAAGGTAATCATTTAGAAATAAAAATAGTACCTTTGAACATAATTTAATACAATTCTTATGGAACAATTGCTTCATTACGTGTGGAAACACAAGATTTTTCTGCATTCCCAACTCACCACAACCGATGGCAGAACCCTGGAAATCATCAATCCTGGGCTCCCCAACACCAACGCTGGCCCCGACTTCATCAACGCCAAGGTGAAGATAGACGGCACGCTCTGGGCTGGCAATGTGGAGATACATCAGCTGTCGAGCGATTGGTACCGCCACAACCACGACATCAATGAGGCGTACGACAATATCATCCTGCACGTGGCAGAGATTGTCGATACCGACATTGCCTATCCGAATGGGGTGCGTGTGCCACAGCTGCAGATCAGCGTTCCGCAGTATGTGAAGCAGAACTATGACGAGCTTATTCGCTCCGACCGCGAACCACGCTGCGCCGCAGTGGCAGGCACGTTGCCTCTGTTCACCATCCACAACTGGATGACCTCCCTCGCTTTAGAACGCTTCGAGCAGCGCAATCGGCAGATTCTCGCGCGTCGCGAGTCGCTGGACAAGAACTGGGAGGACACGCTCTTCGTCACTGTGGCTCGCAACTTCGGCTTCGGCGTCAATGGCGATGCCTTCGAGGCATGGGCACACAGCATACCTATGGCTGCAGTGGCAAAGCATCGCGACAGCCTGTTCCAGATAGAGGCGATATTCTTTGGTCAGGCAGGACTGTTGGAAGACGAAAAGATTGAAAAGGCAAAAGATGCGAAGATAGCGAAGACTGATGATGGAAAAGATGAGGGAATAGAATACTATAATAGATTAAGGAAAGAATACCAATATCTCAGCAAGAAGTTCTCGCTCACGCCCATCCCCACCAAGCTGTGGCGCTTCCTTCGCTTGCGTCCGCAAAACTTCCCGCACATTCGCATTGCGCAGCTCGCAATGCTCTATTACGAGCAGCGCCTCACCCTCTCACGACTCATCGCTGCCGCCGCCTTCGACGATGTGAAAGCGCTCTTCACCACTCATGTCAGCGACTTCTGGCGCACTCACTACACCTTCACGTCCTCTCCCTCTCGTGCCTCAGACAAGGCTCTCTCCGTCAGCTCCATCCGCTTGCTCACCATCAACAGCGTAGCGCCCATCCTCTTCGCCTACGGCAAGTACAAGACCGACGACTCTCTCTGCGAGCGTGCCTTCTCTCTCTGGGAAGAGCTCCCCCCAGAGAACAATCGCTTCATTCGCAACTGGGCATCCGCAGGCATAGCATGCGAGAACTCCGCCGACACCCAGGCACTCATCCACCTCACGCACCACTACTGCGACACCCACGACTGCCTCCGTTGCAAGTTTGGCTACGAGTACATCAAGCGCACCCCTGATTTCCTATGCGAAGAAGATTTTCCTCAAACAGGCACAACACCTAACATCAGTTCCACAACTCTCTAATGCTCACGCCATTGCGTGTGTTAGGTGTTGTTCAAACACCTAACACAACACCTAACAAACACCTAACAAACACCTAACAAACACCTAACATAGACCTAACATCACACTTTAACATCAAATCAAGTTCTACAGTGGGAACTTTAGTTACTAAATTAAAAGTATCTTTATGCACAAAGGAGTACAAAGGAACTCAAAGCTTTTAATCGAATGAAGAAAGTGCATTTTAGTAATACGGCTACGCCGTAATTCCTTTACACTATCGGCTGGTATAAAATAGCGGTTCGCCCGAAAGATTATTACGGCTTCGGATGTAAAAAAATTACGGAGAAAGGCATGATTTCATGTAATCTACACTTCTTATTCGTTATCCTTAAAGGCGGTCGTGGTCGGTAATTTTTGTTAGAGAAAAACACCAATCGAACCTGTTAGATTCATGTTAGGTCTATGTTAGGTGTTTGTTAGGTGTTGTGTTAGGTGTTTGAGCAACACCTAACACAGTTAATGCACTGAAATACGACGAGTTGTGAATGCGATGTTAGGTGTTTGGCAAAAAACAAGAAAAACCTGTTTTTTCGCCAATTTAGGCGCGCAACTACCACTGCCTACTCTTTCTTCAGCACTATCTTGCTGGAAAGCAGTTCCGCAACCTTATTCACAAAATTGCAAGCCTGCGGATACTTGTCCGCCGGATGAATTGCCGAACTGTATGTCAAGCAAATATCAGCAGTGATGCCCTTATCCTGCGACTTGATGTCAGCCTTTATGCTGCCAAACTCCGTTTCCTCGTTCACTGCTTCCGGCACAAATTCCACGCCAAACCCATCAGGGATTGCCAGCTCAATGTGCATTATGCGGCTGCGGTCATAGTCAGTGATCTGCACAGGATTGGCACGAGTGGCAGAAGCGCTCACCTTGCCAGCATTGGCAAAAGGCAAAAGATTGACAAACATGCGCGAACCTGTCATGCTGGAATATTTGCGGCACTTGCCATCAAACTCAGTCATGATGACAGGCAACCGCTCATCCGTGACGAGATCCAGGCGATGCAGCTGACGCACCGAGTGCGAATCGAACACGAAATCTGACAGCGACAAGCGGTCGCGAATCCTGCCGCGCTGCTTGTCTGCCTCAAGGTTTAGCATGAAAGCATAATCCTCGAAGCAAGCATTCAATGCCCGTTCCTTCACCTCCAGCCTTGCCGAACCATCAGCATTCAAATCTATCTTCATGCTGATGCTGTCTGCGTTCTCCGCTGCGCTGTACTTTGGCAAACGCACTTTCTCACCGCCATTGGCTGTGACAAGCACGGCATTATGATTGGCTATGCCCTGATGCACATAGCCTAAAGGATATTTCGGATTTGTGCACTCCATCCACACCGCCCCATCTGGCATGTTGACACGAGCAATGGCATGATTCAGCATCGCCATTGCTGCAAAGTCGGTAGGCAAGTCCTCGTATCGGGTGCCTATCACCACATAGTCGGCATCAATGCCCACTTCCTTCAGCATTGCCACTGTGAAATTGGACAGTCCCTTGCAGTCGCCAAACCCTTGCTTGAACACGTCAGCAGCAGGAGCAGGCTGCAAGCCGCCAATGCCAAGCTGTATGCTCACATAGCGCGTGGATTCCTCCAGCAATCGATAGACGAGAAGCAGTTTCTGATGCTGGTCAGCGCAACCATCCGTCAGCTGATGCAGCTTCTGCTTCAATTCCTCGGGCAAGGCATCTCTGCCATCCTGCAAGCTGCGCAGCCACACGCCAAACGACTGCCAAGTGGTGAGGGAGCCATTTGTCTTGTCAAATGCGAACGTGTCTGGCACGAAGTATGCCTTAGGAAGCAGCGTGCGAATCGACGGCATGAATTTCTCACTCTTCAGCGCAGGGATGTTCTCCATCTGCAGCGTCAGCCTGTGCTTGCCATCGCCAAGCGTTTCCTTCTGCACGCTTGAGGATATGTTGCTGAGCGAGTAATGAATCTCAACGTCGGGCGCATAGGTCACAGTGTAAGATGCTGACTTCACGTCCACATCGCAGCCCAGCTGCGGCATGAAGGAAGCGAGGCTGAGTATCGCTCCTGTCTCTTTGCTTACCCAGTCGTATGTGATGGTGAAAGGGTAGTCGGCAGGAGTGGGGGTATAGTAATAGTAGTAAGAGTCTGTGGCAAGGTTGGAAGAATACTCGCTTCTCTGCAAGTCATTCTTCTTGATTTTCTTCGAGGCACCAGTCTTTGGATATGTTATCTCGCCACTGAACGATGCCAGTGCCGTGTTCTTGTCGCACGAGCAAGAGAAGTCTGCCAAATCCATGCCTCGCTTGTTTTCGATGCGAATAGTAGTGCGGTGATGGGTGGTGCAATTGGTTGGCGACAGGTACTCCACCTCCGTCACATCTTCCATCACGGTTGCCACTTGTGCCTGCACAGCGCTGGCTGCACAGAAACACGCAAATATCATTGCTGCAAAAAAACTCTTCATATAAACTCAATATCTTATAAGCTCAAGCGCCGCCTCCTCATCACTTCTTCTTTATCGTAATCATCTCATTGCACTTGCTCACTATGTGCTCATACACCTGGCGCAGGTCGGAATACTCCTCAGTGTCAAAGAACAAGCGATTCACCCTGTAGCGATACATGCCAGAGATGGTGTTGCCCTCCTTCGTGAACTGAACCATGCACGTGATGGACTTGTCTGCCATCTGTATTTGCATTGGGCTTGGCAGCTCCTCCACATCGTAGCCCTCTGGAATGGTGAGATTCACGTAGCAGTCTTCTATCGTTGTGCATGGGCGCTCCACAGGTATGACGCGCTTCTCCTGAGTGAACGGGTTCTCGTCCCACAGCGAGAATATGAATGGGTTGATATAGATGATGTCGCCATTGCTCTGACCTGCTTTCTCGAACTCAAACTTCTCGTTCGTAGCCGATGACACTTTATCCACATCCTCAACTGTATAGTTCTTTATCACAGCCTGCAGGTTGCCGCTAAGCTTCTCCACCACATCCACGGTGTCGTTCTTCTTACGGTCTTCCTTGAACAGGAGTGAATGCTGATAGTAATAATACTTGTCGCGCAAACCGCTGATGCTGCCATCAGGCTTCATTTCTGCCGTGATGCGAGTCACCTCGCGTCCCTTGCATTCCTTCGACAGGTCTGTCCAGCTGCAGCCATCCTTTCTCACCACCAATCCACGCTCCACCATCATCTGCGGTGGCAATACGTCAACATATCCCGACTTGGTGGAGCAATCCAGCACGCCGATGCCATCGTCGCCGCGGTCGAATCCCACCACGAAGGTGGACAGCCTGCCCACGCTTGGATAGCTGATTGGCAATCTGCCACGATGGCGCATGCGCATTGCCACTGGCCATGCCTGCACGCCGACGCTGTTCAGCATATTGATGAGCATGAAGTTGATGTCGGCATTCGATCCCATGCCATCCTTCAGCACGGAGCTTGCCTTTTTCGTTGACAAGAGGGCATAGTCTTCGTTCCACTTCACCTTGCTCATCAGCAGGTCAAACACTGCGATTGCCTTGTCTTCGTTTGTCTCCATATTCTCCAGTCCCAGAGCCTTCAATTCTTCCTTCAGAGGTGCATTGTTGCTGAGTCTGCCGCCGAAGTCGTCAAAGTTGATCAGAGTCTTGGCTACATCCTCCCACGTCATGGTGTATGACTTGAAGTATGCAGGCAGCTGGATAGAGCCAAGCTCTGCCACAACCTTGCTGCGGTAGTCGTCCACGCACCACACATAGTCGTCATCCTTCAGCGATGGCACGTGTCTGCCCTCGTACACGTAATGCTCCGACTGGCTTGATGCCAATTCGCCACCGCCAAGGTGGAAGCTCTCCGTCACCGTGTTGCGCTTTGCTTCTATTGGCGCCACGCCAGTGTTCTCCACAGAGAAGTGCAGGTATTCTGGTATCGTCAAGTCATACTTCGTGTACAGCACAGGTATCTCGTCCTGGGCATACCAGTCGCCGATGCTGTATATGTTGTCTGTCTGAATCTTGTATTCATACTCTATCACAGTGCCTGCCTTCACCTGCGGAATGGCAAACTTCACCACCATAGTCTCGTCATTCACTCGCTCGCGGAACACGAGGTTGCTCTTCATCTTCGTAGCCACCATCTTGCCGTTTTCCATATTGAATGCTGTAGCCTCAATCTTGTTCACAACGTCCTTGTAGTCGTCATTCTTGTTTGCATTGTTGTGGTAGAATATCGACACATTGGCATACTCTGTTCCCTCTTGCTTCAGCACCTTGATGCGCACCTTATTCTCCATCATCTTGTTGAAGCCATTGGCCAGGTAAGTGAAATACACCGTCCTCAGTTTGCAGAGCACCACCGCCTCGGCATCAGGCTCGTCAGCATACTCTTCCATCGTCAGCTCCTCCTTCGTAGGATTGCCAAACTTCAGGTTTTCTTTCAGTTCTTGTGCAGACACCTTGCCAGCCAAGCAGCAGAGCATCACTAAAATCAAAGCAAATGTCTTTTTCATATTAATCATTTTTTAATTTAATTGCTCATTCATTAGTTTACGTAATTCACCCCAACAGTAAAACGTCCTCACTTGCATCGTAGTTTGCTATAATTGCTTGCAAATATACATGCTTTTTGCAATATAAGCAAGAAAGATGGAGGAAAATAGTTCACCAAAAATTCACCAAGAGATGTAAATGGCTGATTCTCTGTATGTAAAAATGCTTCGTATCATTTATGTAACATGCCGTATGTTACAAAATTGCTATATGGAGACTTTGCTGAGTTGCCAGAAACATTCGCATATGGTCAACCTTAGATGTGTCGTCTAACAATTCAATACTGTCACTAAGCAGAACATATCCATAATCTGAAGAAGAAGATACAGATATTACACGCATGTACACTCCCAAGTCTTCAAGGTAATAACGTGAATTCGACGAATTGTGTTTGATTGTTTATGCGCTTATCGCGAAGCGCTTTGCTCGCAAAGAACCGCCATGTTAAGAAAAGCCTTTGAGAACCTTTTAGCTCGGCGTAGCCAAACAGAACAAAAACAAGAAAAAACATTATGGTTTTCCTTTTGTTTTCTTTTGTTTTTTTTGGTTTTTCTAATTGGCCGAAGGCATGAAAACAATTCATCGAACTCACGTTAATTAAAAATATTATCGGAACAATTATTGCGCATTATTGGAAATTATCTTCAGTTCAGGAGACCGCCGAGGGCTCCGTATGAGTTAACCGTACAGCATGAATAGTTTTTTTCTTGCAGCCGTTACAGTTGATTTGTCTCTTCCTATAAGCTTTGCAATGTTTGCGGGAGACAATTCCAATTTCAGAAGCACGAAGTCGCCTATGTACTCCGTAGAATCGACAGACTGGATTTGCGATGACGTGAGAGTGGATGCTTGACCAAGAGACAGCGGTGCGCTTGATGGCACAGCAGTGAAGTGCCTTGTCTTGA
>JAZRYI010000116.1:0-3047 GCA_045600665.1 Bacteroidaceae bacterium
GGCACATACAGTTTCAGCAACAGCAGCTGGGACCTCTCAAAAGCCACTACAGGCAAGGTGTCATGCTCACTCAACTTCAACGTGACTGGCGCAGAGAACATCGTCATCAATGGCGGCGGGAGCACCTTCATGCTCCTGCCACAGCAGCTCACGCCTGATGCCAAGGTCACTATCGAGTACCAGGACTACACCGAGGACGAGGTGCAGACCGCAGAGGTGAAGACGCTCACTGCATCGCTCGCCACTTCCAGCACCCCTGCTTGGGAGGCTGGCCAGAGCATCACCTACTCGCTCATGGACAAAGAAGACAAGGGCGACTATGTTCTTGAAGTAGAGCAGCCTGAGGACTTTTCTCCCAATGGTAGCGATCAGGATATCAGCGTGATCAGCTACCACCATGAGGGAGGCGTAAACACCCCTATGCGCTGGATGGTGCAGAGTTACAGCAGCGATGGTGGCAGAACGTGGATGAGCGGCGGTGCAAGCAATCCGCCTGCGGGCATGTCTGTCTCGCCTGCTATGGGTATCAGTAATGATACAGTAATGTCTGTAAATGTCAGTCTCATGGCTGTCAAACCAGAGAGCAGACCACACCGCGACTTCCTTCGCTACAAGACACCGCTCGGCTACGATGGCGACGCGTTCGACCTCTCGCGCCACGACTACCTCAATCAGCCTTGCGCGCAGACCACAGCCAACTGCTACGTTGTCGATGCTCCAGGCAAGTACCGCATCCCAACAGCCTACGGCAACGCCATCGTGGATGGCAAGACCAACAAGGATGCCTATACCGACAATGCTGGCTACAAGCATTCCAATGGCAATAACTTCATGACTCACAATGGCAAGCCTATCACAGCGCCTATGATAAAGAACAATGGCATCAACCTCTCTCGTGCCACACTTGTATGGCAGGATGCGGAGGGCCTTATCGACCATAAGAGCATCAAGCTCGTGGATGATGGCAACGCTATTGAGTTTGAGATTCTGCCCGATAAAATAGACCAGGGCAATGCCGTGATTGCTGCTATGGACGGCAACAATGTGGCATGGAGCTGGCACATCTGGGTAACCGATGAAAAAGCAAATCTTGCCGAACCAATTAGTGACAAGAACGAAAACAACGACAAGGTCGATTTCATGCCGCTCACCCTTGGCTGGTGCTCTACAGTTGATGCTTTTGGTGCAATAGGTCGTGAGGCAGCTGTGCGCATCGCCTTGCCTGAACATCCGTCAAAGCGTGCAAGTTTCCGCATAATCCAGAACTCATCAGAAGTGCATGACTTGGGAAGAAATATTGCGGGCAACGCAACATACTATAACTGGGGCCGTAAGGATCCATTCCCTGGCGCGGTGAGCACTTATAGAAGTGTAGGAAGCAGCGAAGACGTATCAGCTTTGCCTAAGGCGTTCTATCAGGCAGGTGCCGATGCTGCAGGACTTGGAATGCATGCAGAATTGCACGTAACATACGCTGCAAACATGAAAGACCTGTTTTTGCAGGGAGCTATCGTTGGTCTAAAAGGCTTTTTGACAGGTAGAACCATTAGAAAAATGAGAGATTACTATAAATCAGATTTTAACGTAGATAATACTATTGTATATAATGGAAAGAAAGTTTATGTTGACTATGCAACTCCTAATGAAACGCATAACATCATCGATAAAGTTCAAACTTCGACAGATGCATTAAATAGTATTATTGATAAATCAACACATTCATTGACAGCCGATTTTTTTGAGCATAATGATTATATTGAGCAGTTTATTAATAAAGCTGAGGTGATGAATTTAGATAAAATCGGTGAATGTCTTGTTTGTACAGACAGATATGGTTATATAACAGAGATTTACTACACCAGAACAATTTGGTTCGATCCTGCCACAGTAGGTGATAATGTTTTTGGTCTTAATTCATTGTCTGTAATGCAGCTTGGAGATGATGAATTTATTGCGTCGTCGCCTGTAGGTGATTTCACAGGAACGATGTTGGCTCTCACTGGACAGGCTCTGTCAATAGGCTTTGACTTTGGAAAAGTGCTCGCAAATTCATCTGTGTTCACAGGCGGTACAGAATGGTGTAGGGAAATCAGCAGTCATGGCGTGGCATTGAACTATGGCATCCAGCATCCTAACATCCTGATGCGCGACCCTATCTCTTGGGTTTCCCATGATGGAATAGGAAACTTGTGGAATGCCAGTCAGACGGAGTATGATGACAAGGAAACGAAAGTGGTAAAGACTATATACGACCCATGTCCTGCTGGCTATTGCGTTCCTTCGGCAAAAGATGTGAATCAATTCAATGACAAGACAACATATTTGGGAATGTTATGTTCTACAAGCAGGGATATTTCTGCCGACACGAAGTTGGTATTCCCAGCATTAGGTTATCGTGGATTCTGGGATATGGCAGAGCCAGGCGCTTCTTCTACCAACAATATCAACGAACTTATCATGTCAAATGGTTCTCAGGGTATGTTCTGGACAGCCTCGCCAGCCATCAATCAAGATAATGATGGCGAAAAGGGTGCATACGTTCTTAATTTCCGTACTTACGATTCGTTTGATTACAAAGGAGTGAAAGAGGGTGTGCAATACACGCCAAGAGTTAGGAGTGACTTGAAGCTGCAGACATCGTATGCGCTGCCAATCAGGCCTGTGAGGGAGAAGGTCTCTCACTAACTCTCCTGTGGGTACCTACACGCCTGCTGCGTGTAGGACACTACGCACATTCATAGATTCTTGTACAAAAAAAATATATGTTATATATGATCGGAAAACTGAAACAAGCATTTATGCTCTTGAGTGCCTCAGCAGTAGTGGCATCCTGCGTTGATGACCTATCTCTCAACGCACCTATCAAGAGCAAGCTCGATGAAGTCTATTTCACAGCGTCCATCGCTGAACAGGACTTCTACGGCACAAAGAAGCCACAGACACGCTCCGCAGCTGAAGAGCGACAGCGTGTGCAGGCAGGATTCTACGATCTTGCCATCGACGGTCGCAGCGACATCCGCCTCAGCGTGTCAACCCTCGATGGCATG
>JAZRYI010000117.1:0-13562 GCA_045600665.1 Bacteroidaceae bacterium
GAGGTTGACCTCTATGGTGCTCTTTCTGAGTACATGGCAGAGTGCGCAACTGAGAAGCCTGCAACTCTCCTCGACATCAACAATTCTGTTCCTGCTGATGTAATCCCTGCTGGTGCAAACCTTGCTGGTGCAGACCTCAAGGATCTCTACATGGGCTTCCACTGCGGCAATACATGCTCACAGTGCATGAAGGACTGCAAGATCAAGTTCCAGCTCATCCAGGCTCGTCTCATGAGCGAGGATATCACAAAGGGTACTCTCGAAGGTCAGATTATGCCAGGCAAGTCAACAATGTTCCGTATCCAGTCGAACTCAGACTCTAAGCTTGTATCATACATTGCTCAAGGCGAGTTCCTCGACGTTGATCCATGCTCATTCGGTGGCATCGGTATCCACGCTATTCCTGGTTTTGCTCGCTTCTACCGCCACGTCCTCGTAGGCAAGCGTTTCCCACACCATGGTGCATACGCATTTGAACACTGCGGTAAGGTTCTCTTCGAAGCTCTCAAGATGCTCGGCGTTGAGGACATCAACACTCCTCTCCCAGCAGGTCAGCTCTATCCAGGCGAGAACCCATTTGCTATCTAATCATAACGCGAATATAAATTCAATAAAATATAAAGAGGGTGTGTCATTTTTGATACACCCTCTTTTTGTTTTTAGAGATTAAGTTTTCGAACAAAATACTACTACGAAAATACAGATGAATTAAATCCTACAAAAACATAATATTTGTTATTAGGTAAAAATTTGAGGTTTAGTTTTACTGTTGCTAATGCAAAAGTTGTACTAAACCTCAAATACTCTAATATGCATTACTGAATAATTTCTATTCAGCGTCCAAAATTTGCTCGTCGGATTCTATTTCTATGTTAATGCTTCCTGACAACATCAATTCGGGTTCAATGTCATTAACATTGATTTCGGGTGTTATATACTTTTTCATTGTTCATTAATATGTATTCGTTATTTACTTCAAAATCTTCTTTGTACCCAGCTTGCTCTTAAGTATATTGATGCCCTTAGCTTCTGTATTCATGCGAACACCCGATACTGAGTACACCTCGTATTCTCCGTCGACAGCTTCAACGGCATCAATAGCTGTTGCATCTTCTCCCACACCGATAGTGACAAGACGCTTACCCGATGCCTCAGATGCATTGTAGAGAGAAACCTGATCCATATCGATATATGCACGGTTCGCACTGCATGTACTGCCTGCTGCGCACTTGCCAATCTTGTTGTTTGCAATCACATATTTACCTGCAATATTGTTGAGGTCTGTGAATGTGCCTACCAAACCATTGCAGCTGCCAGCGATGCTAACAGGATCTGTGCTGTATGTAGCAGGAATCTTGTGTGCTGTAGCCTTGAATATGTAAGGAACGCCTGCAACAAGTTCATCCTCCACTGCTTCTGCAATGATAGATGAAGGATTAGCACCACTCATCACTTTGCCATTGATGCTGTAAATCTCCGCGCCTTTAACGTCGCTGAGCTTCACGTTCCAAGGAAGACAGATTGTGCCGTAGTTGCCAGATGTTGTTGTGCGTGAATATTCGCCACACACTGTGCAGTTCCAAGTTGTGTTATCGACAAGCAATTTCTTTGATCCATCAAGAGAAACAGTGATGTTCTTGATTGCCAGTTTATATGAACCAACAGGTGCATTTGTATTGGCAGTAATGTTAATCTTAAGAATCGCTCCGCTTCCTTTAGAATAGATTTCATTTTCAGGTGAAGATACAAGAAAGCGATATGACCCATCTGATTGCTTTTGGGCAGATACAGAGTGAGTGTCTGTCCAATCTGTAATTTCTGGGCGAACACCCTTGCCTGATGTGGCAATAGTCACATTAGTTGGCACTTCTACTTCGAACTGATAGGCGATGACATCAGCATCATTTGCCATATTAATCTCAATTTTCTTTGTTTCTCCCTGACACAAATCTGTATCATCTATAGAGAAAGATACCTGTGCATTTGTAGTTAATGCCATTGCGATTCCAAACGCAAATAGTATTAATTTTCTCATTTGTTTTATTATTTAGATTGGTTTTGTTAATTATTTGCCGTTCAAAATGATGCTAATAATAGCAGTTACGTCATTTACATCAATCACACCGTCATGATCAATATCAGCAGCCTTTGTGTTGAATCCCTCTGGTGCATTGCCAAGAATATAAGCTATAGTTGCAGAAACATCAACTACGTCTATATCACCATCACCATTAGCATCGCCTTCCTCATAATCACTCACAACAATCGTGGCAATTGTTTCTGGAGCTTCTGTCTTCTTGGAACCTGTTTCTGAAAGTTTGACGTTCTTTATTCTCACAATATATTCTCCTTCAGTGAACGTTTCTGGTACGATGACGGATATAGTTGCAACAATGCCATCATTGCCATCAAACTCAGAAAGGGAAGTAGATGTGCAGACAATGCGCAGGCTTCCATCTGTTTGCAAAGAAGAGCTAACTGTATGATCGTCGCATCTATCACTGTTTGTTACTATATACTTTCCTTTTGAGTTAATAGCGAAGTCCATGCCCTCAGGCAATTCTATATCACACTGGTATGCAATCACGCCATCTTTATTCTTCATGTTGATTGGCAATTCAAACGTTTTGCCAATAAGTACTTCTTTTGCGGATGCATATATAGCATTGTCTAACTTAGAAATGTCAGTATCCAATACGATTTTTTCAAATGTACCAACTATAATCACATCGTGATCAGGCATAATCATATCTTCTGGGTAACCACTCCATCCAGAGAATGTATAGCCTTCCTTTTCTTGATCTTCAATCAAAGTGAATGGCTGATTTTCCTCAACAGAAACTTTCTTGATTTCAACGCCATTTACTTTATAAATAAGATTTCTATAAATTATTTCTTGGAGAGTACCAACTATAGTCACGTCGTGACCAGGCATAACCAAATTCTCAGGATAACCACTCCAGCCAGAGAATCTGTAACCTTCTTTAGTTGGAGCATTGAGCAATGTAATTAAATCATACTCTTCAACAAGTACACGTTCTAATTCTTCTCCATCCAACATATAAATAACATTGTACGTAGCTGCATCAATCGATTTGAATGAGCCAAAGTTGCTCCATGGATTTGTGTTCTTGTATGAAGCAATAGAAGAAGAAGGAACATAAAGAGTAGTTTTTGCAATATTAGAACTGCTGAAAAATGCTCTTGTACCACAAGTTATCGGCTTGGTGATTGAACAATAAACTTTCTTTAATCCTTTACAGCCAAAAAAAGCATATTCGCCAATGCTTGTCACGGAATTTGGTATTCTTAACTCCTCCAACTTTGCGCATCCTTTGAATGACTCGTTGCCAATGTTAGTGACCGAGTTAGGTATATCCATTGATGTTAATGATGTGCAACCAGAAAAAGCGTATTCTCCAATTGATTCTACAGAATTAGGTATTGTGATATTCGACAAAGAAGAACAATCCTGGAATGACGAAGAAGCTATAATAGTGATTGCTTCTGAAAGCGTAACAGTTGTAAGAGAGGAACATCCAAAGAATGATGAATCTCCCATACTTTTAACAGAATTTGGAATTATAACAGATTCCAAAGATGTACAATCAGCAAATGCAGAAGCTCCAATGCTTGTTACGTTTTCTGGTATCTCAATTGTACTTAACTCTGTACATCCTTCAACGAAGTTATTCGGAATGGAACGAACTTTATCGCCAATAGTGATTTTTGTTACTGTGTTTGGAAAACATGATCCATATCGGTCACTACCTGGGGCAGGAGTATGCACAACAATTGTACCAACAGGTGCATCGCCATCTCCCCCACTATGTTTAATGCTTATTGTTGCGCTGATTGCGTTGTATGTAACTTCTTTTATGCCTGTATTCACAAAAGCACGCACACCTATATATGTAACGTTTTGAGGAATTACGATGGATTTCAATTTGCTACATCCATTAAATGAGTAATCTCCAATTGTGGTTGTATTTTCTGGCAATGTTACTGAAGCCAAAGAATTACAAGCCCAAAAAGCATAATTTCCAATGCTTGTCACTGTGCTAGGAATGGATACAGATGTCATGGCTGTACACTTTTTGAAAGCTTCGTTGCCAATGCTCTTAACAGAATATGTCACTCCCCCCGAGACGATAGATGATGGAATAATGACATCACCCTCATACAAGTTTTCACCACTTGTTACTTGAGCTGTCTTTAATGATGAGAACAAATTGTAGTAGATACCATTCAATTCTACATCATAAGCGAATGATGAAAAGGAAAACATCATTGACAATAATGTAACAAATAATCGTTGTTTCTTTTTCATGATTTTTGTTTTTTTATTATTAATATTTAGTTTGTTTTATTTTCCATTCGGGACATGTTTTTAATTGGTTTATTAGTTTTTATTCATACTCTCCATTTTTTTTCTTCAACTAAACTAATTGCTATTTTTGTTAAAATATACCAATTAATCATATATTCTCTTAGATTATTATGCAAATTAAAATAAAAATAAACATACTAGCAAATAATTGAAAGAAAAAATGAAGATATAGAATTAAAAAGTCCTTTTTTCCTTAAAAACACAAAGAGGATATGCCAAAACCTAATAGTTTTGCAATATCCTCTTTTGTTAATATTGCGACAACAGCTTTCGTGTTGTTTGCAGTCTTGTGATTAGAATCGGAAACCTATAGTTGCCATCAACTGGCTGCGGTCAACAGTGATTGAAGTTGGACGAAGTGTGTACTGTGACTGTGGGTTCACATCATCGTAGTTGTCGAACGCATAGAAGTCGCCCTTCTGTGTCTGATATTGGTAGGCAACATCGAAGTAGCCGCCATTGAAGCGGAATCCCACGCCGAGTGTGAAGCGGTTCATGCCTTTCCAGTTTGTATAGTCGGTCTCAGTGTATGGACCTGCAGGAGTGATTGTGCGGAAGGCGTTGTCTTTCATTGGGCTTGACACGTAGTTGTAGCCTGCACGGAAAGCAACATTGTCAACAGGCTTGTATTCCATGCCAAGCTTTAATGTATGCTGTCCTTTGAGAGTTTCTGGCATGAAACTGTTTACATCCTTGAAGTAGTACTGGCTGTCGCTCGTGTAGTCGCCTGCAGCAGGATCGTATCGTGCTGTGCTCAAGTCCTGATATTCCCACTCTGCTCCGAGAGCAATGTTGCGACCGATGGTGTGACCGAGGCTTACACCAAACTTCCATGGAGTGCGCAATTCATAGTCGAAATCTGCATTGTCTTCTCTTGCCAGAAATTCGTCATTTAGGTAGAGGTCTGCTCCGTTGGCATCTGTCATGGTGAACCAAGTTGGCGTGTGGACAGTCAAGCCAAAACGGAATGGGCTATCCTCTATAGGACGGCAGATGAAGCCGAATTTGAAATCGAAACCAGTGCCTTCTGTCTTATACCAATTTGTGAGGTCGTAGCAATCGCCATCCACACCAAGCTCTGAGTAAAATGACTCTCTTGTGTAGTTTATGTCATAGATACCCATTGTCACTCCATAGAAGAAGCGGTCGGAAACGTTGAACGAAACATTAGCATCAACCTGTGAATTGCTGCCGAATGTTGCTCGTTCGTAGTATGCGTCCTTAGCGCCTACGCCATAGTATCCAATCTCGTCTTCCATGATTATGCCAGGACGCTTCATGCTGCCATCGTCATTCCACATTGGGGCTGCAAGGTTTGCAAGGGTTCCCCAATTGTTTGTGTCATAGCAGTAATCAGACAGCTGAGCAATCTGTATTGTCTGAGAAAGTTTGCCATTGAGGTGCTGAATGTCGATGAAGTCATTGCCAAGGAAGTTGCGATTCTTCTGGTAGTTCATGCCGAAGTTGACATACTGCAGTCCTTTGCCTCGTGGATTGCCCTGGTCGAAAGAGATGACGCCGCCAGCTTGGTCGACTGACATGCGGCTGGCATCGTGGCCCATAGCGCCTTTATCAGTGAATATGCCACTGAGTGTGAAAGCAATATCGCCACTCTTGTAGATAGCAGTACCTGCAGGATTGCTGCTCATGACGCTGATGTCGCCACCAAGAGCGCCAAGTGCACCGCCCATTGACACAAAACGTGCTGTTCCGTTGAGGTCGTTTTTCATAAAGTTCTGAGCATCATAGTTGTCCTGAGCAGATGCAGTGCCTGCGGCTCCCATGAATGCAGCCAGCAGCAGAAACTTTCCATATATCTTCATAACGTCGTATTTCTTAGAATGTTGTAAATCTTGTATTTTTATTTGTCCTGAGTGGTGAATTATCTGCGACCACCACCGCCGCCTCCGCGTGATCCGCCACCAGAGAAACCGCCGCCTCCGCTGCGTGATCCTCCACCGAATGACGAACTGCTTGACGAGCCGCTGTACGAGCTTGACGAACTGCTGTATGAGCTTGAACGACTGCTGCTTGAGCTATTGCTGTAGCTGCGTGATGGAGTGTATGATGTGGAAGAATTGTTGCTGCGAGACGATGCAGCACTTGAGCGCACTGAACCATCGCGATTAACGACTACAGGAGCAGATGTGCGCTGTCCGTATCTGTTGGCAGATGTGCGTGAAGGAGTTGTAGCCGCGCCAGCTCTGTCTGGTGTTGTACGAGTGATGCCAGAACGAGATCTGTTTGTAGCATAATCTGAGTAAGAACCGCGATAGCCACTCTGGCTTGTTTGAGTTCTCTGAACAGAACTTGCACGCCCTGTGGATCTGTTGCTTGAAGCAAGAGCGCCGTCTGTGCGCAATCCTCCTCTGCTTGAACGTGAACGGTCGTTCAATCCTGGGTTTGTGCGGATGCGTTCATGTCCAAATCTGCCATTTGTCTTAACATACTCGCCTCGTGGACGATAATGAGTAGATGAGCTTATGCCGCCGCCTGCAGAAGGGAAATGTCCCCAACCAGGTCCCCATCCCCAGTATGACCAGTGGTATGGATGGTGATAGCCCCAGATGCCGCCATACCAGCAATCCCAAGGGCCCCAGCTCCAGCCATATCCCCATCCGTAGTGCCAGTACCAAGGGTCATAGAATGGATCGGATAGATAGTCCCATGCGCCGTAGCCATACACAAGGTCCCAGTAATAAGGGTTGCGAATGATAGAGTAGCTGTATGGAGAATGGAAACGAAGCAATCGGCGCGAGTAGCGGTAGTCGAGCGAAGGATCCTCAAGGTCATAGTCTGTCACGTAAACGGTATCGACCTTGACGTAAGTTAAAGAATCATCATCGGCATAAGCACCGCCAGCATTCTGGCTGTCTCCCCCGAAAGAATACCTGCGGTTGTACTCATCGTCGCTACGTGAGCAGCTGTTGTAGTCAACAGGCTTAACCCTCTCAACAGGAGCTGCTGTGGCTTTCATGTCCACAGTCTCCTTCTTCACCTTGCTCTTATTTGAAGGAGTGAAGTAGAGATCGTCCTGTGCCATTGAAAGCAGAGGAACGATTGCAAGAATTAATGTTAAAAATCTTTTCATAATGCAGTTATTTTATGTTATTATTTCCTGTGTATTTTATTATCACGCTGCAAAATTAGCACTTGCCAAACAAGTACAAAAGGAGTTTTCCCTATTTGAGGAGGGGAAAACCCTATTGTTGACCAAAAAAGAACTTATCAACCACTGCAGCCACGCCATCCTCTTCATTGCTCAGCGTCACATAGTCGGCTTTAGACTTCACCACGCTTTGCGCATTTGCCATAGCGACTCCAAGTCCAGCATATTCTATCATCGTCAAATCATTGAATCCATCGCCGCATGCAATCAAGTCTTCGCGCGCCACTCCGATTTTGCTGAGCAGTATGGAAAGGCATTTTGCCTTGTCAATGTCTTTAGGCACGAGTTCCAGGAAGAAAGGCTCACTTCTGAACACGCCAATCTTTCCCTTCAGATGTTCAGCCATTTCAAGCTCAAGTGCGTGAAGCGGTTCAGGTTCTCCCACTATAAGGCACTTTGGCAATGGGTATGTGACTTCATCAAGAAAACTCTGCACATGACGGATTGGCATCTTGTTGAGGAACGAAGCATGCATTACATAGGGGTATTCAGGAGCTTCAGTCACAATCTGCTTTCCGCAGTAGCTTAGTATGGTGAAGCCATCGCGTCGCTTGGAACATTCGTACAGGTATGGAAGCACATCCTTCGGCAACTCGTTGGAGTAAAGCAATTCCTTTGTGCTCCAATCGTATATCTGCCCTCCGTTGAAGCTGAGGATGTACCCCCCAAATTCAGCCATCCGCAGTTCGTCTGCCAGCGGAGCCACTCCGTATGTGGGGCGTCCAGATGCAAGTATGATCTTCAATCCCTGCTCTTGTGCGCGTATGAGTGTATGTCGTGTATGCTCAGATATCGTCTTGTCGTTTTTGGTTAGCGTACCATCCAAATCGAGCGCCAGTAGTTTGTATTTTCTCATAATAAAACGTAAATAATTTGCAAAATAACAAAAAAAAAGTGAAAGATTTAGCATATATGTGGTTTTTGTTTTACATTTGTAAACAAATTAGCAATTCGAATTATGAAGAAGGGATTATTTACGTCATTATTTTTGATGTTTGCCACCGTAATGATGGCTCAGGAAAAGTTTACAGGATTGTATTATTGCGAAGAGTTGAAAGCAACGATGCAGCTCAACCTCACAGAAAAAATCATCTCTCTGCCCGACCTTGAATTTGAGGAGACATACGGTTACCTAAAAGGTAATCTGAATGGCACGTGGGTGGTGCTGAAAGTGAAAAAAGCAGACAACAAGAAAGCCGTGGTGCGCATGGTTAGCGATATGGGCAACGATGCGCAGGACGTGGAACTGACGTTCCGTGAAGACGGAAACATTGATTTCAAGCTTATAGATGAGCAGAACATAAAGACTATTGCAGAAAGAAAGTATGTGAAGCTGCCTAAGGTCTCCGTCTTTAACAAGCAATAGCTTATACACGAAATCAGAACATGCAAGTTTATCTTAACATACATGTTTATTTTCAAGAAATCAGAACACACACATATTTATTATATATAGCAATTGACTAATTATCTCGACACATTCAATCCTCCTCAGCGTCAAGCCGTGGAGTTTTGCGATGGTCCCTCGCTGGTGATAGCAGGCGCGGGCTCAGGCAAAACAAGAGTATTAACATACAAGATCGCCTATCTGTTGGAGCACGGTTATGAACCGTGGTCAATCCTTGCATTGACATTCACCAACAAGGCAGCCAATGAGATGAAGGAGCGCATAGCGAAGATTGTTGGCACAGAAGAGTCGCGCCGCTTGTGGATGGGCACTTTCCACAGCGTATTCCTTCGCATTCTCCGCATCGAGCATGAAAGCATTGGCTTTTCGCCCAACTTCACAATCTACGACACCGCCGACAGCAAGAGCCTGGTGAAAGCAATCATCAAGGAGATGGAGTTGGACGACAAGACCTACAAGCCCGGCGACATACTCAGCACCATCAGCAATTGCAAGAACCAGCTCATCACTGCTCAGCAATATATGTCGAATCCGGCAAACCTGCAAAGCGATGCCAGACGCAACACTCCAGCCGTTGCGCAGATTTTCCAGCGCTACGCCAATCGCTGCAAGCAGGCTGACGCAATGGATTTTGACGACATTCTGCTATACACATATTTGCTTTTTGAACAGAATCCCGAAGTGAAAGCCAAATGGGAGCAGAGATTCAAGTATGTGCTTGTAGATGAGTATCAAGACACCAATTTCGCTCAGCATCAGATAGTTTGGCAACTGACGGAACACTTGCAGCGCGTCTGCGTTGTGGGTGATGATGCGCAAAGCATCTACAGTTTCCGCGGTGCCAACATCGACAATATCCTCACATTCTGCGACAGGTACAAAGGTGCTCAATTGTACAAGCTTGAGCAGAATTATCGTTCCACACAGAACATCGTTGATGCCGCCAACAGCTTGATTGGCAAGAACCGAAACCAGATCAAGAAAGAGGTCTTCTCAGAGAATGACAGAGGCGAGCTTCTGCACGTTTTCAACGCTCATTCCGACATTGAAGAAGGAAAGGTTGTGATCAACAACATACGCAAGATCAAGAAGCTCGACAACTGCGAATACTCCGATTTCGCCATTCTCTACCGCACCAATGCGCAAAGCCGTGTGTTTGAAGACACGCTTCGCAAAGATGGGCTTCCCTACCGCATCTACGGAGGTCTGTCCTTCTATCAGCGCAAGGAGGTGAAGGACATCATAGCCTACTTCCGCATGGCTGTCAACCCTAATGACGAAGAGGCTTTCCGCCGCGTCATCAACTACCCTGCTCGCGGCATCGGAAACACCACCGTAGCAAAGATTGCTCAGCAAGCCAACGAATTCAATGTCAGCTTGTGGAGCGTCATTTCCAATCCTCAGCAGTACGGTTTCAATGTCAATAAAGGCACCGCAGCCAAGATTCAGCAGTTCCACGATATGATGGACGTGTTCATCGAGCATGCGCGCACGCTTCCTGCCGATCAGGTAGGCACAGAAATAGTCAAGCAGAGCGGCATAATCAATGACATTTACCAAGATGCCACCCCCGAGAATCTGGCAAGGCAAGAAAACGTAGAAGAGCTGATGAATGGCATTCAGGATTTCTGCGAGATGAGCAAGGAAGAGGGAAATGACAACATCTCCCTCACCGACTATCTCTCAGAAGTGTCGCTCATCAGCGATGTGGACACCGACAAAGGTGACGAAGAGCATAAGATCACGCTCATGACGATACACTCTGCCAAGGGACTGGAATTCAACAATGTGTTTGTCGTGGGATTGGAAGAAGGGCTCTTCCCAAGCCAGATGTCGTCAGGCTCGCCACGCGAGATGGAAGAAGAGCGACGCTTGTTGTATGTGGCAATCACCCGAGCAAAGAAGCGCTGCTTCCTCACCTACGCGCAGTGCCGTTTCCGATTCGGAAAAATGGAGTTTGGCTCACCAAGCCGCTTCTTGACAGACATTGACAGCAAGTACCTTGACAGGCAACAAACCGTCTATTCGTCAAGCAGAAGCCAGTCGGACGATGTTGACCTGCCTTGGAAGCGACGCAACCGTCTCTTCGACGACGACGACTTCTTCGCTTCCTCACGCTCCAGCGCCAGCACCTCTCGCACCAGCGATCGCCCTTCTCAGCCATTGCCATTCGCTTCGTCGGGCAGACCATTCACCCCCACCCAATCATCCGCTCCCAAGGAGCCAGAGTTGCCGCACGGCATGCGCAAAATCACAAGAATCGTTTCCTCGCCAGCCTCATCCTCAGCTCCGTCTCCTGCCAGCGCCAATGGATTGGCAGTGGGCAAGCACATAGAGCACGACAGATTCGGCCGCGGCGAAGTGATCAAGCTCGAAGGACGCGACGAGAGCCTTAAGGCAACAATACAGTTTGAGAATGTAGGCACGAAACAGCTATTGCTCAAGTTTGCAAAAATCAGAATAATCGATTGACTATGACACTTTTAGAACAAAACATATCCACCATTCCTTCACCCTGCTATGTGATGGAAGAAGAATTGCTTCGCTGCAACCTTGCTCTAATAAGCGATGTGGCAAAACGTGCTGATGTTGAGATCATTCTTGCATTCAAAGCATTTGCCCTGTGGAAGTCATTCCCGATTTTCCGCGAATATATATCCCACACCACAGCCTCTTCCCTTTTCGAAGCACGGCTTGCAAAAGAAGAGTTCGGCAGCAAGGCACACACATACTCCCCTGCATACACTGACGAAGAAATCGACCAGATAGTCGATTGCTCCAGCCATATCACCTTCAACTCGCTCTCCCAGTACGAGCATTTCCACTCGCACGCCGAAGGCAAAGCATCCATCGGCATAAGGGTGAATCCCGAATACAGCGAAATAGAGACAGAGCTGTACAACCCATGCGCACCAGGCTCTCGATTTGGCATCCTAAGCCATGATTTGCCAGTCGATTTGCCCACTGACATCGAAGGCTTCCACATTCATTGCCACTGCGAGAGCGGCAGCGACGTGTTTGCTCGCACGCTGCAGCATATTGAGGACAAGTTCGCAAAATGGTTCCCACAGATAAAATGGATCAACTTTGGCGGCGGTCATCTCATGACGCGAAAGGACTATGACGTGGAGCTGCTCATCAGCACTCTCAACGACTTCCATTCCCGCTACCCATGGCTGAAAGTCATCCTCGAGCCTGGCAGCGCATTCGCTTGGCAGACAGGGCCTCTTCTTGCCAAGGTCGTTGATGTGGTTGAAAACAATGGCGTTAAGACTGCCATTCTCAACGTTTCCTTCACTTGCCACATGCCAGATTGCCTTGAAATGCCATACAAGCCAGCCATTCGCAACGCCGTCACGCTCGACCAGGAAGACAACGAAACAGCCCGCACGCTTCCATGCGTCTATCGCTTGGGAGGCAACAGCTGTCTCAGTGGCGACTTCATGGGGCTATGGCAATTCAGCCACGAGCTTTCCATTGGCGAGACACTGATATTCGAAGACATGATTCACTACACAACCGTGAAAACATGCATGTTCAATGGCATCGGTCACCCATCCATAGGCATGCTCCGCGCCGATGGCACATTCGAGCTCTTCCGCCAGTACGGCTACGAAGACTATCGCGACCGAATGTGCTGATTCTCATTCAGTATAAATCCAAACGCTCACATTATGAAATCAAGAATCATAACATCCATATTAGCAATAGCCCTCCTCTCATCTTGCCAATCCAACACCAATGCAAGCAAAGACGAGGCAAGCGAAAACGCCTCGAAAGAAGAGGCGGCAAACAAGAAGCAAAGGAAAATCGTCAGGAAACATGTCAATATTCCTTCCGAATTTTCCTACCTCACAAACATTGGCAGCGTTGACATCATCTTCTCGCACGGCGACTACAATATGGAGATAGAAGGAGACAGCGCCCTGATTGAGTACATCAAGACCAACTTCGACAGCAACCTTCTCACCATCAGCTTGAAGAGCGATGCCAACACCGACTACAACATGTATGGCAATGCCAACAACACCAAGCTGTACATCACCGCCCCTCAACTGCAGTGCGTAAGCATTTGCAACACAGGCAGCTTTGAGTGCACCGACACATGGCAGTGCGACGACATCCAGATCGGCATCCTCGGCACAGGCGGAGTGAAGCTAAGCAATGTGGAGTGCAAGACATTCCTCATCGATGCCACTAACAAAGGCAATGTCAGCATCGACCACCTCAAGGCAGACGTTGCCACCCTCAACTCTCGCAGCTCGGGCACGTTCAACATAGATTGCGACGTCAACGACTTCACAATCATCAATGATGGCGAACAAACCATCAACCTCACTGGCAAGGTTCGCCAGAAGAGCATCAGCAAAAAAGATGACAAGAAGCTGAACGACCAGACAGAATAAATAAGAAAACGTGAGTTCGACGAATTGATTTTTTGTTTTTTGCGCAAGCGCCATGTTAAGAAAAACCTTGTAGAAACAGAACAAAAACCAAAAAAAACAATAATTGAACTGTTTTTTTATGTTTTTATTGTTTCTTTTATGTTTTTTCAATTGGCCCGAAGGGCACAAAATACAATTGGTCGAACTCAC